>NZ_JBARMY010000089.1:0-14293 GCF_049802695.1 Mycobacterium sp.
CACCGACACCGGCGTGCACGCCATCGGGCAGGTGGCTCACCTCGACGTGCCCGCCGATGCGCTGCCCTACGCCTACCCACGTGCACCGCGGCCCGGCGACGCCGAGTTCTTGCCGCTGCTGCGACGACTCGGCCGGTTCCTGCCCGCCGACGTCAAGGTCCGCGACATCGGCCGCGCGCCAGCAGGATTCCACGCACGTTTCTCGGCGCTGCGCCGCCGTTACGTCTACCGGTTGTCCACGGCGCCCTACGGGGTGGAGCCGTTGCAGGCCCGCTATGTCACGACCTGGCCGCGTGACCTCGACGTCGACGCGATGACGGCGGCGTCGCGAGAGCTGTTGGGACTGCACGACTTCAGCGCGTTCTGCCGCCACCGCGAAGGCGCCACCACCATCAGAGATCTGCAGCGGCTGGACTGGAGCCGCGACGGCGACCTCGTCACCGCCCATGTGACGGCCGACGCGTTCTGCTGGGCGATGGTGCGCTCCCTGGTCGGAGCGTTGCTGGCGGTCGGTCAACACCGGCGCACCGCTGACTGGATTCGCGGCCTGTTGACCTCGACGGGCCGGTCCAGCGACTTCGCGGCGTCGCCGGCGCAGGGTTTGACGTTGGTGGGCGTCGACTATCCGCCCGATGACCAGTTGGCGGCGCGGTCGGTAGTCACCCGCGACTTGCGCAGCATCCCGAGTTTCGACTAGAGCCGGGCGGCGGCGAATTGCGCGGCCTGGCTGGTCATGCCGGTCTGCACGTAAGCCAGGTGTGCGGGCCAACTCTGCCCGTCCGTGCAGATCGGGTCACCGGCGTCGCACAGGTCGATGGTCTTGCTCCCGTACTGCGGACTCAGCGTGGTCAGCGGCTGGCCTAACCGGCTCGACGGATTGCCGAACACCGCGACCGCCGCGACATGGTCAGCCACCGCGGCGGGCATCGGCTGTTTGAAGCCGAGCGCCCCGATCGGGGCGGCGGTGACGATGTCGATGACCGCTGCGCCCTGCGAGTACCCGCCCAGCACCAGCTTGGTGGCGGGGCACTGGCCGGCCATGGACTGGATGTGGCCGCTGGCGTCGTTGGCGCCGTTGGCTGCGGCGAGAAAGTTGTCACTTGCCGGGTAGTTCACCCCGTAGGACTGTACGGAGCTGCCGGGAAGCTGGGAACGCAATGCGCTGACGAACGCGGCGCCGACCTTGCCGATACCCGGCGGTTCATTGGTTCCCCGGGCGAACACCACTTCGACATCGGGGCACGCCGCCGACGCGGCAGGATCCACCGCGAACGGGTTGACCACCAGTGCGGCCGCGATCAGCAGCCCAAGCACTGGAATAACCCGGCGATGACTCATACCCGTTGTCATCGGTCGAATTGACCGGCCCGTTACTCCAACTCGTTATCGAACGACCACACCGTTCGGAAGATTAGTGCCGGCGACCACATCCGGACCGTTCGCGGGGCCGGGAATCGGACCGGGAATCGCGCCGGGACCGGGTGCCTGCAGCCGGGCCGCGACGAAACTGGCGGCCTGGGTGGTGTAGCTGGGCACGTAGCCGTTGGCGTGGTCACTCCACTCGTTGCCCGGCCCGGCGTGACAGATCGGGTCGCCGGGGTTGCACATGTCGATGGCCTTGGACCCGAAGATCGGGCTCTGCGCCGAAATCGGGCTGCCGGAGCGGTCGGCGATGTTGCCGAAGGTGGCGACGGCGGTGATGTCGTTGACGTATTCCGGCGGCAGCTGATGGCCCCAGGTGACGCCGGCCACCTGAACGCCGCCGACGATGTCGATCACCGAGGCGCCCTGCGAATACCCGCCCAGCACGATCTTGGTGGCCGGGCACTTCTGCACCGCGGCTTTGACCCGGTTGATGGCGTCGTTGGCGCCGTCGCCGCCGCCGAGTTGCAGCTTGCCGGCGGGATAGTTGACCCCGTACGCGTCGATATTCATGCCGGTGTCCTGGCGCAGCGAGTCGACGAAAGCCTGGCCGACGCGACCGACGCCCGCGGGTTCGCCGGTGCCGCGGGCGAAGATGACTTCCACGTCCGGGCAGTCCTCAGCGCGGGCCGACGGGGCGGCGCCCGGACCGAACAGCAGCGCACCGGCCGCCATCACCGTCGCGGCGCTCACACCGCAAAGACGGCCTATGCGGTCATTGATCACGGAAGGATGCTACAGGTAGCCCCTGATTTCGGCAGATTCTTCCTGCTGAGCACCGTTGCTGTGGATGGCCGGCGCGGACCTGGGCACCCACCTCTTATCGTGAGCGCAACCGTACCGGGGGGATGAATGACGTGGGCACCGACATCGCGGCTGCATGTCAGCGGTTACCGGTTTCTGCGACGCCGATTGGAATGCGCGTTGCTGCGCCGCGACGTCCGCACCGTCAACGAGCCCCTACATGCGCAGGGATCCGCGCTCCTGGCCGGTTCGATGCTGGCGGCCGCGGCCGTCGCGGGTTGCGCCATCTTCGGGACACTGCGGCCACAGTCAACGCTGGGAGACGCACCGATCGTGCTGGCCCAGGATTCCGGGGCGCTGTACGTCCGCGTCGACGACGTCTGGCATCCGGTGCTGAACCTGGCCTCGGCCCGCTTGGTCGCGGGCAGCGATGTCAGCCCGCACCTGGTCCGCGAGTCCGCGCTCGCCCACACCAAACGCGGTCCGCTGCTCGGCATTCCGGGTGCTCCGCCAGATCTCGGCGAACCGCTGGCGCCGGCGGAAACCGTGTGGGCGATCTGCGACAGCCGCGGCAGCGTCGAGCCGACCACCACGGCCATCGTGGGGACCACGGCCGCGCCGCTGGTGCAGGGGCTCGCTGCAGAGCAGACCGTCCTGGCGACCAGTGCTGGCAACGCCCCGGTCTATCTGCTCTACCACGGGCAGCGGGCGGTGGTGGACCCAACCGATCCGGTCGTGGCGCGGGCTCTGCGGCTGGAAGACCGGCGTCCGCGGCGGGTGTCGCGCACCCTGTTGAATGCGGTGCCCGAAGCGCCGCCGATCACAGCGCCGCGGATAGCCGACGGCCGCCGATCGAGCGCAGTGTCCGGATTCCCGGTCGGAAGCGTGCTACGCGTGGTCCGCGCCGGCGGCGACGACTATTACGTGGTGCTCGCTGACGGGGTGCAGCGAGTCGGTCAGGTCGCCGCAGATCTGATCCGACTCAGCGATTCTCGAGGCTACCGCGGCATCACCGCGGTAGCACCCGACGTGATCCGCAGCAGTCGGACCCTGAACGCGCTGCCGGTCGCCACATTCCCCGACCGGGTGTCAGCGCCGCTGAACGATGACGACGCAACGCTGTGCGTGAGTTGGGCTGCCGGCCACACCGGCGCGCACATCTCGTTCTGGGCCGGTCAAGCGTTGCCGTTGCCGGCTGACGAGGTTCCGGTCGCTTTGGCGCAGGCAGACAACGACGGCCCGGCGCTGGACGCGGTTTACCTCCCGGCCGGGCGCAGTGCGTACGTACGGTCTGCCGGCCTGGCTGGTAACAACACCCGGGCCGGTGCCCGGTACCTCGTGACGAATGCCGGCGTCCGGTTCGGCATCCACGACGACGAGGCGGCACGTGCTCTCGGCCTTCCCGCCGTCACGGCCGTTGCGCCATGGCCGGTGCTGGCCGCGTTGCCGCAAGGGCCGGAGCTGAGCCGGCAGGGCGCCTCAGTCGCGCGGGACACCGTCGTCGCGGGATCCCGGACCGACCCCGGACCGCCGTAGCCGGGCACCCGCGAGGCCGGTGACCAACGCGACCCCGAGCACCGCAAGGCACATCGATGCGCCGCTGAACGCGATCTCTCGGGACCGCCGACCGGGCTTCGGGGGAGCGGCGGTCGGCGTGGTGATCACCGCAGGGGTGGGATGCACCGGCGAAGTGCCCGGCGGAGGTGCATCGGTGCTGACCGCCGCCAGGGCGTCGACTACTCCGTCGCCGACGATCGGGTCCCGCCCACCGGGCGGGTGATGTGCAGTGGCCTTGATGCGTTGCATCACCTGCCGTGCCGTCATCGTCGGGAACCTCGACCGGATCAGCGCCGCTAAACCGCTGACCACCGGTGCGGCGTAACTGGTGCCGGCCAGCGGCTCGGATCGACCCCGCTCGGTGAAGCCGTTCACCAGACCGTCGCCGGCGAGGCTGAGCGACGTCACCGCCTCGCCGGGTGCGGCGACATCCACCCACGGTCCGGGCAGGGTGAATGCCGACGGCGCGCCGTCGGTGTCCAGCGAACCCACCGTCAAGACGTAGTCGTCGTACCAAGCCGGGCTGACCGTGACAGCCACGGTGTCCCAGGTGGCTCGCGGTGACTGCGCCGGGCACTGCCCGGCGCCGCCGGTGTTGCCGGCGGCGACGACAACGACGGCGTTCTTGACCTCGACGGCGTAGGCCAGCGCCGCCCCGAGCGCACGGTCGTTGAGCCCGGCGTCGGCGTGCACGCAGGCCACCGAGGAGATGTTGATGACGGACGCGCCGAGATCCGCCGCTGTGCGAACAGCTCTGGCCATCGTGTCGACATCGCCGACACCGCTGGTGGACGAGTCGGTTCTGGGCCCGAACTTCATGCTGGACTGGCGGATACTGATCACAGTCGCTTCGGGTGCGACGCCGCTGAAGTGGTCAGCCGCGGAGTCGGTTCTGGCGGCGACGATCCCGGCGACGACCGTACCGTGACCGTCGCAGTCCTGAGTGCCGTCGCCGCGGGACACATAGTCACCGCCCGCGACCACATTGCGCAGCTGTCGGTGCGGCGAGACGCCGGTGTCGATGACCGCGACGCGCTGGCCGGCTCCACGCGTGAGCTGCCACACCCGGGGCAGGTCGAGGCCGGCGAGTTGAGGAAAGGTATCGGCATGCCCGATGTCCGGGTCCGTGGACGGCACCGCGCACACCTCCCGCTGGACGGTCGGCTGTGCGGGCGCCGGCGGGGCCGGCGCAGGCAACCACTTGTCGTCGACCGGCGGCGGCGACACCGCGTACGCCGGGGGTGCAGCGCACTGCGAAAGCCCACACAGCGCAATGGTTGTCGCGACACGAACGACATGTTTCATATCAGGTGCGCACCCCGCGCGGCGGTGTAGAAGCCGCACGTCCAGCAGGCCAGCGGCACGATGGCGATCAACGCCGAATACTCGAGCAGCTCGGTAGCGCGGCGGGCAGCGGGAGAGAAGGTCAGCGCGGGTACTACGAAGCCCAAGCACATCGCGACGGCCACCGGTAAAGCTATACCCGTGACCAGCCACACCGGGTGCTGCGGCGCCGCGCTGCCGGCAACAGCGAAAGCGGCGCTCAGCGTGACCGTTCCGGTTACGAGTAGGGTCAGCGTCCTGGTGAAGCCGGGGTGCGAACGCACCCGCAGCAGCAGCACAGCACCGCTGGCCGCGGCGAATAAGACTGCGCCTGAGCGGATGTCGCCGGTAGCGTATGCGCTGATCACTGTGCAGACAGCCCCGACCGCGGCTGCGATTGAAAAGCCGACGACCAGGCTGGTCAGTAGGTCGTCCGCGCGAACGGCGTTGCGCCGCAACTGACCGGCATCCGGTGTGCCGTGCTGGTCATCGGGTTGCGTCTGCAAGCTCGGCGACAAGCCTGCCCACGTGATCGCCAGCCGCGCCGACACTTCCAGCAGCGCCAGCGACACCAGGGTGGTCAGCGATCCCATCACCAGCAGCGGTCCGCCAATGAGCACGGTTGCCACCGCGGCGACGGCGATGACGAGCGCAAGGCAGGACACCGCCGTAAAGGTAAGGTCTCCGCAGCCGGTCAACCGCATCGTCAGCGCAGCGACAACACTTGCGGCCATCGCCGCCAACAGCGCGTTGGGTGGCCCGGGCCCGTCGGGAACCGCCAGGAACCCGGCGACCGCGGCGAACCCGGTGGCCAGCAGGCCAAGCGTCACTCCGGCCACCGGCTCGCGGCATACCCGGTGAGCGAGGACTGCGCTCAGCAGTGCGACACACCCGATCGACGCGGCGACAACAAGGTTCACGCCGCCTTGGTCGAACCCGCTGCGGCAGAACGCCCGTCGCACGAGCAGCACTGCCTCCGGGCCGGCCAGCCAGGTCGCTGCAATGGCGCTGGCCAATCGGCTGCACTGCCGGCTCCACGGCCGCGTCGCGTCGGCGAGCGTTGTCGACACCGCATCGGCGGCGTCGTCGAAAGACGGAGCGGGCAGCTCGGTTGACGAGCGGGTCAGGATGAGAAGGGCACCGTTACGTATGCTGTTGTGCGACAACGTTGTCGACAAATCGAAAGGCGATGCGCCGGGGCAGGACAACTGGTAGCGCACCGGCGTGGCGGCTACGGCGCCCAAACCGCGTTCGGTCCTCAGGAGGTCGAGGATCGAGGGGATGAACTCGGCGATCGGCACCGCGGCCGGCAACGTCAAATCGACGGTGTGACCGTCGGCGTGCAGCGACACCCGTCGCAAGTCTTGACCGACGTTTGCCACCTTGTCCCCTTCCCGCGCCGACGTCCACGCCCGACCCGCAGGCTAATCGGATCCGCGTTTTCCCGTGTCCGCCGATCCACAGCGACTTGCAGCAGGTTCGGGTGCTGCCTACCGTGTCGACGACTCGGCAAGAGAGGTGGCGAATGACTCAACGCGACGACACGACCGCCACCATGCCGTTCGTGCCCGCGATGCGTTTGCCGGGGGCGGCGTATCCAACAGCAGAGATCGTTCTGGCGGCTCCGCCAGTGATCACCGACGCCGGGCGAACCACCCTCGTCGTTCGGCTGCTGCCCGTGCTGATGGCCGTCGCGACGATCGGCATGATGCTGGCGGTCTTCCACTCCGGGTCCGGTGCCGGCCGCCACCCCATGCTGCTGACGTTTCCGGCGATGATGCTGCTCTCGGCGGTCATCTCGGCGGTGAGCGGACGCGACGGCCGGGCGGGCAACCTCAACAACGCCCGATCGGAATACCTGACCTATCTGGCTCGCCAGCGGGACAAGGTGATCCGGGCAGCCGCAGCGCAGCACTCGGCGCTGCTGTGGGCTCATCCGGAGCCGGAGTCGTTGTGGACGTTGATCGGTGGCGACCGGATGTGGGAACGCAGACCCCGAGACCCGGACTTCTGCCAGACTCGGCTTGGAGTCGGAAACATCTGTCCGACAACGCGTGTGGTGGCTCCGGAATCGAGTCCCGCGGACCGGACGGACCCGGTCACCGGGCTGGCGCTGCAGGCGTTCAGCCGAGCGCACGCGACGATTTCCGACGCGCCGGTTTCGATCAAGCTACAACCTCCGGCCGTCGTGTCAATCGACGGCGACCCGACAGCGGGCCGCGGGTTGCTCCGCGCGGTGGTCTGCCAACTGGCTGTGCTGCACACACCGGGCGACTTGCTGATCGCCGCCTCGACCAGCAACGAGTACCACTGGGAATGGCTGAAATGGTTGCCGCACAACCAGCATCCCAGTGCGGCAGACGGAGTCGGTCCGTCACGACTGATTTATTCGACGCTGCTGGACGCGGAGTCCGCGCTTGGTGAGCTCGTCGACAGGACGCCGCAGATCGTGCTGATCGTCGACAGCGCCGAACGGGCTGTCGAAGCAGCGACTCCGGGCGTGACCGTGCTGGAACTCGGCAGCCGCAGCCGCAGCCGGCAGCTGGCCGCCACCGTGCGGCTGAAAGTGACGGCGACCGAGCTCGTCATCCGGCACGCCGACGCCGAGGCCGCGGTTGCCCGTCCTGACCGGATAAGCACGGCCGCTGCGCTGGCGTGCGCACGTCGATTGGCTGCTTACCGAGCCGCCGGCGACCACCGCGGCGGCGGTCCACGGTGGCAGGATCTGGTCGGCGTCCCGGAGCTCACCGCATTCGACCCGGCCTCGCTGTGGCGCAGCAGCCACTACCGGCACCGACTGTGCGTCCCGGTCGGCACGACACCCGACGGTGCGCCGGTCGAACTGGACATCAAAGAAGCCGCTGAGAACGGGGTCGGTCCGCACGGGCTTTGCATCGGCGCCACCGGGTCGGGCAAGTCGGAGTTCTTGCGAACCGTGGCGTTGGGCATGATGGCTCGGCATTCGCCGGAACTGCTCAACCTGGTTCTCGTCGACTTCAAAGGGGGCGCGACGTTTCGCGGGTTGGAGCACGCACCGCACGTCGCCGCCGTCATCACCAACCTCTCCGACGATGCGGTCCTCGTCGAACGGATGAGAGACGCACTGGCCGGTGAGATGAACCGTCGCCAGCAGATCCTGCGCGCAGCCGGCGATTTCGTCAGCGTGGCGGCTTATGAGCGGGCGCGGCGGGCCGGCGCACAATTGTCCGCCTTGCCGGTGCTGTTCGTCATCGTCGACGAGTTCTCAGAATTGCTCGCGCAACAACCCGATTTCGCCGACATGTTCGCAGCGGTCGGCCGTCTGGGCCGATCACTGGGCGTGCATCTGCTGTTGGCCAGCCAACGGCTCGACGAGGGCCGGCTTCGCGGATTGGAGTCACATCTGTCCTATCGGGTGTGCCTGAAGACATTGACGGTCAACGAGTCTCGGGTAGTGCTGGGTACGCCGGACGCCTACCATCTGCCCAACACGCCCGGAGCGGCTTATCTGCGTCCCGGTGCAGGTGACTTGGTGCGCTTCCAGTCCGCCTTCGTGTCGGGCCACTGCGCGCCCGCGAGTTCGCCACCGGCGACCGATGCGGTGCCGACGCCGCTGGTGCGGTTGTTCAGCGCCGCCCCGTCGGGCGCGGTGACGGGGGTCGGATCAGTGCCGTCCGACCGGGGAGGTGGAAGTACGGTGTTGCAGCAGGTGGTCGAGCGTCTCTGCTTGTACGGCC
Organism: Mycobacterium sp.; assembly: GCF_049802695.1. Classification (GTDB taxonomy): domain Bacteria; phylum Actinomycetota; class Actinomycetes; order Mycobacteriales; family Mycobacteriaceae; genus Mycobacterium. Next base: position 8,763 of record NZ_JBARMY010000089.1, read on the forward strand.
CGCCGGCGCACCAGGTGTGGCTACCCCCGCTGGGGTCTCCGCCGTCGCTCGACACGGTGCTGCGCGACGCATCCTCGAGCGCCGGCCGCCTGTGTGTCCCGATCGGCGTCGTCGACCGGCCCTTCGACCAGAAGCGGACGGCGCTGACCGTCGAACTTTGCGGAGCCGCAGGCAATATCGCTGTCGTCGGGTCGCCGCAGTCGGGTAAGACGACGGCATTGCGCACCATCGTCACGGCGTTGGCCGCCACTCATGATCCGAATCAGGTGCAGTTCTACTGTCTGGACTTCGGCGGCGGCGCGCTGACCTCGCTGCGAGCCCTGCCGCACACCGGTTCTGTGGCCGGCAGAGCCGAACCCGAGCTAGTCGCCCGCACGATCGCCCAGCTCGAGTCGCTTGTCCGCCGCCGGGAGCGGTTCTTCTCTGACCACGGTTTCGAGTCGATGACCCAGTACCGCCAGCGCAAGGAGCAGCGAGCCGACGATGACGGCTTCGGTGACGTCTTCCTGGTCATCGACGGGTGGGCCGCGATGCGCCGGCAGTTCGAGACGCTCGAAGCGTCGATCACCGCGCTTGCTGTGCAGGGCCTGTCCTTCGGAGTGCACGTGGCGTTGTCGGCGTCGCGCTGGGCCGATATCAGGCCGGCGATCAAGGATGCGATCGGCACGCGGATCGAATTGCGGCTCGGAGATGCCGCAGAGTCCGAAGTCGACCGCAAGCACGCGCAGCGGGTGCCACGGGACAGCCCCGGGCGTGGACTGTGCGAAGACGGCCTGCACATGGCGATCGCCTTGCCGCCAAGGCTCGACGGCGTCGAGTCCAGCGCCGGGCTCAGCGAAGCCACGCTGGGGCTCGGCCAGCAATTACGGCACCGCTACGGTGGCGTCGTCGCGCCCCCGATCACACTGCTGCCCGCCCACGTCGATCACCGGCATCTGATCGAGCAGGCCGGTAGCGAAATTAGTAATGCCAATATCCTGCTCGGTTTGGAATCACACGACTTACGCCCCGTGACGATTGATTTCGGTCGTCAATCGCATCTGCTTGTCGTGGGTGACGCCGAGTGCGGCAAAACCACGACGCTGCGGACTGTCTGCCGGGAGATTGTCCGAACCAGAACCGCGGCGCAGGCCCGACTGTTCATCGCCGACTTCCGTCGCGGATTGCTCGGTGTTGTCGGTTCCGGGCATTTGGGCGGTTACGCCGTGTCCGCGCCCACATTCGCCGCTTTCCTGGCCGCCGTCATCGATGTGCTGCAACGACGACTGCCCCCTGCACAGGCCAGCCTTGAGCAGTTACGAGACAGATCCTGGTGGTCGGGGCCCGAGATCTACTTCGTCGTCGACGATTACGACCTGGTCGCTACCACCAGTGGCAGCCCGCTGACACCTCTGGTCGAATACCTGCCGCATGCCGTCGATCTGGGTCTGCACGTCATTGTCGCGCGTCGAAGCGCCGGTGCGGCCCGGGCGATGTTCGAGCCGATGTTGTGCGGCTTGCGCGATGCGGGCGCGATGGGACTGATCATGAGCGGATCGCCCGACGAGGGCGCACTGATCGGTTCGGTGCGCCCGACGCCGTTGCCGCCGGGCCGCGGCACCCTGGTCACCCGCAGCCGTGCCGATCAACTGGTGCAGGTCGCGTGCACGCCGGCGCCCTAGCGGCTCACCGCGCCGTGATCGAGGCGGGACCCACCGGCGTTCGTCGGTGGTGTTGTGACACTGCGGCCGCCGAGGCAGAGACGGCTCAGGCTGCTCTCGACGGGATGGACGATCCGGTGGTCTTGGTCGACGACACTCCGCAGTCCACCGAATTGCTGTGGCGTGCGGTGCTGCAGTCGGTGTTGGATGGGGCGCACACATCGCTGGTCATCGTCCACCCGTCCTGGTGGTCTGCGGCCCGTGTGGACGTAATGCGTTGCGCTGCTCGCGGGTTAGTGCGTGACGTCGTCATGCGGCGACGGTCAGAGCTGCTGGCCGGCGCCGCCACAGTGGTTGTGGAGATAGCCGACCGCTTCGTGGTGGTCACCGGCGCAGAGGTGGTCGTCGAACAGCGCGACGGTGAAGCGTACCTCGTCGCCGAAAACGTCACGCGCATCGTGGCTTCGGGACCGGCAAGGGCGGTGCACATCGACGCGCCGACCGCAATCAGCGGCGCACCGCAGTTAGCGGGATTGATCGCTGACCGGGTGCGCGCGGTCGATGCCGGTCTGGTGGTGACGGTAGTGGACGACGCCGCGCTCTCCGGTATGGCGGTCCGGACTCTCTCGGCCGACGATCAGGTTGTGAAGGCCGGTCGACCCGATGCCGTCATCCACGGCCGAAAGACAAGCCTGCTTTTGATTCCAGTCATGGTTGTCGTGCTGGCGGCAGCATTGGTTAGTTTCGGCGTGGTGGGTCGCCGGTCTGCGCCGTCCGCCGATGCGATGCCGACCACCTTTCTGGTGGAGGGCCGGGTGGCACTGACCGTTCCGGCGCAGTGGACCACGCGGCGAGTTGTGGCCGGCCCGGGTTCTGCCCGAGTGCAGATCACTTCGCCGATAGATTCTGAGACAGCGCTGCACGTCACGCAGTCGCCGGTTGTTGACGAGACGTTGGGCGACACGGCGGAGACATTGAGACGCGCGATCGACGAAGCGCCGGCTGGCGTCTTCATCGACTTCAATCCGAACGAACGTAGATCCGGCAGGAACGCAGTGACCTACCGCGAACTTCGTGCGGGTCACGACATCCGATGGGTCGTGCTGCTGGACGGCACGGTCCGGATCAGCATTGGCTGCCAGAGCCGGCCCGGCGATGACGCGGCGGTGCGAGACGCGTGCGAGCTGGCGGTGCGGTCGGCCCACGCGCTGAGATGAAGGGCCGATTCGATGAGGAAATCCGGGAACCAAAGCCTTCCCGTCACAGTCTTATTCGTTGTCAGCAGGCTTGAGATAGGGGACCGACTTGAGCACACCAGAGGGTGCCAACGCACTCGCCACCGACCTCGACCTGATGCGTTCTGTCGCTGCGACGACGGACACCCGCAACGAAGAGATCCGGGCGACGCTGCAGGCGTTCATCGGCAGGATCAGCAGTGTGCCGCCGTCGGTGTGGGGTGGCGTAGCGGCCAGCCGGTTCAAGGAAGTGGTAGATCGCTGGAACGTCGAATCGACGAAGCTGTACCACGCTTTGCACAGCATCGCCGAAACCATCCGATACAACGAGGCCATGTTGCGGGAAGCCGGCGAGACGCACGCCCACCGCATCGCGACCGCCGGCGGAGACCTCTGAGAGCCGACCGTGGAATCTGTGTTGTCCTACAACTTCGATGGAATCGAATATTCGGTTCGTGCCGAGATCCACACGACCGCGGGGCGTTTTAACGCGGCGCTGGAGGAGCTACGGTCCCAGATCGCCCCGCTACAGCAGGTATGGACCCGCGACGCCGCCGCCGCATACCGCGTCGAGCAGTTGAAGTGGCATCAGGCAGCCGGCGCCCTCAACGAGATCCTCGTCAACCTCGGCAATGCGGTGCATGACGGCGCCGAGGACGTGGCGAACGCCGATCGTCGAGCGGCAGGGGTGTGGATGCGGTAGCGCACAAATAAATGCTTCGTGTGGTCTCGACGGAGGAGAGCCGTCGGGACCACACGGTCATGTGTGCGGCTCGAGCATCGCGGTACCTGCTAGTCCCGGCTGTCCCTTGTTCTCAGCTGTCACTGAGCGAAGTAAGTGCCTTCATGCCCGGAGCGATTCCGCGGTGATGTCAGACCCACCTGCGACGGTCGGATGATGACCGAATCGCGACGACTGCGGGGGATTGAACTCCGTTACGTCCTGACAGTGGACCTGTTCCTTCACGGCCCGGCGACGATCACAGCCATGGTGCAGCGGCTCGAGTGGCACGGCTTCGACGTCGCGCGCCCAGCGCCGAAAACAGTGTCGGATGCGTTGCGGTGGGAGCGGCGGCTCGGACGGGTGCGTCGATTGGGGCGCGCACTGTACGGACCTGGAGAAATGCCGCGCGGCACTGAGCATCGGATTCATCGACGGGTGCTGGCACTGCGCGCAGAGGCGGAATCGCTCAGAGGCGGCCAAAACGTCACCCGCTTCTACCAGTGACGGACGTGACTGACGTGGCGTAAGTGCCGGTGATCGTCCACTGGTCTACTCGAGCCGAGGCAGACCGGCGTTTTGACCTGCAGCGATACCCGCCGGTAAGCTGCTCCGTTGGCGTACGGTACGCCGGGGCTCGGGTCAACGTCGGTCGCCGAGATCACCTGCCGTAATCGCCTGACCGGCACCCGGTTCGCCGGGATCCACCCGAGAAGAGAAGGTAAGCGCTGTGCCTACATACGTGCCGAAGGCGGGTGACACCACACGGTCGTGGTACGTCATCGACGCCACGGACGTGGTGCTCGGCCGCCTTGCCGTAGCGGCAGCCACTCTGCTGCGCGGTAAGCACAAGCCCACGTTCACACCCAACGTCGACGGCGGCGACTTCGTCATCGTCGTCAACGCCGACAAGGTCGCCATCAGCGGCGAAAAGCTGCGCAACAAGCTGGCTTACCGCCACTCGGGGTATCCCGGCGGCTTGCGTACGCGCACGATCGGCGAATTGATGCAGAAGCACCCTGATCGCGTGATCGAGAAGGCGATCGTCGGGATGTTGCCCAAGAACAAACTCGGTCGGCAGATCAGGCGCAAGCTGCGGGTCTACGCCGGGCCGCAGCACCCGCACACCGCCCAGCAGCCGGTTCCATACGAGATCAAGCAGGTGGCGCAATGACCGCGCCGGCGACGATGCAGAGCGAAGCGATGAGAAGGAGCGGCGCTGATGAGTGAGCCGGCAGAGCTGGAAATCCCGGTCGCCGACGAGGCCCCGGCCCCCGTCGCGGACTCGTTCGCGATCGAGCGTCCCATCCAAACCGTCGGCCGCCGCAAAGAAGCCGTGGTGCGGGTGCGTCTGGTGCCCGGCTCCGGCAAGTTCGACCTCGACGGCCGCAGCCTGGAGGCTTACTTCCCGAACAAGGTGCATCAGCAGCTGATCAAGGCGCCGCTGGTGACGGTGGACCGGCTGGAGAACTTCGACATCTATGCCCACCTCGACGGCGGTGGCCCGTCCGGGCAGGCTGGTGCACTGCGGTTGGCCATTGCGCGGGCGTTGATCCTGGTCGCCCCCGACGACCGGCCCGCTCTGAAGAAGGCCGGTTTTCTCACCCGTGATCCTCGCGCCACCGAGCGCAAGAAGTACGGCCTGAAGAAGGCCCGGAAGGCCCCGCAGTACAGCAAGCGCTGATCAGCGGTCTCTTTCTGGTGGCGAGCGTGCATCGTTGTACGCATTGTTCGGCGTGTCGCCGGCAATTTTCGCGCGCTCGCGGCCAGATAAGAGAATGCAAGTTCCACGGCTGTTGAATGTGAGAGGTTTGTCCGCATGGGTCGACTTTTCGGCACCGATGGCGTCCGTGGGGTCGCCAACCGCGAGCTGACCGCCGAGCTCGCGCTGGCCCTGGGCGCCGCAGCGGCCCGGCGGCTGACCGATTCCCGGGG
>NZ_JBARMY010000090.1:0-9926 GCF_049802695.1 Mycobacterium sp.
ACATGCAGCCGGCCGCGCCGCGCGCTCACCGGCCAGTTGACTGTGCGCAGCTGGTCGCCGGGAACGTAGACGCGGATGTCGGCGTACTCCACTCCCGGGCCGATGTGGCGGGTCAGGTGAGTGCCCAGCCGATCGAGCAGTTCAGTCCGCGGGAGCGGCGTCGATTGCGGCGGGGCTTCGGGAAACACGATGATGTCCGCGGCATCGACCGTTGCCGTCCCCAACAGCAGGCCGCCGCGCGCGACGACGCCGACCGTGGCCCGGACCGGGTAACGGCCCCAACGTTCGGCGGATACCAGCACCGATTGCCTAACCGCAGAGTCTCGTTCGATCACATCGAGGTGCGTTCCGGCAACCGCCGCGACGGTGATTGTGACCGCAACGCCACCGGTCTCGGTCGTCGTCCACACATCCACCCGGCTCTGCTCCGTCTCGAAGCAGCGTCGCGACGCCGGCTCAGCGTGCACCTGAATTTTGGGCACCGGGCGCTGCCAGTTGACCGAACACAACACACCGAGGAGCGGTGCAGCGAACGCGATCAGCTGCCAGCGTGACGCGACCACCGCGACGGCCAGGGCAAGCGCGGCGCAGGTGGCGATGGAGCGTGCGAGGACCGACGCACGCCAATGCAATTCGACTTCGACGCTGCGTTTCTCAGTCACACCGCGCTCACGGCGTCGTTCCGCGCGCCCGTGGCACCGGCACCCGGCGCAACAATTCCTCGATGACATCGGAGCCCTGAATTTTCCGCACCCACATCTCGGGCCGCAGCGTGACGCGGTGCGCCATCGCCGCCGTGGCAAGCGCTTTGACGTCTTCGGGTATCACATAGTCCCGGCCCTGCAGCAGGGCGCGGGCACGAGCGAGTTGGACCAGGTCGAGTTCTGCGCGCGGGCTGGCACCGACCGCTACCTGGGGATGGTGCCGCGTCGCGGTGGCAAGCGACACCACATAGTTCAAGATGTCGTCGTGCACCGTCACCTGCTCGACTGACTCGCGCATCGCCACCAAGTCGTGCGCGTCCACAACTTGATTCACCGTCGGCTCGGCCGAGCCCCGATCCAGCCGCCGGCGCAGCATCGACGCCTCATCCGATTCGGACAGGTAGCGCAACTCGAGCCGGATGGCGAATCGGTCCAGCTGCGCCTCGGGCAACGGGTAGGTGCCTTCGTATTCGATCGGGTTATCAGTGGCCAGGACGACGAACGGGTCCGGCAGCCGGTGCGTGTGACCGTCGATGCTGACCTGCCCCTCGGCCATCGCCTCCAGCAGCGCCGCCTGGGTCTTGGGCGGTGTGCGGTTGATCTCGTCACCCAGCAACAGGTTGGTGAAGATCGGGCCGCGGCGGAACTCGAACCGCCCGGATTGCATGTCGTAGATCGTCGAACCCAGCAGATCGGCCGGCAGCAGATCCGGGGTGAACTGCACCCGGGTGAAATCCAGGCCCAGCGCCGCGGCGAAAGACCGTGCGATCAGCGTCTTACCCAGGCCTGGCAGGTCCTCGACGAGCACGTGGCCACGAGCCAGCACCGTGGTGAGGATCAGCTTGAGCGCCGCGCGCTTCCCCACCACCACACGGGAGATCTCGTCGAGCACCGCCTCACAGTGCGCGGTGGTCGTCCCGGCCGGCATGCTCATTTCCGCTGTCATACTCGCTCCAAGCATTGCAGTATTTCCTCGAGTACTTGCCGCCCCGGACCGGGCTCGCTGGCACGGGTACTCGAGACGTTGTCCGGGTTTACCCACTCCCAGAGCGTTGGACCGAACAACATGCGGCCGGTTGTGTGATATGCGGCCGGGTCTTGATACCTCCTTTGGCGGGTCGCCGTCTCGAAACGACCGGCAAGTATCGGACGCAGCCGGCGGTCCCAGTCTGCTCGAGTGGATTCCGACCAACGGATCTGCATCTCGGTGCGCGACAACCAGCTCCGCAGCGAGTCACCGTGGACATCCCTGGTCGACTGTGCCGATGCGGCACCCTCGTCGCCGCCCAGGCGATGGCGCAGTTGCAGGAGCACCACAGCGACGACCACTCCTGAGGTCCACAGCACGAAACGGCGATCGTGGAGTAGCAGGGCGAGCGCTTCAACGGCCACCACAGCGTAAAAACCGAGCACCACAAGCCGTTTCATCCCGGACGCCCCGCTTGCGCCGACAGCTCGACCAGGACCACCTGCAACGCGTTGACGGCGATCTCGCGGTGCTGCTCATTCATCACGTGCGGGCTGAACCGCGCTTCGGCGAACAGGTTCACCAGCTGCACGGCGTTCTCCGTGCTCAGCGATCGGTGTGCGACGGCACGGGCCAGCACTTCGGTCGGGGTGTCGAAGGCCTGAGGCGCGGAGCCGGGGATTTGAGCGAGCTCGCGTTCCATGGCTGCGTAGCAGGCGATGATCGCCTCGCGCGGTTCAAGGCTGAGATCACCGATTTCGGCGAGCCCGCGTTCTGCGGCGCGCGCCAGGGACTTCGGTTCCAGCGGCGAAGCGGAAGCCGGGGCACCGTCGTCGGCGACAGCCACCACCTCTTGAGGGCGCTTGCGGGATGCGACGAGGGTGGCCCCGACGAGGACCACCAGCAGCACCACCGTGCTTGCGGCGAGATAAGGCAGGACGTGCCCGCCGGTATCCGGCTGCGCCTTCGGCGCTGCGCTCGGTGGGGCGGCGGTGACGTGTGCTGCCGACGGCAACGTGCTTGGGCCAGTCGTCGACACCTGCGCACCGACCCCGCGTTGCAACAGATGCGTCGCCAGCGCCACTAGCAACAGCCATCCGGTCATCAGCGCCAGCCCGATCAGCAACACCCGCCAGCTCGGCCGAACGGCGTTGCCGCCGAGTCCGTCGGACAGGCTGCCGACAGCGGGTCCGGCCGCGCGCGGCTGCCGCAACCGGCTGATCACCGCAATGACGATGACGGCGAGCGACACCGCGAGCAGCGCGACGACCAACGCCAGGCTCACCGCACTGTTCCCGGCGTGCTCCCGCGGCGGCGTCCGCCTGCCGCCGGGCAGGTATCCGTGCAAGGCAGCCGCCACCACGATCAACAGCACGATCAGCGCGATAACGCGACTCGTCGCTTTATCCGGCATCGGCACACCACCTCGCGCCTTCCAATGTGCGGCACTGCTTAATCCTTGTGCAACGGCCTTCAGCAATCGCCGATATATCCACAGTAGGGATTTCATCCACAGGTCGGCCGTGTAGTCGTTGGCGGCACCGGAATTGTCGCCGGTGGTCCATAGCTTCGAGATATGGGTGAATCGGTGAGCACCGAGGCGGCAACGGAGCATATCCGGGCTGCTCTGGACGCCATCGACGCTGCCCATCACGTTCTACGCAACACCTCCTCAGACGTCGTCGGCAACCCGTTCCGTGTTGACGTGGCCGAACGTTTGGAGACCCAGGAGCGCACAAACCGCGGACTGATGTACCGGTTCTTCGGCGAAATCGCCGACCCACCCGACGACACGGAATGCATACCAGCGGTGCGCGACAGGCTCTGGGCACGGCTGCGTGTCACCCCCGGCGAAGTCATTCGACGCTTCCGGGTCGCAGCTCGGATTCGACCGCGGCGTTCACTGACCGGCCCCCCGGTCCGGCCGGAGCTGGCAGACCTGGGAGCGGCGGTCGAGGCCGGAGTGGTCGGCGAGGACCATATTCGTGCCGTGTGCCGGGCGCTTAATGTGCTGCCTTCGTGCGTCTCGCCCATCGATGCGGCGAACGTCGAACACACCCTGGTGCAGCATGCGGCCGAGGGCGACTCAGGCATCGTCACAAAAGTGGGCCAACGCATCGCCGATTACCTCAACCCCGACGGCAACTTCAACGAAACCGACCGGGCCCGCCGCCGCGGACTGCGCCTGGGCCGACAGGGACCTGACGGAATGTCACAACTGAAGGGATTGCTCGACCCCGAGGCCCGCGCTTACTTCGAGGCCGTCGAAGCGGCGGTGCGACCCGGTCGCCACCAGCCCGCGAGTATGGACGGCAACCTGGAACTGCGCGATGACCGCACATCCGCCCAACGTTGCCACGATGCGATGAAGCTCGGCCTGGAGACGGCTATCGCCTCGGGAAAACTTGGTGTGCACCGTGGGCACCCGGTGACCGTCATCGCCACGACAACGCTCGCTGAACTGGATCGAGCTGCCAACGCCGTAGTAGACGGGTCCATCCCGATGCCGGCACCGGCACATACCGGAAGCGGGTCCAGGCTGCCGATGCAGGACCTGATCCGGATGGCGAGCAACGCGATTCACTATCTGGCGGTGTTCGACAACCACACCTCCCGACCGCTTTACCTGGGCCGGCAAAGCCGCATCGCCACCGCCGACCAGAGGCTCGTCTGCTATGCCCGCGACCGCGGCTGTACCCACCCCAACTGTTTGGAACCGGGCTATCGCTGCGAAGTTCACCATTCCCCAGACTGGGCCAAAGGCGGCCAGACGGACGCGGACAAGCTGTACTTCGGCTGCGGCTCACACCATGGCATGGCGAGCCGTGGCGAGCTTCGCACCGAGGTCACTAAGAGCGGGCGGCTTGGCTGGACCGACGGCGCCCATCCACTCAAAGTCAACCAGGCTCACCACCCTGAGGAGCTGCTTCGCGGAGATCCCGGCCCGCCGGACGGGAACCGGTAGGCGTCCTGGCCGCCGTGACGTCAGCCTTTTGGTCGCCACACCCCGAATCGGTTGCCCTGTGGATCCTGCAGGTGGGCGAACTCGATTCGGCCGTTGTCAGTGAACGGCACGACCACCGTCGCGCCGAGTTCCGCTGCTTTCCCGATCGTCGCCTGCACGTCGTCGACCTGAACGTAGAAGATGGCCCACGACCCGCCGCCCGTCGTCGCGGTGTCCCAGACTCCGCCCTTGTCTCCCTCGACCGCACGGTAGCCGCCGGACTCCCCGATGTGCCAGTCGAACAGGCTTCCGTAGAACGCCGTCGTGGCATCGGCGTCGGCCGTCCCGATCTCGAAGTAGTTCACGACGTCGCTCATGATCGGCACCCTTTCATCCCGTACGCACTTGGCCGGCATCTCTGGTGACACCGTGCACCACGATCGTGGTGGTCTGCACAACCCAAGCTTCGTCGAGTCGCTCGTCCGGACGCAACAGCAGCCGCAGTAAGGTCGCTCCTCCGATCACCTCGATCAACCGGTCCGGATCGACGTCCCGATGTACCTCACCGCGCGCTACAGCGTCGGTCAACCGCTCCCGCACCGTGGTGAACAGACCTGCGAAACGCGACACCACCCGGGCATTGAGGTGCGGATCGGCGGTCATGTCGGCGACCAGACCGGGCAGAGCGGCACGAACCACCGGGCTGGTGAATACATCCCGGGTGGCCGCGACCATCGCCTGGATATCGGCCGCCATATCGCCCGCCGGCGCCACCAGCGCGGTCGGCGTCACTGGGAACGCGGCCTCATGCACCAGCTCAGCCTTGCTCGACCATCGGCGATAGAGCGCGGTTTTCGTCGTCCCCGCGCGTTCTGCGACAGCGGCCAGCGTGAGATTCGAATAGCCGATCTGCACGAGCAGTTCCGCAGCCGCCGACAATATGGCAGCGTCGATACGCGGGTCCCGGGGCCGCCCGGCGCCCGGGGCCTTGTCAAGAGAAGACGGCTCTGCTTTCATAACGCTACCCACCGTATCGTAATAGCCTTCAACGGAGGAGGCGCTCGTGGCGAGCCAACCGACTGTCGGAGATGTCGGCCGCCTGCAACGGTCGAGCCGCGACGTCGGCACCGTCCCCGCGGTGATCTCCCGATGGCTGTCAACGGTGCTTCCCGACGCAGTGACGCCGCGGGTGACGGTGGAAAACGGCATCGACACCACCGGAATGTCTTCAGAGACCATCATATTGACCGGCCGCTGGGACGAGAACGGAACGCCGGTCGAGCAGCGCTGGGTCGCCCGCGTCGCGCCCACCACCGAAGACGTACCGGTGTTCCCGTCGTACCGCCTCGATCACCAATTCGACGTCATGCGACAGGTGCGTGAGCTGACCGATGTCCCGGTGCCGCGGGTGCGCTGGATCGAGCCGACCGGCGACGTCCTCGGCACGCCGTTCTTCCTCATGGATCACGTCGAAGGCGTCGTTCCGCCCGACGTCATGCCCTACACCTTCGGCAACAACTGGTTCGCCGACGCGCCCACCGAGCGCCGGCGCGAGCTGCAGGATTCCACCGTCGAAGTGCTGGCCAAGCTGCACTCGATCCCGAACGCGAACAATACGTTTGCGTTCCTCAACGACTCCCGGCCCGGTGACACTGCACTGCGCCGGCACTTCGCATGGGTGCAGCACTGGTACGACTTCGCCGTCCCCGACATCGGACGCTCGCCTCTGCTGGAGCGCACCTTCGACTGGCTGCAGCAGCACTGGCCGGACGAGGCGGCTGCCGTTGACCCGGTGCTGCTGTGGGGTGACGCCAGAGTGGGAAATGTGCTGTACCGCGATTTCCGGCCGGTGGCGGTCCTGGACTGGGAGATGGTGACGGTCGGGCCGCGAGAACTCGACGTGGCGTGGCTGATATTCGCTCACCTGGTGTTTCAGGAACTCGCCGGTCTGGCAACGCTTCCCGGTATGCCAGACGTGTTGCGCGAGGACGACGTCCGCGCCACGTATCGGCAACTGACCGGAGTCGAGCTCGGCGACCTCGGCTGGTTCTACGCCTATTCGGCGGTGATGTGGGCGTGCGTCTTCATGCGCACCGGTGCCCGCCGGGTGCATTTCGGCGAGTTGCAGAAGCCGGACGATGTCGAGTCGCTGTTCTACCACGGCGCGTTGCTCAAGCGACTGATCGGAGAAGATCGCTGATGTTAGGCCCGCTCGACGAGTATCCGGTTCACCAGCTACCGCAGCCCATCGCCTGGCCGGGCCCGTCGGACCGCAACTTCTACGATCGCTCCTATCTCAACGCCCACGACCGCACCGGCAACATCTTCCTGATCACCGGCATCGGCTACTACCCAAATCTGGGCGTCAAGGATGCATTTGTGCTACTGCGCCGTGGCGACACCCAAACCGCGGTGCACCTGTCCGACGCCATCGACGCCGACCGGCTCAACCAGCATGTCGGCGGGTACCGGATCGAGGTCGTCGAGCCGCTGCAGAAACTTCGGGTCATCCTCGAGGAAACCGAAGGCATCGCAGCCGATTTGACGTGGGAAGGGCTGTTCGGCGTCGTGCGGGAGCAGCCGCACGTGATGCGCGCGGGCACGCGGGTGACGCTGGACGCCCAGCGGTTCGCGCAATTGGGCACCTGGCACGGACGGATCGCCGTGGACGGCGAGGAGATCGCCGTGGACCCGCAGACTTGGCTCGGCACCCGGGACCGGTCCTGGGGCATCCGGCCCGTCGGCGAGCCGGAACCGGCGGGCCGACCGGCCGATCCGCCGTTCGAGGGCATGTGGTGGCTGTATGTGCCGATGGCGTTCGACGACTTCGCCGTCGTGCTGATTATTCAGGAGGCACCGGACGGATTCCGTTCGCTCAACGACTGCACCCGCATCTGGCGTGACGGCCGGGTCGAGCAGCTGGGTTGGCCGCGGGTCACCACGCGCTACCGGCCCGGTACCCGCATCCCGATCGGAGCAGTGATCGAGGCCAGCTCCGCCGACCTCACACCGATACGCTTGGACGTCGAGTCGAAACTGCCGGTACCGATCCATGTCGGCGGCGGCTACGGCGGCGATTCAGATTGGCAGCACGGGATGTGGCGAGGCGACAAGTTCACCGAGCGGCTGACCTACGACATGACCGACCCGGGGATCGTCGCGCGGTCGGGATTCGGGGTCATCGACCACGTCGGCCGGGCATTGTGGCGCGACGGCGACGGCTCGGCAGTCGAGGGCTGGGGTCTTTACGAACACGGCGTACTGGGCCGACACGATCCGTCCGGCTTCGCCGACTGGCTGGCTGTGGCGCCCTAGGAACCGACGCGTCAGCGGCCGCGTCGAATCAATCCGCGAGCTCGTCGATGATCGCGGCCAGAGTGTGCGTTCCCAGCGGCGCGGGCTGGTAGAGGCAGACGGTCGGGTTGCGGGGAAAAGCGATCGCGACGGTGGTCAGCAAGTTCAGACCGGGCACGGTGGCCGCCAGCGTCAGCGGAGCGAGCCCTCGAAGGTGGCAACGCCGGTGGCTCCCGCGTCGCGCAGCTCCCGGGCGCGCTCGGCGGCATTGGTGAGCCCGTACAAGGCGGCGAAGACCTTCACCCGCGCAGCCTACTCAGTGACCACGACCGCCGGGGATGGGGTTGACTGGTGCCCATGTCCGCTGAGCCCGCTGTCCCACCGGCGGATTGGACCGCCGATGTCGTCGTCGTCGGCGCCGGCTTCGCGGGACTCGCCGCGGCAAGGGAATTGGTGCGGCAGGGCCACGATGTCCTGGTCCTGGAAGGCCGCGACCGGGTCGGTGGACGATCGCACACCGGGCACGTGGCTGGGATACCGGTCGACCTGGGCGGCACATTCGTCGGCCCCACCCAGGACGCGGTTCTGGCGCTGGCCGCCGAACTCGACATTCCGACCGTGCCGACCTACGACGACGGCGCCAACCTGATCCGGTGGCGGGGCATGATTCGCCCTTATCGCGGCACCGTCCCCAGGCTTTCGCTGGGCGGATTGCTCGACATCGCCCGGGTGCGCTGGCAATTCGAACGCATCGCCCGCAGCGTTCCGCTGGCTGAGCCGTGGACCGCCAGACACGCGACCTGGCTGGACAGCCAGTCGCTGGCACAGTGGCTGCGGTCGGTGCGTGCCGGCGTCACCGCGCACGACCTGCTGGCCATCATGGCCCGAGTCACCTGGGGCTGCGAGCCCGACGAGGTGTCGATGCTGCACGCCGCCCGCTATGTGCGGGCAGCCGGCGGCCTGAACCGGCTCCTCGACGTCGAGGGCGGCGCGCAGCAGGACCGATTCGCGGCGGGCACGCAGCAGATCGCCGAAAGGTCAGCGGCCGAGCTCGGTGACCGGGCGCTCTTGAGCGCCGCCGTCCGTCGCATCGAGCAACATGCCAATGGTGTGACGGTGACCTGCGAAAAGGGCAGCGCTGAGGCCAGATTCGTCATCGTCGCCGTCCCCCCGGCACACCGCGCCAGTATCGAGTTCACGCCCGCGCTGCCCGCCGAATACCACCAGCTCGCCACCGGCTGGCCGCAGGGCCGGCTCAGCAAGGCCTACGCTGCCTACACCACGCCGTTCTGGCGGTCCGACGGATATTCGGGCGAAGCGCTGTCCGACGAGGGCCCGGTGTTCATCACCTTCGATGTCAGCCCGCACGACGATGGGCCCGGCATCCTGCTGGGATTCGTCGACGCCCGCACCTTCGACCAGCTCTCGGCTGACCAACGCCGGCACCACGTGCTGACATGTTTCGCGTCGCTGTTCGGCGACGATGCGCTCAAACCCCTCGACTACGTCGACCACCGTTGGAGCGCAGAGGCTTTCGCTCCGGGCGGTCCGACCGCTGCGGTGCCGCCCGGCTCGTGGACACGCTACGGCCCATGGTTGCGTTGCCCGGTCGGCCCGATCCACTGGGCCGGCACCGAAACCGCCGACGAGTGGACCGGCTTTCTCGACGGCGCGGTGCGGTCCGGACAACGCGCGGCCCGCGAGGTCGC
Organism: Mycobacterium sp.; assembly: GCF_049802695.1. Classification (GTDB taxonomy): domain Bacteria; phylum Actinomycetota; class Actinomycetes; order Mycobacteriales; family Mycobacteriaceae; genus Mycobacterium. Next base: position 9,619 of record NZ_JBARMY010000090.1, read on the forward strand.
CGCCCGGTTAGGAGCTGATGCGCCGGGCGCCGACAACAGACTCCGCGAGTGACCGCAGCTCCCGGTTGACTCGCTGCGGCTGTTCCAGCATGGCGCAGTGGCCGCCGGGCAGCTCGACGAGCCCGACACAGTGCGGCAGGCTGCGCGCGAGCCTGCGGGACTGGCTCATCGGCGTGAGCCGGTCACGTTGGCTGCCGATGACCAGCGCCGGCACCGTCAGGCCGGTCAGGCTGATGTGACGGCTACCCACCCCGGTGGCCAGCATCTTCGCGCAGCCCCCGCGGCCCGCCGCCGACGTGGCGGTGAAC
>NZ_JBARMY010000091.1:0-3916 GCF_049802695.1 Mycobacterium sp.
GAGACGGGCGGCCGGGGCGCAGTGATCGCGGTCGCCAGCGCGTCACGGGCGGCGCGCGCCAAGTCCATGGTGGTCGCGTAGCGCTGATCGGGCCGTTTGGCCATCCCTTTGGCGATGACCGCGTCGAACCCGGCGGGCAGTCCCGGATAGGTCTGCGACGGCCGTGGCGGCTGGTCGTTGAGATGGGCGGTGAGCTGCTGTTGAGGGCTGTCCCCGGGAAACGGCCGCCGGCCGGTCACGCACTCGTACAGCACACAGGCCAACGCGTAGATATCCGACCGGGCGTCGACGTGGTCGTCGGTGAACCGTTCCGGCGCCATGTAATGAAAGGTGCCGATTACTTCACCGGCCGAGGTCAGACTCATCTCGCCGACGGTGCGGGCCAACCCGAAGTCGATCAGATACGCGAAATCATCGTCGTCGAGCAAAATGTTGGACGGCTTGACATCGCGGTGCAACAGTCCGACCCGGTGCGCCGCATGCAAAGCCCTGGCGACCTGCTCGATGATGTGCACGGCGCGGCCCGGCGGCAGCGGCGGCCCCGCGGCCAGCAGGCTCTGCAGGTCGCGTCCGTCGATGAGTCGCATGTCGACGAAGAGTCGTCCGTCCAACTCGCCATGCGTGTGAATCGGTACGACGTGCGGGCTGTTCAGTCGTGCTGCGGCGTAGGCCTCGCGGCGGAATCGCTGTTGGAACACCGGGTCAGCGGAGGTGTCGGCGGACAAGATCTTGATCGCCACGATGCGGTCCAAAGCGGTGTCGTAGGCGCGCCAAACTTCGCCCATGCCGCCTCGGCCCAGCAACTCGATCAGGCGGTACTTGCCGAACGTCGTGCCTGCCAACAACCCTCCCGCAGCAACTCCGTCAGCAACTTGTCAGCACCATAACGCCCCCTCAGCGAGGGCCGCAAACACCGGGTCGGGCCGTCCGGCGCCAGTCAGTTGTCGAACTCCGGCCCGATCGATCGGTTGGCCGGTTCTCCCGGCCGATGGTTGGGCTGAGCCGACACGCGGATCCAGACGCCGGGCGGGTAGAAATCCGACCAGCGGCCCGGACTGGCGTAGTGAACCGCGAGGGCGCCGCCGGGTTGGAACTCGAACATGTCAGCGTCTCCGCAGTCCGCGGGACTGTCCTCACTGCCGAGCCACACTTTGAAAGCCATGCCCGAGAGTATGGCGCGGCGCCCGCACGGCTCGTTGCGCAGGCGGGTGTTTCAGATTTGACTCGGCGCGCAAACCGTTCGGGCCGGCTCCCCCGACGCGGTCGCCTGGCTCACCACCCTGCCGTCGATGAGAATCCGGCAAGTCAGCGATCCGGGACCGTGACCCTGTGCGCTGAGCAGGAAAGTATGACCGCGGCTGGTGGAGAACTGCTTGGACCACGGCAGGCTGACGTTCGTTTCGTGTCCCTGCTGGTAGTCAATTTCGTAAGTGAGGTACTCAGCGGTGCCCGGCGCGCCGCTGACTTCGTAGCGAACCAGCGGGTTGCTGGGACTCTGCGGCCGTGCGGTCGCGTTCGCGGTTCCCGGGGCGGTCCCGGCGCTCACCGTCAGGATGGTCGCCAAGCCGATGAGCAAAGTGCGGCGGTTCGTTCGCGGCGGCGACGGAAGCGCTGGTCTCGTCATGGTTTTTCATCGTGCACCGCACTGGCCGATCGCGGGCGCTTTCGGACCCATTCGGTTGTCGCCGCCATCGGCTAGCGGTGATCGCGAGCGCGGCTGATAGCCGGGTGAAGCGGGTCGCCGCCGTCGGCCTAGGGTGAAGCCGGTACCTGAGCGGAAGGCGGCCGATGGCTCAGTTCGAAGCCAAGCGCATTGTGGTCTGGGGCACCGGCTTCGTCGGCAAGCTGGTGCTTGCTGAGGTCGTCAGACACCCGCTCTTCGAGTTGGTCGGTGTCGGCGTCAGCAACCCGGAGAAGGTCGGCCGCGATGTCGGCGAAATCTGCGGGTTGCCTCATTCAGTGGGAATCACGGCTACTGACGACGTCGACGAGTTGATCGCGCTGCGACCCGACGCTTTGGTGCATTACGGTCCGACCGCTGCCCACGCCGACGCCAACATCGGGCTGATGACCCGCTTCCTGCGCGCAGGTATCGACGTCTGCTCGACCGCGATGACGCCCTGGGTCTGGCCGACGATGCATCTCAACCCGCCGAACTGGATCCAGCCGATCACCGAGGCATGCGAGCTCGGCGAATCCTCGTGTTTCACCACTGGCATCGACCCGGGTTTCGCCAACGACCTGTTCCCGATGACCCTGATGGGCGTCTGCTCCGAGGTCCGTACGGTGCGGGCCTCCGAGCTGCTCGACTACACCAACTACACCGGCGATTACGAGGACGAGATGGGCATCGGCCGCGCGCCTGATTTCCGGCCGGTCCTGGAAAACCGCGACGTGCTGATCTTCGCGTGGGGTGGCACCGTCCCGATGATCGCCCACGCCGCCGGCATCATGCTCGACGAGATCACCACCACCTGGGACAAGTGGGTGACGACCGCCGAGCGCAAAACCGCCAAGGGTGTCATCCAGCCGGGTCACGTCGCCGCCGTCCGGTTCACCATTAACGGCGTCTACCAGGGTCGAACCCGCATTCAGCTCGAACACGTCAACCGCATCGGGCACGACGCCGCGCCCGAGTGGCCGTCCGGAAACCAAGACGACGTCTACCGGGTGGACATCGAAGGGACACCGAGCGTCTTCCAGGAGACCGCGTTCCGGTTCACCGACGGTTCGGGGCGGGACGCCGCCGCGGCCGGCTGCTTGGCGACCGGAATGCGCGCGCTCAACGCCGTGCCGGCCGTCAACGCGTTGTCACCCGGTTGGGTGACCGCACTCGACCTGCCGCTGATCGCCGGCGCGGGCACCATCCGCTGATCGGCGCTTCGGATCGAACGAAGCGATACCTATAGGTTAGTGGCCGGGCATTCAGACTCAGCAGGTCGATGGGACGACATGGCAGACGCGACTAGGCCGGCGATCGGTCTTTCCATTGGGGCGACCAACTTGGCGGCAGTGACTGCCGATCGTTCCGTGACCCGCAAGCCGGTGCTGACCTTGTACGGGCAGCGAGCGCCCGAAGTGGGCGTACCGTCGGAGAACCCGCAGCTCGACGAACCCGGGCTGGTGATGAATGACTTCGTCAACCGGGTGGGATCTCCGGCTCGGGTGGTCGCAGCCGACGGCTCGACACACCGCAGCGAGGTGCTCGTCGCGGACGCGCTGCGCGCTCTGGTGTACACGGCGACCGACGGGGGTCCGGCGCCGGAGGCGATAGTGGTGACCTATCCGGCGCACTGGCAGCCGGCCGCGGTGGACGCGTTGCGGGCTGCGCTCGGGCCGGGCTCGGGGTGGCTTCGCGACGGGGATGCGGTACTGATGGACGACGCCGCGGCGGCGGCCAACGCGCTGCAGACCAACCCCGGTCTGCCGGGCAGCGGCGTCATCGCGGTGTGCGACTTCGGCGGCAGCGGCACCAGTCTCACCCTCGTCGACGCCGCCAACGGTTATCAGCGCATCGGCGCCACCGTGCGGCACGCTGACTTCTCCGGCGACCTGATCGATCAGGCTTTGCTGAATCACGTCGTCGCCGACCTGTCGGCTGCGGGTTCGTTCGACACCTCCGCCACGTCGGCGATCGGCTCACTGACCCGGTTGCGGGCGGACTGCCGGCTCGCCAAAGAACAGCTCTCGACGAGCACGGTGACCACGTTGACCGCTGAGCTGCCCGGATATCGCGGGGATCTGCAGCTCACCCGGGCCGATCTCGACGAAGCGATCCGCCAGCCATTGGCAGCATTCATCTCCGTATTGCGAGATGTTTTGCAGGTCAACGGCGTTCAAGGGTCAGATGTGGTCGCCGTCGCTGCGGTGGGCGGCGGGGCGAACCTTCCGGCGGTCACCACGATGCTGTCCGATC
>NZ_JBARMY010000092.1:0-11871 GCF_049802695.1 Mycobacterium sp.
GGGTCAGCCAGCCGCGCAGCGCGCTCATGCCGTCACGGTCTTGGGGGCCCAGCGTCAGGGCGCGCCGCCGGGCGCGGTCGGCGTCGCTGAACTCGCCGTCGGGGTTGAGCACCTCGGCGAGTTTCGCGGCCAGCTTGGCCAACACCTCGGGCCGGTATTGGGCGGCGAACTGCGCGAGTTGGGCTTCGGCATGTTCGCGCGTGGGTCCGTCGATCCAGCACGGCAACTCGTGCAGGAACCCGCGGATCACCCGCACATGACCCTCACCAAGCAACCCTTGACGTTGGGCGGCCGCGGTGGCCGCCAGCCGCGCCGACAGCGGTTCACCGGTCAGCGCGCGGCGCTGCCCAAGATCACCGGCTTCCTCGATGCGCCGGTTGGCGTCGCCTCGGGTGATGCCCAACCGGTCGGCCAGCACGTGGGAAAGCTTGCCGCCGATCTCGGCCGCGCTGGCCTGCTGGCGCACACCGTTGATCAGCGCATGCCGCGCCACCGGCAACCGGCGCAGGTTGCGTTCGAGGCGCCCCAACAACGCCAACCGCTCCGGTGTGGTCAGCGCCTCGAACGACAAGTCAGCCAGACCCGAGACGGCGTCACCGAACGCGTCGAACGCGGCGACGACCTCCTCACGACTACTGACTGCTGCCATACCCCGAATCTATCGGTGACCACCGACAAGAAACTCCTGAAATTACAGTGACACAAGTGATTCCGCATCCGACCACCCGGTTACCCGTCGAGCGCCAAGTCTTTACGGAACCGCTCCATGCCATCGATTTTCTCGGCCAACGACGCCTGGGGCCCGGCGTGAAACATCCACGGCATGGTGAGGATACCGGTGATTCCAGCGGCCTCGGCACGCGCGTAATCGGCGACGGTCAAGGCGTCGGTGAGCGGCGTCAGGATGGTGAAACCATCGAGCGACAAACCGTTTTCAGCCCGCAACATGCGCAATCGCCCAGCCGCCTCGATGGCGCGGTCGGTCGTGATCAAGTCACCGATCCAGCCGTCGTTGCGGGCGGCTCGGCGCAACGCGATGTCGCTGAGACCACCGACGTAGATCGGTATCCGCGGCGGCGTCGGCTGCATCTCCAGTCGCGGCGTCTGATAGAAGTCGCCGTCGAACTCGGTCCATCCCGGTTCCCACAGCACACGCATCAAATTCAGCATCTCGTCGGTGCGCCTGCCGCGGGCCTCGAACTGCTGATCCATCAGCTCGAATTCCTCCCTGCACCAACCGACCCCGATACCGAGCTCTACTCGGCCCGCCGCCAGCAACGCCGCGGTGCCGATCGCTTTGGCGGCCGAATACGGGTTGCGCATCGCCGGGATGTACACCGTGGTGACGAACCGCAGTCTCGTCGTGGCCTGCGCCAGCGCGCCCACCAGCACCCACGGATCGGGCCACTCGGTGAAGGGCTGCCAGCGGCGCTGCCCGTCCTTCGTGTAGGGGTAAGGGGTTTGCAGAGTTTCCAGGTTGACGACATGGTCCGGAATCCCGATGCCGTCGTAGCCGAGATCATCGGCGACTCGGGCGATCTCGATTATCTCGCGGGTGTCCAGAAATGCGCTGCTGATGTAGTACTTCATCGGGCCCAAGCCGGTCTGATGAAGATGCCCTCTGCCTCGGCGGTGACCCCAGCCGAATCCGAGATCGAACCGCGCACAAACGTTTTGACATCTTCGCTGCGCTCGATGACAGCCTCAGCGCGTAACCGGCCCAATGGCGTGCCCCGCAGATACCGCACGGTGATGGTGCCGGTGAACAACGGCTTGGTCAGGCCCTCGCTGGCCGCCTCACCGAGCACATGGTCGAGCACCAGCGCGCAGACACCGCCGTGTACCAGACCCGGCGGCCCCTCATACGCCGCCCCGAGCGTGAAGTCGCTCCGGCACCGCCCGTCGTCGCCATAGTGAACGGCCAGCGGCGGTGCGATCGGATTGCGCATACCGATGACGGCGTTGCCCCATGCCAGCGGCCGACCGTCGACGGCGTAGCGCACGCCCGCCGACTGAACATTCTCGTCACGGCACAAGGTCTTCGTCACCGCTTCGATAGCGACGCGGGCGTCGTCGATGGTCCCGGCGTCAACGCCGGTGACGATGGTGGCATTGATGAGATCCCGTACCGCGTCGGTCAGCGGGCCGTACAACGCCGATAGTTGATGGTGCTGATCGGCGGTGATGACCTCATAGTTGGCGTCCACCGACCAGCGCCCCTCTCAACTGCCGAAGATCCTGCGCACCACGGCTTTCGCCCGCCGAGTCACCCGCAAGTAGTTGTCCAGGAACTCGCTGCCGTCCCCGTTTGACCAGCCGGCCGCGACGGCCACCGCATTGAGCAACCGGCCCGGCCCGGGCAACTGGTCGGTGGGCTTGCCGCGCACCAGCGTCAGCGCGTTGCGGGCCCGAGTCACCGTCAGCCACGCTTCTCTCAACTGGTCGACATCGTCGCGGGCAATCAGGTCAGCCTCGGCGATCGCGTCCAGCGACTCCAGCGTCGAGGTGTTGTGCAGCGCGGGGATGTCGTGCGCGTGCTGCAGCTGCAGCAACTGCACGGTCCACTCGATGTCGGTCAGTCCCCCACGCCCGAGTTTGGTGTGTGTATTGGGATCCGCGCCGTGCGGCAACCGCTCGGCGTCGACGCGGGCCTTAATCCGGCGGATCTCTTGAACGGCCTCCGGCGACACCCCGTCGGCGGGGTAACGCGTGCCGTCGACTATCAGCACGAACCGCTGACCCAGTTCTTCGTCCCCGGCGACCGGATGGGCCCGCAGCAGCGCCTGGATCTCCCACGGCTGCGCCCACTGCGCGTAATAAGCCTCGTAGGAGGCCAGCGTGCGGACCAGCGGACCGTTGCGGCCTTCGGGCCGCAGGTTGGCATCGATGTGCAGCGGCGGGTCGGCGCTGACCGTTCCCAACAAAGCCCGCATCTGGTCGGTGACCAACGTCGACCATCGCACCGCGGCGGCGTCGTCGGCGCCATTGGCGGCTTCACAGACGAACATCACGTCGGTGTCGGATCCGTAGCCCAGCTCGCCGCCACCCAGTCGGCCCATTCCGATGATGGCGATGCTGGCCGGCGGCTCACCGTCGCAGTTGGCACGAATCACCGCGTTCAGCGCCGCCTGCAGCACCGCCACGCGCACCGACGTGAGCGCTTTTCCGACTTGCCGAACGTCGAGCATGCCGAGCAGATCCGCCGAGGCAATGCGGACCAGCTCGCGCCGGCGCAACGCACGTGCGGCCGCAACCGCCCGTACCGGATCGGCGTGCCGGCTCGTGCAGGCGATCAGCGCCGGACCGAACTTGCCCGGCTCGACGTCAAGCAACTTCGGCCCGGACGGGCCGTCGCCGTAAAGCTTGATCACTTGAGGTGCCCGCATCAGCAGGTCGGGCACGAAAGCCGAGGTCCCCAAAATGTGCATCAGTCGCTTGGCCACCGCGTTCTCGTCCCGCAGCGTGGACAGATACCAGCGCTGGCCGGCCAGTGCCTCGCTCAGCTTGCGGTAGGCCAGCAGCCCGCCATCCGGATCAGGGGTGTTCGACAGCCAGTACAGCAGCTTGGGCAGCAGCACCGACTGCACCCGTCCGCGACGGCCGCTGTGGTTGGTCAGTGCGGCCAGGTGGGTCAGTGCGGCCTGCGGAGTCTCGTAGCCGAGGGCGGCCAGCTGACGCTCCGCGGCCGCCGGTGTCATGCCGCGGGAGAACTCCAGGCCCTCCGGGCTGACCGATTCCAGCAGCGGCGCATAGAAGAGCTTGGCGTGCAGTCGCGACACCCGCACGTTCTGCCGCTTGAGCTCCTCGCGCAGCACGCCCAGCGCATCGTGCCTGCCGTCGGGCCGGATATGCGCCGCGCGGGCCAGCCAGCGCAGCGCTTCGTCGTCGCCGGGCGCAGGCAGCAGGTGAGTGCGCTTGAGCCGCTGCAGCTGCAACCGGTGCTCGAGCAGCCGCAAAAATTCATAGGAGGCGGTCAGGTTCGCGGCGTCGTCGCGGCCGATGTAGCCGCCGTCGCCCAGCGCTGCCAACGCATCGACCGTGGACGCCACATGCAACGAGTCGTCGCTGCGGCCGTGCACCAGCTGCAGCAGCTGTACCGCGAACTCGACGTCACGCAATCCCCCGGCGCCGAGCTTGATCTCGCGGCTGCGCATGTCGGCGGGCACCGTCTGCTCGACGCGGCGGCGCATCGCCCGCACGTCCGGCACGAAGTCGTCGCGTTCGCTGGCCCGCCACACCATCGGCATCACCGCAGCCAGGTACTCCTGCCCAAGTTCTGCGTCACCGACAGCCGGCCGGGCTTTGAGCAACGCCTGGAATTCCCAGGTCTTGGCCCATCGCAGGTAGTACGCGGCGTGCGACTCGACGGTGCGGACCAGCTCACCGCATTTGCCTTCCGGCCGCAGCGCCGCGTCCACCTCGAAGAACACGTCGGATGCAAGCCGCATCAACTCCCCCGCGATCCGGGTGGTCACCGCGTCGGCGCGCTCACCGACGAAGATGACGTCGACGTCGCTGACGTAGTTCAGCTCGCGTGCACCGCATTTGCCCATCGCGATGACGGCCAGCCGGGGCGGTGTGTCGTCCCCGCACACCGTCTTCTCAGCCACCCGCAACGCCGCGGCCAGCGCCGCGTCGGCCATGTCGGCGAGATGGGCGCCGACAGCGGCGAATGGAAGCACCGGTTCGTTCTCGACGGTCGGGGCCAAGTCGAGCGCAGCCAGCACCAGCAGCCGGTCCCGGTAATGGGTGCGCAGCTGCAACAGGGAACTCGAATCAGCGGCGCACTCTATAAAGGACCGGCGCAGCTCCTCAGCCGAGGGCAGCGCCACCTTGCCGACCAGCAGCCGCCAGGACTGCGGATTGGCGACGAGGTGGTCGGCCAGCGCCAGCGATGAGCCGAGCACGCCGAACAACCGGCCCCGCAGGCCGCGGTCGGCCAGCAGGGCGGCGCTGAGCTCGTCCCAGCTACTTTCAGGCGCCTCGGCCAGCCGGACCAGTGCGCTCAAAGCGGCGTCGGCGTCCGGTGCGCGCGACAACGACCACAGCAGCCCGACATCGGCTTCGGTTTCGTCGTTGAAGTCCCAGCCCAACTGCGCCAGATACGAGCTGGCGCGAGGGTCGACCAGTCCAAGGCGGCCCACGCTGGGCAGTCTCGGGCGCTGCACCGCGGGTTTGGTCACGACCTCGACGGTAGCGCAGTCCTCCTACAAGCCCAGGTAGGTCTTCAGCTCATAGGGCGTGACCTGGCTGCGGTAGTTCGCCCACTCCCGGCGCTTGTTACGCAAGAAAAAGTCGAAGACGTGCTCTCCCAGAGCTTCTGCGACCAACTCGGAGTTCTCCATTTCCTGCAGCGCACGGTCCAAACTGCTGGGCAATTCGCGGTAGCCCATGGCGCGTCGCTCCTCGGACGTCAGGTCCCACACGTTGTCCTCGGCCTGCGGGCTTAGCGCGTAGTTCTTCTCGACGCCGCGCAGCCCGGCCGCCAGAATCACGGCGAATGTCAAATAGGGGTTGCACGCCGAGTCGGGGCTGCGCACCTCGATGCGCCGGGACGAAGTCTTGCGCGGGCTGTACATGGGCACGCGCACCAGCGCTGAGCGGTTGGCTGCCCCCCACGATGCCGCGGTCGGAGCCTCACCGCCGTGCACCAGCCGTTTGTAGGAGTTCACCCACTGATTGGTGACCGCGCTGATCTCGGAGGCGTGCTCGAGGATGCCGGCGATGAACGACTTCGCCACGTCGGACAGTTGCAGCGGATCGTCGGGGCTGTGGAACGCGTTGACATCGCCTTCGAACAGGCTGATGTGGGTGTGCATCGCCGAGCCGGGGTACTGCCCGAACGGCTTGGGCATGAACGTCGCCCGCGCTCCCTCTTCGAGCGCGACTTCTTTGATGACGTAGCGGAAGGTCATCACGTTGTCGGCCATCGACAGCGCGTCGGCGTAGCGCAGATCGATTTCCTGTTGACCGGGCGCGCCTTCGTGGTGAGTGAATTCCACCGAGATGCCCATCGATTCCAACGCATCGATCGCATGCCGGCGGAAATTCGATGCGGAGTCGTGCACCGCCTGGTCGAAGTAGCCGGCGTCATCAGCAGGCACCGGCTCGTCGTTAGAGCCGGGCTTGAGCAGGAAGAATTCGATTTCGGGATGCACGTAACAGGAGAAGCCCAGGTCGTTGGCCTTCGCCAACTGCCGCCGCAGCACGTGCCGCGGGTCGGCCCAGGACGGCGAGCCGTCGGGCATCTTGATGTCGCAGAACATCCGTGCCGAGTGGTGGTGTCCGGCGGGTGTGGTCCAGGGCAGCACCTGGAAAGTCGACGGGTCGGGGTGCGCGACGGTGTCGGACTCGGAGACCCGGGCGAACCCCTCGATCGAGGAGCCGTCGAAACCGATGCCTTCCTCGAAGGCGCCTTCAAGTTCGGCCGGGGCTATCGCGACTGACTTCAGGTACCCCAGAACGTCGGTGAACCACAGCCGGACGAAACGGATGTCCCGTTCCTCCAGCGTGCGGAGCACGAATTCCTTTTGTCGGTCCATGTCCCGAAGAATATGCATTGGCTGTTATTTCTGTGTTACAGATGCCACGCTAGCAGCGTAAGTTATCCGGCGGGCTCGCCTGATCGACGAAATAGCGCACCACCGCGTCGTCGACGCACCGGTTGCCGGTGAACACTACGGTGTGCTGGCTGCCGTCGAAGGTGATCAGCGGCGCACCCAGCTGTTGCGCCAGGTTGACACCGGCCTGGTACGGGGTGGCGGGGTCATGGGTGGTGGACACCACCACGACTTTGTCAGCGCACGGCGACGATGCGCGCCCGTCAGCGGCGCGGGCAGGAGCCGGGCAATCGTTTGAAGCCACCGGGGCGGCCGGATGGGGTTGCGACGTGGCAGGCACCGGCCACAGCGCACACAGATCACGGGGTGCGTAGCCGGTGAACTGCCCGTAGCTGAGGAACGGCGCGGCCTGCCGGATCTGCCGGTCGGCGTCGACCCAGGCCGCTGAATCGGTCGGTGACGGCGCGTCGACGCAGCGGATCGCGTTGAACGCGTCCTGCCCGTTGTCGTAATGCCCATTGGGGTTGCGGCCCTGGTAGTCGTCGGCCAGCGTCAGCAGATCCCCAGGGTCGGTGCCGCGGACCAGCCCGAGCAGCCCGCTGGTCAGGAACTTCCAGTACTGCGGGGTGTAGAGCGCGTTGATGGTTCCGGTGGTGGCGTCGGCGTAGCCCAGTCCGCGCGGATCCTGCGTCTTGGCCGGCGCGGCGACCAGCGGGTCGACCAGCTCGTGGTAACGGCTCACCCATTTGTTCGGGTCGGTGCCCAGCGGGCAGTCGACCGAACGCGCACAGTCCGCGGCGTAGTCGTTGAAGACGGCCTGAAAACCGGCCATCTGCCGGACGTTTTGCTCGATCGGTCCGACGGCGGGGTCGACCGCACCGTCGAGCACCATGGCGCGCACATGGTCGCCGAACTGTTCGACGTACGCGGTTCCCAGCTCGGTGCCGTAACTGAAGCCCAGGTAGCTGATCTGTTGATCGCCCAGCGCCTGGCGGACCACATCCATGTCGCGCGCCGCCGATGCGGTGCCGACGTTCGCCAGGAAGCCCAGGCCCATCCGGTTGACGCAGCCCTGCGCCAGTTGCCGGTACACCTGCTCGATGTGCGCGACCCCGGCGGGGCTGTAGTCGACCATCGGGTCGCGGCGGAAAGCGTCGAACTCGGCGTCGGTTCGGCAACGGACCGGCGGGGTGGAATGCCCAACGCCCCTGGGGTCGAAGCCGACCAGGTCGAAGCTGCGGCTGATCGGGCTGTCCGCGAGCACCGGTGCCAGGCCGACGACGCTGTCGACTGCAGACGCGCCCGGACCGCCGGGGTTGACCAACAGCGACCCAATCCGCCTGCCGGTCGCCGGAATTCGGACGACCGCCAGGTGGATCTGCGCTGCTCCCGGATTGTTGTAATCGACGGGGACCGCCACCGTCGCGCAGCGGGCGGTGGGAACCTTGCTGGTGTCCTTGACGAGCCCGCCGCAGGTGCTCCAGGCCAGCGGCGGCGCCGCTGCCGGCTGCGGTGCGGCGGTGCTGGACGGCCCGGCTCCGGACTCGGGATTGGCGCTAGCCGGCTGCATCGGTGCGACGGCGAACGGGATCAAGAACCCCAGCGAGAGCAGCGCTGAGCCCAGCCGTCTCATGCGCCCCATGGCTCACATCGTCGCATGCGTGATGCGCTCGCGGAGCGGTGGACGGTTACACCTTGGTCTCGTATCGGCAGCAGAGTCCAGTGTTGCAGCACTGCCCGACTTCTCTTCCAAGCCGCGTCGCGGCTTGCATCGTCGCGCGGGCCGGACGTCAGCACTTGGCCCCGGTGGGCGGCGCCGTCCCGTTCACCAGATAGGCCGTCGCGAAGTTGTCGATACAACGGTTGCCCTCGAAGACGACCGTGTGCTGGGTGCCCTCAAAGGTGAGGAGCGCGCCGTGCAACTGTTTCGACAGGTCCACCCCCGCCTGATACGGCGTTGCCGGGTCATGGGTGGTCGACACCACTACGGTCGGCACCAAGCCCGGGGCGTGGATCACGTGTGGTTTGGTGGTCGGCGGCACTGACCAGAAAGCGCAGGCACCCAGCGGGGCGTCCCCGGTGAACTTGCCGTAGCTCATGAACGGAGCGAGCTGGCGGTAGCGGCGGTCTTCGTCGACGACTTTGGCGCGGTCCTTGACCGGCGGCTCGTCGACGCAGTTGATCGCCACCCGTGCGTCGGTGGCGTTGGTGTAGTGCCCGTGTGGGTCGCGGCGCATGTACATGTCGGCCAGGGCCAGCAGGGTGTCGCCCCGTTGATGGGTCAGCTCTGTCAAACCGTCGGTCAGGTGTCGCCACAGCGTCGGTGAGTACAACGCCATCAAGGTGCCCACGACTGCGTCGCTGTAGCTCAGCCCGCGCGGATCCTCGGTGCGAACCGGCTTGCCAATGAGCGGATTGTTCTTATCGACCATCGGGTCGACCAGGCTGTGGTAGACGTCGACCTGTTTGACCGGGTCGGTGCCCAGCGGGCAGCTCGGATCCTTGGCGCAGTCCTTGCCGTAGTCGTTGAAGGCGTCCTGAAAACCCTTGGCCTGGCGCAGGTCCGCTTCGACCGGGTCGGCGTTCGGGTCCACCGCGCCGTCGAGGATCATCGCCCGCACGTTGTGCGGGAACGCCTCGGCGTAGGCCGAGCCGATCCGGGTTCCGTAGGAGTAGCCGAGATAAGTCAGCTTCTGGTCGCCCACCGCCGCGCGGATCGCGTCCAGGTCGCGGGCGACGTTGACCGTTCCGGCGTTCTCGAGGAACGCCTTACCCAACTTCTGGAAGCAGCGGCCGACGTATGCCTTGGTCTCGCCCTCGATTACGGACACGCCTTTGGGGCTGTAATCGACCTGCGGCTCGGTGCGCTGATGGTCGTTCTCGGCGTCGGAGTTGCACCAGATCGCGGGCCGTGACGACGCCACCCCGCGAGGGTCGAACCCGACCAGGTCGAACTGTTCGCGCACCTGCGGCGACAACTCCGCGACGCTGGTGAGGGCGGCCTCGATACCCGACTCGCCGGGGCCTCCGGGATTGATGATCAACGAGCCGATCTTTTTCTTGGTGGCCGGGAAACGAATCAACCCCAGCACCGCGGCGTCGCCGTGCGGGCGCCGGTAGTCGACCGGCACCGCGACCTTGCCGCACTGCACGCCGGCGGGCAGCTTGGGCGCGGCGCCGCTGACCAGCCGGCACGGCCCCCACGTCACCGGCTGGCCGATCCTGGGCGAGGCCAATTTGGCACGGCCGCTGACCAACCGGGTACAGCCGGACACCAGCATCGCGGCGACCACGATCAAGATCAGCCCAAACTTTGCTGTTTGCGCGATCTTGTCGCGGCGAGGCAGGCACATGGCAACCTATGCTGCCATGCCTGCCTCGGGGAACCCGGTGGCTGGGCGCGGGCCTACTCTCTCGCGGCTAGCGGCAAGCGGCCAGCAGCTCCTGGATCCCCTTCTCGAAGCCGTCGGCCAGGTTCCACAGGTCGGGCACCAGTTCCGGGCAGGAGATGATCCCGACGTTGAGCTTGCCGGCCAGCGACAACACGGTGATGTTGAGGCCCGAACCATGGAAGACCGGACCGAGCGGATACATCGCCTTGACTTCAGAGCCCAGGAAGTACAACGGCTGCTGCGGCCCGGGGACGTTGGAGACCACCAGGTTGTGCACCGGTCGGCTCGAGGTCAGCCGGGTGCTGGCGTAGGCGCGCATCGCCAGCCCGAACACCGCGGGCGCGGCGAACTGCGACCAGTCCTGCAGCAGGGTGGCGCCGATCGCCGAACTGTGCTGCTTGGCAACCGAGTTCGCTGCTGAAATCGCCTTCAGGCGTTCAGCCGGGTCCGCGATGCCGGTTTCCAGGCTGGCGAACATACCGGAGACCTGATTGCGCCCGGGACGGTCGGATTTGCCGTGTACCGACACCGGCACCATCGCCACCAGCGACGAGTCCGGCAGTTCGCCGCGGTCCAGCAGGAACTGGCGCAGGACGCCGGACACCAGCGCCATCACTACGTCGTTGACCTTGACGTTGAAGTGGTTCTTGACGGTCTTGACGTCCTCGAGATCCAGCTGCGCGAAGGCCATGTTGCGCTGGCTGGACACGCTCGCGTTGAACGTCGTCGGCGGTGCGGTGAACGGACGCACCATCGCCGAACCACTGCGGACCCGCACCAGCGTTTTCACCACCGACGTCACCGTGGTTGGCAGCATGTTTGCCAGCTGCAGCGGACGGCCGGCGAACTTCAGCAGCCCGCCCAGCACGATCTCGACCTGGTTCGCGCCACCGACGCCGTCCACCGGATCCGGCGGCGGCGCGTCGGGTTCGATGCTGCACAGCTTGGACATCAGCTCGGCGCCGCTCACCCCGTCTACGCTCGCGTGGTGCACCTTGGTCATCACCGCCAGGCGACCGTCCTTGCGTGGGTCGGTGCCGGCGAGTCCCTCGATGACCCACATCTCCCACAACGGCCGGCTGCGACTCAACGGCAGTGACGCGATGTGACCACAGACTTCGGCCAGCTCGGTCTGCCCGCCCGGTGGCGGTAAACCGATGCGGTGCAGATGCCGGTTGACGTCGAAGTCGTCGTCATCCACCCAGACCGGATGGTCGAGGTTCAGCGGGCTGTTGGCCAGCTTCTCGCGGAATTGCGGCATCGCCTGTAACCGCAACGACAGTGCGTCACGGAGCCGGTTGAAGGTGTAGCCACCCGGCATAGTCGAGGTGTCCAGCTCGTGGACCGCGCACACATGCAAGTGCTGTGCTGGTGTCTCCAGGTAAAGGAAACTAGCGTCGAGTCCGCTGAGCCGTTGCATTGAGCCGATGCTAGTTCCGGCGGTTGCCGCCGGTGCCGAATTCGCCCAACGGCTGACGCTGTGAGGAAGTCAACTGCACCCTCGGTACTGCAGCACAGTTCGGGATGGCAAAATGGCGGTGTCAACAAGCCCGGGGACCGGATTTCGGCCACGAGGCTTTTACGACGATCTTAGGGACAACGATGTCTGAACAGACTCACATGCGCCGCTCCTCCTCATCGCTTCACGCCGAATCGTCGCCGGCGGCTGTTTACGGTGGCGCCGGTGCGGCCAATTCGCCAAGGACCAAGACTCGCGTTCATCACCTGCAGAAGATGAAGGCCGAGGGCCACAAGTGGGCCATGTTGACGGCCTACGACTACTCCACCGCCCGCATCTTCGACGACGCCGGTATCCCGGTCCTGCTGGTCGGTGACTCCGCGGCCAACGTCGTCTACGGCTACGACACCACGGTGCCGATCTCGATCGACGAGCTGATTCCGCTGGTTCGCGGCGTGGT
>NZ_JBARMY010000093.1:0-1561 GCF_049802695.1 Mycobacterium sp.
CGAGGCGCACCTAACCGCTTGGCGGTCGCGCGCAGTACCCGGGCCCGCGGGTCTTCGGCACGGTATACCCGGTGCCCGAAGCCCATCAGCTTCTCGCCGCGGCCCAGGATGCCCTTGACCAGACCGCGTGCGTCACCGCTGCGTTCCACTTTTTCGAGCATCGGCAGCACCCGCGCCGGCGCGCCGCCGTGCAGTGGACCGCTCATGGCGCCGATCGCCCCGGATAGGGCTGCCGCTACGTCTGCGCCGGTCGAGGCGATCACCCGGGCGGTGAACGTGGAGGCGTTCATGCCATGCTCGGCGGCCGACACCCAATAGGCGTCCACGGCTTCGACGTGACGTGGGTCCGGTTCACCTTGCCAGCGGGTCATGAAACGCGATGTGATGGTGGAACACTGGTCGATGATGCGCTGCGGAACCGCCGGCTGGTAGATGCCGCGGGCCGACTGCGCCACGTAAGACAGCGCCATCACCGACGCCCGGGCGAGCTGGTTTCGTGCGGTGGCTTCATCAATGTCGAGTAGTGGCTGATACCCCCAGATCGGCGCCAACATCGCCAGACCGGCCTGCACGTCCACCCGGACGTCGCCGCTGTGAATCGGCAACGGGAAGGGTTCTGCCGGGGGCAGGCCGTGACCGAACTTCCCGTCGACCAGCAACGACCAGGCGTCGCCGAAGGTCACCTGACGGCCCACCAGATCCTCGATGTCCACACCGCGGTAGCGCAGCGCCCCACCGTCCTTGTCCGGCTCAGCAATCTCGGTGGTGAAGGCCACCACGCCGTCGAGGCCGGGAACGAAGTTCTCCGGGATGCTTGCGGAAGTCACACCCATGAGCCGATTCTCCCACCTCGGTCGCGGCCCGACGCTACCGGTCGGTAACCAAGACAGCGGTGGCCCGTTGGTAGCGTTGGCGCGATGGCGGGACCGGACAACGAGCATCTGGCGGCGATGCGGGCGGAGTATGGGTCGGTGGAAAAAGACGGTAGTCCCGACCTCGAGGTCGACTGGCTCGACAACGGTTGGGTCGTGTTGCTGCGCAAGTGGATCGACGATGCTGAGCGAGCGAACGTCGCCGAGCCCAACGCCATGGTGTTGGCCACTGTGGAGGCCGGGCGACCGGTGAGCCGATCGGTGCTGTGCAAAGGCGTCGACGAGACCGGCATCACGTTCTTCACCAACTACGACTCGGCCAAAGGCACCCAGTTGGCGGCGACGCCCTACGCCTCGGCGACCTTCCCCTGGTATCTGCTCGGCCGGCAGTTTCACATCCGCGGTCCGGTGACCCAGGTGGATCGTCAGGCCACTGAGGACTACTGGTCGAAGCGGCCGCGCGGCTCCCAACTGGGCGCGTGGGCCTCGCATCAGTCTTGGCCGATCGGCTCGCGTGCCGACCTGCTCGACCAGCTCGCCGAGGTGACCGACCGCTTCGCCGACCTCGACCGCGTCCCGGCGCCCCCGAACTGGGGTGGCTACCGCATCGCGCCCGACGTGGTCGAGTTTTGGCAGGGCCGGGAGAACAGGCTGCACAACCGGATACGTGTGGTCGGCGGTCACGTCGA
>NZ_JBARMY010000094.1:0-4873 GCF_049802695.1 Mycobacterium sp.
GTGACGAGTCCGACCGGCTCGGCGAGGGACCATTGGACATCGAATCGCTGGAAAAGCTGGAGTCGCTCGACCTGGTGATGAACGAGTCGATCAGGATCGTGACCCCGGTGCAGTGGGCGATGCGCCAAACCGTGCGGGACACCGAGTTGCTCGGCTACTACATCCCGAAAGGCACCAACGTCATCGCCTATCCCGGCATGAACCATCGGCTGCCGGAGATCTGGAGCGACCCGCTGACATTCGACCCGGACCGGTTCACCGAGCCGCGCAACGAGCACAAACAGCACCGCTATGCGTTCACTCCGTTCGGCGGCGGCGCGCACAAGTGCATCGGGATGGCGTTCGGCCAGCTGGAGATCAAGACAATCATGCACAGATTGCTGCGCAGGTACCAGTTCGAGCTTCCCCGGCCTGGCTATCAAGCGAAGTGGGATTACCAGAGTATTCCCGCACCGATGGACGGCATGCCCATCGTGCTGCGGCCGCTATAGCGGTCCAGGCTCAGGCAGCCGAAAGCAGCAGGTTCGCGCAAGCGATGACGGCCCGCAGCGCCGACTCGGCCGGATCAGCCGACCAGCCCATCCCCCAGGCGTCATGCCGGCCGTCGCTGCCGCGGATGAAGGTCGCGGTGTCCTGACCGTCTGTTTGCATCTGGTGAAACCGCAGCATCTCCAGCGGCACCCCGCGCTCGTAGAGCATCGCGGTCAGCGCGGCGACCGGGCCGGTCGCGCTGGCGGTGGCGGTTTCGATGCGATCGCCGTAACCGAGGGTGGCCCGGAAGTTGCGCGGCTGCGGCCCAAGCCGGGTGGCGGGCCGATCAGGGTCGACGCATTCCCAATGGCCCAGCCGCAGCGGCCCGGTGTGGGGTGCGTATGTGGTGATGAACGTGCTCCATGACATGGTCTCGGCGTGCTCCCGGAGCCCGCTCGGTAGCGGGATGCCACCGAAGCGAGCCGATAGTGGTTCAGGCGGGGCGGGCGCAGTCTTTGCGCTTGAAGGGCTTGTCATGCAGGTCGTCATCTCTAGTCTCGAGGGAGCGACCGACAGGTAGTAGCTTCCGACCCACAGCGGGGGGTCGGTCTTGGATCAGACCCCGCTGCGGGTGCTGGCTACTACAGCAAGATGACGCACGGTCGCCGAGGGTAGTCGCTGATCGTGGGACCGTGCAAGCTGCCTGGTGGGGCCTACCTGATCAACGGGTCGCGCGGCATGCCCAGGATCCGCTCGGCGATCTGATTGCGGGTCACCTCCGACGTCCCACCGGCGATCGCCATACCGCGGGCGCCCATCACCATCCGGCCGGCCATCGCACCCGGGCCGTCGGCCAGCGCGACATCCGGCCCGAGCAGTGCTGTCCAGATCGCGGCGCCCTCGCCCATGTGCTCGGCGAGTTTGAGTTTGGTGACGTTGCCTTCCGGTCCAGGGCCGGCGCCTTCTACGCTGCGCGCCGCGCGACGCAGGTTGAGCAGCCGAAGCGCGTGCTCGTTGGCGAGGAAATCACCGACGCGAACCTTGGCTCCGCTCAGATGTTCGGCGCCTTGGCCGAGCAGTTGCACGAGATGTTCGGCTACGCCTCGGTAGTAGGAGCCGCCGCCGCCGATGCTGACCCGCTCGTTGCCCAACGTGGCGCGGGCTACGGTCCATCCGGCGTTGGGTTCGCCGACGACGTCGTCGTCGGCGACGAAAACGTCGTTGAAGAACACTTCGTTGAAGTCCGAGCCGCCGGTGATCTGACGCAGCGGGCGCACCTCCACCCCGGGCGCCTTCATGTCGATGATCACCGCAGTGATGCCGGCGTGCTTGGGGGCGTCGAAATCGGTTCGCACGGTTGCCAATCCGCGTCGGCAGTAGTGTGCACCGCTGGTCCACACCTTCTGCCCGTTGATCTTCCAGCCGCCGTCCACCCGGGTGGCCCTGGTTTTGACCGCCGCCGCATCCGATCCGGCGTCGGGCTCGGAGAACAGCTGGCACCAGATTTCTTCTCGCCGCAGCGCCGCCTCCACGAAACGCTCGATCTGCGAGGCGGTTCCATGCTGAACCAAGGTCAGGATCACCCAGCCGGTGATCGAGTAGTCGGGACGTTTGATTCCCGCCGCCCGGAATTCCTCTTCGATGACGAGCTGCTCGACCGCGCCGGCGGCCAAGCCCCAGGGTCTCGGCCAGTGCGGCATGACGTATCCGGTGTCGATCAGCTTGTCGAGCTGGGAGTTCTTGTCGAGCGCAGCGATCTCGTCGGCGTCGGAGCGGATTCGGGCGCGCATTTCTTCGGCCTCGGCGGGCAGGTCGAGGCTGCTGGCCCGGCTGATCCCGGCCGCGGTGTAGGCGTAGACGTCCTCCGCAGGCCTGTCACCGCCGAGCAGTGCCCGCACCGTCAGGGCGCGGCGCAGATGCAGGTGGGCGTCGTGCTCCCAGGTGAACGCGATGCCGCCGTGCACCTGGATGTTGAGCTCGGCGTTGCGGGCATACGCCGGAAATGCCAGCGCCGCCGCGACCGCGGCGATGAGGCGGAATTGTTGCTCGTCCTCGCCGGCCGCCCGAGCGGCGTCCCATACCGCGGCGATGGCCGACTCCGCGCTCACCAACATGTTCGCGCAGTGATGCTTGACCGCCTGAAAGGTTGCGATGGTGCGGCCGAACTGCTGACGCACTTTGGCGTATTCGACGGCCGCCTCGACGCAATCCGCCGCTCCGCCAACAGCTTCGGCGGCTACCAGCGTTCGGGCCCGGGCGAGGGCCGACTCGCGGCCGCCTCGGATGATGTCGTCGGCGCTGACGCTGACCTTTTCCAGGCGGACGCGACCCGACCGCCGGGTGGGGTCGAGGTTTTCGGGAACATCCACCAACACGCCGGTCCGGCTGCGTTCGAGCACCAGCACGTCGTCACCTGCGGCGATCAGCAACAGCTCGGCGAGCCCGACGCCCAGCACGATTCCGGCATCGCCGTCGGCGACGTCGCCGTCGATCCGCACCCGGCTGTCCAGCCCCACGCCGGCGGTGGTCGTGCCGTCGATCAGTCCCGGCAGTAGCCGCTTCTTCTGCTCGGGCGTGCCCTCGTCGGCGATCACCGCCGAGGCGATCACGGTCGGCACGAACGGTCCCGGCGCCACCGAGCGGCCCAGTTCCTCGATCACCACCACGAGTTCGGGTAGCCCGAACCCGGAGCCGCCGTACTCCTCATCGATGTGCAGCCCGAGCCACCCAAGTTCGACGAGGTCGTGCCAGAACGGTGGCCGGGATTCGTCACCGGCGTCCAACAGCGATCGCGCCGCCCAGCGGGCTTTCTGCGAAGTGAGAAACGCGCGCGCCACCCCGGCGAGTTCGCGATGGTCGTCTGTCAGTGCGATGCCCATTGAGGGGCCCTCCTCCGGGACGGACGCAGCGGGCGGCGGTTGAAAGAGTCTAGTCAATTCGGTTTTATCCCGAGACAGCGGTGAGGGCTGCGGGTGACTGCCGGCAGCACGACCGTGGCTGCTGTCTCGCGGCCGGCAAATCTCCTACTTGGGCGCGAAGCGTTGCCCCGCGTCGAGCCGCAGACATTGACCGTTGAGCATCGGATTGTCGACGATGGCCGCCACCAGCTTGGCGTACTCCTCAGGCCGGCCCAGGCGCCGGGGGAAAGCCGCATCCTTGGTCAGGGCGGAGGCGAATTCTTCGGGAATGCCCTTGGTCAGCCCGGTGGCGAACAGGCTCGGGGCGATCGCCAACACCCGGATCCCGATCGACCCGAGGTCACGCGCCATGGTCAGCGACATCCCGGCGACACCGGCTTTCGCGGCGGTGTAGGCGACCTGGCCGATCTGTCCCTCGAACGCCGCTATCGAGGCGGTGTTGATGATGACGCCGCGCTCGTCATCCTCGGGCTCATTCTTGCTCATGTGACTGGCCGCCAACCGGCTGATGTTGAAGGTGGCGATCAGATTGAGATCGACCACGGAGCGGAAAGACTCCAGATCGTGCGGCCCGGACTTCGACAGGGTCCGCTTGGCGATACCGCCGCCGGCCGTCGTGACGATCACGTGCAAGCCGCCGAGTCCGTCGACCGCCGTCTGCAGTGTCTCTTCGGTGCCGGCGAAGTCGGTGACGTCGACGGGGTGGAACGTGCCGTTTATACCGGCGGCAACCTCCTTGCCGTCGGAACCCTCGCGGTCGAGCACCGCCACACTCGCGCCGCGCTCCGCGAGTAGCTCCGCACTGGCGCGGCCCATGCCGGATGCGCCGCCGATGACGACCACCTTCTTGCCGTTGATCTCCATGCAAACCTCCTTTTCCGTCTGCCCGACTCCTCCTCATCGCGCTACGCGCTCTGCATCGTCGTCGAGCGGTTCGCCTGCCCTCTGGTCCGCACGCCGCCACCTGGCGCGGATCGTCACAGCGGGTTTCTCCTGCACGCTATCTTGGCTGCTCGCGGTGTTGTCAGTCAGGCGTGCCAAGCTGAAGTGTGCTGCTCATCGACGTCGCCGCCACCTCCCGCCAAGTCGGTGACACCTCGGCGCGCCGGGCCAAGGTCGCGAGTCTCGCCGAGCTGCTGACCCGCGCCAGGGCAAACGCCCAACTGGTCGAGATCGTCGTCTCGTGGCTCTCCGGTGAGTTGCCGCAGCGTCAGATCGGCGTCGGCTGGGCCGCGTTGCGGTCATTGCCACCGGCCGCGGCGCAGCCGTCGCTGACCG
Organism: Mycobacterium sp.; assembly: GCF_049802695.1. Taxonomy (GTDB): domain Bacteria; phylum Actinomycetota; class Actinomycetes; order Mycobacteriales; family Mycobacteriaceae; genus Mycobacterium. Next base: position 4,668 of record NZ_JBARMY010000094.1, read on the forward strand.
TGGCCGAGGTCGACGCCACGTTCTCCGAAATCGGCGCGATCGTCGGCAAGGGTTCGCAGGCGCGCCGATCCGAACGCGTCGTCGCGCTTTTCAGCGCCGCGACCGAGACCGAGCAGACCTTCCTGCGGCGACTGCTCAGCGGAGAACTGCGCCAAGGCGCGCTGACCGGCGTCATGTCCGACGCCGTCGCCGCCGCCACCGGAATC
>NZ_JBARMY010000095.1:0-8958 GCF_049802695.1 Mycobacterium sp.
ACTGCGCACCAGCGGGTGGTGTCGATCGGCGCGCCAGGCCCGGCCACACCGTCCCACCAGCCCGGCGTCGGGTGACCAGGCCCGGCCGGTCCGGTGACGTGCGAGTCGCCGGTCAGCGCATGCAGGATCAGCACGACGTTGTCCCGCGCCGGCGACAAGTCGCCCCAGCGCTGCACGGCGATGGTCGCATCGTCGATCACCGCACCGCTTTCCAGCGTCAGCGCGCCGATCTCGACAACGCCGACCTCGCCTTCAGCCGGCAGTGTCTGGGTGGGCACGTCGGAGATCGTCACGTCGCCTCTCCTCAGAACGCCGCCACGGCGTGCGGGTCGCTCTGGGGATTGCCGCCGTCAGCGTGCGGCGCGGTAGCGCCACCGAATTTCGCGGCGGCGGCGAAGCCCAACTCCAAGTCGGCGAGAATGTCGTCAATGCCTTCCAGCCCGACCGCCAGCCGCACCAACCCGGGGCTGACACCGGTGGTCGCCTGCTCGGCCGGGGTGAGCTGGGCATGCGTGGTCGACGCGGGATGGATGACCAGCGAGCGCACATCGCCGATGTTGGCGACGTGACTGTGCAACTCCAGCGCGTTGACGAACGCCTTACCGGCCTCCACCCCGCCGGCCACTTCGAAAGCCAGCACAGCGCCGGTTCCTCTGGGCGCCAGCTTCTTTCCCAGCTCGTGCCACGGCGAGCTGGGCAGGCCCGCGTAGTTGACCGAAAGCACATCGTCGCGCCCGGCGAGGAATTCGGCGACCCGCCGGGCGTTGGCGACATGGCGCTCGACGCGCAGACTCAACGTCTCCAGGCCCTGAGCCACCAGGAAAGCGTTGAACGGCGCAGCCGCCGACCCGTAGTCGCGCAGCAGTTGTACGCGCGCCTTGGTGATATAGGCGGGCGGCCCCAGCTCGGCGTACACCATGCCGTGGTAGCTCGGGTCGGGAATGGTGAAGCCGGGGAACCGGCCCTGGGTCCAGTCGAAGGCACCGCCGTCGACGATGACACCGGCGATCGCCGAGCCGTGCCCGCCGAGGTACTTGGTGGCCGAGTGGACCACGATGTCGGCGCCCTGCGCCAACGGCTGAATCAGATACGGCGTTGCGATGGTGTTGTCCACGATCAGCGGAACCCCGCTGTCGTGCGCGACGCCGGCGACGCCGGGAGTGTCGAGTATGTCGATCTGCGGGTTGGAGATGGTTTCAGCGAAGAACGCCTTGGTATTCGGCCGCACCGCCGCGCGCCACGAGTCCAAGTCGTCGGGATCCTCGACGAAGCTGACCTCGATGCCCAACTTGGGCAGCGAGTAGTGGAACAGGTTGTAGGTGCCGCCGTAGAGCCGCGGGCTGGAGACGATGTGGTCGCCGTTGGCGGCCAGGTTCAGGATCGCGAACGTTTCCGCTGCCTGGCCGGAGGACAGGAACAGCGCGCCCACCCCGCCTTCCAGGGCGGCGATGCGCTGTTCGACGACGTCGGTGGTCGGGTTGCCGATCCGGGTGTAGATGTTGCCCGGGATCTCCAACCCGAACAGGGCGGCGGCGTGGTTGGTGTCGTCGAAGGTATAGGACGTGGTCTGGTAAATCGGCAACGCTCGCGCATTGGTGGCCGGGTCCGGGTGCTGACCAGCGTGGATCTGTTTGGTCTCGAACGACCAATGCGCGGTTGGATCGTTGTCGGTGCTCTCGGAGCTTCGGTCAGCGCTCATCGGACTGCTTTCTCGTCGAACTAGGCAGCGGTGCGTTCGTCACTTGCGATACGCAAGGGGCAGCCCGGAGAGTGCGCATCAGGGTTCCCTGTCTACTCGGGGGGCCCGACACGGCGGACCCGCGCTTGCCGCGTAGCCGGTGATGGCTACTCAACCTGGTCATCACCCGGGGCACCCCACCGCGGTTGGAGGGTTGCCGACCAGCAAGCCGGGGCTTAGCGCTGGCACTCATGACCGAACTGCAGCCTATCGCACAGCCCCTACGTGCGGCCACCTGGTGGCGATGCGCAACTGTCGAGGTCGGGTTCAGGTCTTGAGCCCTTGATAACGTGGCAGCGACGGATACAAGTGGAGCCCCTCCAACTGACCGATAGTGACGCCGGGAGAAAGACCGTGTGCGCCGAACAGCCGACCATCATCTACACGCTGACCGACGAGGCGCCGCTGCTCGCGACCTATTCCTTCCTTCCGATCGTGCGGGCCTTCGCCGAGCCGGCAGGGATTCAGATCAAGACCAGCGACATCTCGGTGGCCGCGCGGATCCTCGCCGAGTTCCCCGATCACCTGACCGACGAGCAGCGGGTGCCGGACAACCTGGGGGAGCTGGGCCGGCTGACGCAGCTGCCGGACACCAACATCATCAAGCTGCCCAACATCAGCGCCTCTGTGCCGCAGCTGGTAGCCGCGATCAAGGAACTGCAGGGTAAGGGATTCAAGATTCCGGACTTTCCGCAGATTCCGAGAACCGACGAGGAAAAAGACATTCGCGACCGCTATGCCAAGTGCCTGGGCAGTGCGGTCAATCCCGTTCTGCGACAGGGCAATTCGGACCGGCGCGCGCCGAAGGCGGTCAAGGAGTACGCACGCAAGCACCCGCACAGCATGGGTGAGTGGTCGATGGCGTCGCGCACTCATGTGGCGACGATGCGGCGCGGCGACTTCTACCACGGCGAGAAGTCGATGACTCTGGATCGCGCGCGCGACGTGCAAATGGTGCTGGAGACCAAAAGCGGCGAGACCCTCGTGCTCAAGCCGGAGGTGTCGCTGCTCGAAGGCGACATCATCGACAGCATGTTCATGAGCAAGAAAGCGTTGTGCGAGTTCTACGAGGCGCAGATGCAGGACGCCTATGAGACCGGCGTGATGTTCTCGCTGCACGTCAAGGCAACGATGATGAAGGTGTCGCATCCCATCGTCTTCGGGCACGCCGTCAAGGTCTTCTACAAAGACGCTTTCGCCAAGCACCGGAAGCTGTTCGACGAACTCGGCGTCAACGTCAACAACGGATTGGTCGATCTCTACAACAAGATCGAGGCGCTGCCGGCATCGCAGCACGACGAGATCATCCGGGATCTACACGCCTGCCACGAGCATCGGCCTGAGCTGGCAATGGTCGATTCGGCGAAGGGAATCACCAACTTTCATTCGCCCAGCGACGTGATCGTGGACGCGTCGATGCCCGCCATGATCCGTGCAGGCGGCAAGATGTACGGCGCCGACGGGCGGCAGAAGGACACCAAGGCCGTCAACCCAGAGTCCACCTTCTCCCGTATCTACCAGGAAGTCATCAACTTCTGTAAAACCAACGGGCAGTTCGATCCGACGACGATGGGCACCGTCCCCAACGTCGGTCTGATGGCGCAGCAGGCGGAGGAATACGGCTCGCACGACAAGACCTTCGAGATCCCCGAGGACGGTGTCGCCAACATCGTCGACCTCAACACCGGCGAAGTGCTGTTGACGCAGAACGTCGAGACCGGCGACATCTGGCGCATGCCCATCGTCCGAGACGACCCGATCCGCGACTGGGTCAAGCTGGCCGTCACCCGGGCGCGTCACTCCGGCATGCCGGTGTTGTTCTGGCTGGACCCTTATCGGCCGCATGAAAACGAGTTGATCAAGAAAGTCAAGACATACCTCGCCGATCACGACACCGACGGTCTCGACATCCAGATCATGTCGCAGGTGCGTTCCATGCGTTACACTCTCGAGCGCCTGATCCGCGGGCTGGACACCATCGCCGCGACCGGGAACATACTGCGCGACTACCTCACCGACCTGTTCCCGATCCTCGAACTGGGCACCAGCGCAAAGATGCTGTCCATCGTGCCGCTGATGGCCGGCGGCGGAATGTACGAGACAGGGGCGGGCGGTTCGGCGCCCAAGCACGTGCACCAACTGGTCGAGGAGAACCATCTGCGGTGGGATTCCCTCGGTGAATTCCTGGCGCTGGGCGCGTGTTTCGAAGACATCGGCATCAAGACCGGCAACGAGCGGGCGAAGATCCTCGGCACGACGCTGGACGCCGCGATCGGCAAGCTGCTGGACAACGACAAGAGCCCGTCGCGCAAGACCGGTGAGCTCGACAACCGCGGCAGCCAGTTCTATCTCGCGATGTACTGGGCGCAAGAACTTGCCGCGCAGCCCGGTGACGAGCAACTGCGGAAACACTTCGCGGCACTGGCCGATGCGTTGGTCGAGAAGGAAGACGTCATCGTGACCGAACTCGGCGAGGCCCAAGGCGAACCGGTGGACATCGGCGGGTACTACGCACCCGACGCCGCCTTGACCACAGCGGTGATGCGGCCGAGCAAGACCTTCAATGCTGTTCTGCAGGCTGCGCAGGGCTGACACGGATCCTCGAGGCGGCGGCGACTGATGGCCGGTCAGCGGGCGAAATCGACCGGCCGGAACTTTCCGTCGGCGAGCTTGGCCTCGATTTCTTCCAGGCTCCTGCCGGTGAGGTCGGGCATTCGAAAGAACACGAAGAGCCAGGCGCAGACGTTGAAGAATGCATACAGCCACATCGACGGGCCGATACCGATGGCGCTGACCGTAGTGAGCAGCGTCAGCGTGATGACTAGGTTGGTCGCCCACATCGCCGCAGATTGCGCGGCGGTGCCGGCGGGCCGTACCGCCAGCGGGTAGATCTCGGAGCCGGTAAGCCAACCCATCAGCTGTATGCCGCCCGCGTTGAACAGCATGAAGACGATCAGGCAAGCGATGATCATCGGCGCGGAGTCACGGTCGCTGTTGCCGGTGACGAACAGCAGTCCCAGCACAAACAGGCTCACCGCTGCACCCGGAATCATGATCAGGGCGAGCCGGCGTCGTCCGACCTTATCGATCACGGCGAGCCCGATGAGCTGGGCGAGGAGGTAGCTGAATCCGAGCCCGACCGAGACGTCCAGCGCGACCGAGGTGACAAATCCGTTGTACACCAGGATGGTTGGCGAGTAGTAGATGATCATCTCGATGCCGCTGAGCTGGGCGAAGACCGAGATGCCACAGCCGAGTATCAGAGCAGGACGCACCCAGGGCTCCCGCAGGGCAGACCAGCCGCGGGCGCCGGCAGTTTGCCTTACTCGGGCCGGCGGCGCCATTTCGTGTAATGCTGTTTCGACGTCATATCCGGGCGGCCGGGCCCGCTCGAGCATGTGGTAAGCCTCGTCGCGGTTGCCGTGGTCGATCAGCCACCTCGGGCTCTCCGGCAGCCGCAGCAGTAGGCCCAGCATGAGCGCGGCAGGGACGGCGGCGACGCCAATGGACCACCGCCAGGAAACGGACTTCGACGCCGCGACGATGGTTGCGATCAGGATGCCGATCCCGATGGCGATCTGGAAACACAGCACCAGGCGGCCTCGATATCTTTGCGGGGCCAGTTCGGCGACGTACATCGGCGCCGTCTGCGTTGCCCCGCCAACTGCGAAACCCAGGACCAGTCGCCCCAGCGACAACACGACCGGGTTGGGCGCCAACGAGCACCAGAGCGAGCCGATCACGAAGACAGCGGCGAGCATTACCAGCGTGTATTTACGACCGCGCCGGTGCGAGAGGTCGCTGCACACCAGTGCTCCTATTACGGCACCGAGCAAGATGCTGGCCGCTATCACCTGCTTCCAGTTCTGGCCGATGTGAAAGTCTTTGGTGATTTGCAGCAGGGCACCGGAGATGATTGCCGTGTCGTAGCCGTAGAGCGTGCCCGAGATCGCCGGCACGAGCGCCACGATCACCACCGCCCCGGTCAGCTGTCCGGGCGTGTTCCGGCGTTTACCTGGCCCAACCCTCTCCGATGCAGTCAAGCGCGCCCCTCCAGTCCAGCTGACAGCCAGCGCCGGGTACCCGCGCCGGCCGCAGCGCAATCGGCGTTGGAGAGGAGCCTTGGCTGTCCGGTTAGCTGGCCGGCGGGTCGAGCGCCCGCAACGGCGAGCTGTACTCGTCGATGAAGTCGGTGATGATCTCGGTGATGCGCCCCGGGGCCTCGAACATCGGGATGTGCCCCAAGCCGTCGAGCGTGGTGATTCGGGTGTCCTCGGGCAGGTGGGATTTGAAGTATTTGCTGTACCGCGGCGGGGGAAAAACCCGGTCCTTCTCGCACAGCACCAGTTGCGTCGGGACGGCGGTCTGCGCGAGTTCCGCCAGCCCGGGCTGCAGCAGCGCTTTGACCAGGATTTGGAAGTAGGCGGGGCAGTGCGCCACGTCGTCAACGACGGCGATCATCTCCTTCTCGCTGACGCCCTCCGGCGTTCCGCTGATCGGCAGGGTGGCGAGGCGCCGACTGAACGGCAACCGCAGGGCCCGCGGCCCGAACAGCCGGGCCAGCAACCACATCGGCATGCCGCCGACGAACTTGGCGATGACCTGGTATTTCCCCGGGCTCCAGCGCGTCCACCCACCGGCCGGCGCGATGCCGGTGACGGTGCGGGCCCGCCCGCGAGTCTCCAGCTCGAACGCCACCCAGCCGCCCAACGAGTTGCCAACGATGTGGGCGGTGTTCCAGCCCATGTCGTCGAGTTGCCGCTCGATGTGGTCGGCCAGCACCTTGGAGCTCAGGAACCAGGTGCCGGAGTACGGGCCGCCGTTGTGGCCGGCCATCGTCGGCGCGAACACTTCGTAGCGCCCGGTGTCGGCCAGCTGCTCGGCGACGGTCTGCCACACCACCTGCGAGATCAGGAACGGGTGCAGCAGCACGATCGGTTCTCCGGAGCCAAGATGAATCGGCTCGCGACGTGTTATTCGAGGCGACGGCGAGTGAGCGGAGCTCACGAGTGAGGAGCCGAGCAGGCGCATGTTGCCGACCATAAAGGTGATACCGCCGGTACTGCAAGCGTGACGGGGAGCACTGCCACCAGCGTGAAAAGATCTAAAGCACCATGAACAGCCGAACCGGAAGTCGCCGGGTCTTCTCCGGCGTACAGCCGACCTCTGACTCGCTTCACCTGGGCAATGCGCTGGGTGCGCTCACGCGCTGGGTCGAGCTGCAGGACGAACACGACGCCTTCTTCTGCGTCGTCGACCTGCACGCCATCACCATCCCGCAGGATCCCGAAGTGCTGCGCCGGCGGACGCTGGTCACCGCGGCTCAATACCTGGCGCTGGGTGTCGACCCTGAGCGCAGCACCGTCTTCGTGCAAAGCCACGTACCCGCCCACACCCAGTTGGCCTGGGTGCTGGGTTGTTTCACCGGGTTCGGGCAGGCGTCGCGGATGACGCAGTTCAAAGACAAGTCGACACGGCAGGGCGGCGAGTCGACGACGGTCGGTCTGTTCACTTACCCGGTGCTGCAGGCCGCAGATGTGCTGCTCTACGACACCGAACTGGTTCCGGTCGGCGAGGACCAGCGTCAGCACCTGGAGCTGGCCCGTGATGTCGCGCAACGGTTCAACAGCCGGTTCCCGGACACCTTTGTCGTGCCAGAGGTGCTCATCCCGAAGGTGACGGCCAAGATCTACGACCTGCAGGACCCGTCGTCGAAGATGAGCAAGTCGGCGGCCACCGATGCCGGGTTGATCAACTTGCTCGACGACCCGGCGTTGTCGGCCAAGAAGATCCGCTCGGCCGTCACCGACAGTGAACGCGAGATCCGCTACGACTTGGCGGCCAAGCCGGGGGTGTCGAATTTGCTGAGCATCCAGTCCGCGGTGACCGGCGTCGACGTGCACACCCTTGTCGAGGGCTATTCCGGCCGTGGCTACGGCGACCTGAAGAAGGACACCGCCGAGGCCGTCGTGCAGTTCGTCTCACCGATCAAGCGTCGAGTCGACGAGTTGATCGCCGACTCCGCGCAATTGGAGGCGGTGCTGGCCGGTGGGGCGGCGCGGGCGCAGGAGGTGGCCGCGAAGACGATCGACCGGGTCTACCACCGGCTAGGGTTTCTCCCGCATCCCCAATAGATCGAGGCTGGTATGACGGATCCGGCCAGACCGGGCATCCTGGATCGCCTGCGGGCGCGCTACGGATGGTTCGACCACGTCATGCGCGCCAACGAGCGGTTCACCGAGCGCAAGGGCAACTTCTACGCTGCCGGCCTGACGTACTACACGATCTTCGCGTTATTTCCGTTGCTGATGGTCCTTTTTGCGGTGGCTGGTTTCGCGCTGTCCCGGCAACCCGCATTGCTCGCCAAAATCGAGATCCAAATCAAGGCCTCGGTGTCGGGTCACCTGGGAAAGCAGCTGCTGGACCTGATGAACTCGGCGATCGACTCGCGCACGTCGGTGGGCATCGTCGGTCTGGCGTTGGCAATGTGGGTTGGGTTGGGCTGGATGGCGAATCTGCGGGAGGCGCTCAGCCAGATGTGGCAAGAGCGGCACCAGCCGGCCGGGTTCGTCCGCACCAAGTTGTCGGACCTGCTGGCGATGGCATCGTCGTTCGCCGCGATCGCTGTCACCGTCGCGCTGACCGCCATCGGCAACGCCACCGTGATGGGCAAAATATTGCACGTCTTGGGCATTCACTACCTTCCGCTGCTGGACGCGCTGCTGCGCTGCCTTTCGGTACTGGTGTCGGTGCTGGTGTCCTGGGTGCTCTTCACCTGGATGATCGCGCGGTTGCCCCGGGAGTCGATCAGCTTCGACAGCGCGGCGCGGGCCGCCTTCTTCACGGCGATCGCCTTCGAGGCGTTCAAGCAGATCGCGACGATATATCTGCGGTCGGTGCTGAAAACCCCGGCCGCGGCGACGTTCGGGCCGGTGTTGGGGTTGATGGTGTTCGCCTACATCACCGCGCGGCTGATCCTGTTCGCGACCGCCTGGGCTGCGACGTCACCGGAGAACCTGCGAGCGATGCCCGCCGAGCCGCCGGACCCCGCGATCATCAGCCCGCGGGTCCAAGTCGACGACGGCTTGCGACCAGTGCGGGCAGTGGCCGCTGTGGCTGTAGGAGCCCTTAGCGCGTTTGGCCTTTCCCAACTGTGGCGATGGCGCGGGTCGGCTAAGCCAGATGGCGGCGACCCGCTTCGCCCGGCTTTCCGCCGCGCT
>NZ_JBARMY010000096.1:0-6099 GCF_049802695.1 Mycobacterium sp.
TCGGTTCCGGTGTCGGCGATCCGGCCCCTGGTGTCCATGATCGAAGGCATCGGCAACTGGTGACGCACGCCGATCTCGAAGTCGTTGGGGTCGTGTGCCGGCGTGACTTTGACCGCACCCGTGCCGAATCCGGGATCCACATGATCGTCGGCGACAACGACGAGCTGCCGGTCCAAGAAGGGATGCGGCACGGTGGTGCCCACCAGGTGGCGGTAGCGTTCGTCATCGGGATGCACCGCGATCGCGGTGTCACCCAGCATCGTCTCGACCCGGGTGGTGGCCACCACGATGTGCGGCTGCGAATCGTCGAGCGAGCCGTACCGGAACGACACCAGCTCGCCTTCGACGTCTTCGTATTTGACCTCGAGGTCCGAAATCGCCGTCTCCAGTACCGGCGACCAGTTGACCAGCCGCTCGGCTCGATAGATCAGCCCCGCGTCGAAAAGCCGCTTGAAGATGGTCCGTACCGCCCGCGACAGGCCCACGTCCATGGTGAACCGGTCACGGTTCCAGTCCACACCGTCACCGAGCCGGCGCATCTGGCCACCGATCGTGCCGCCGGAGTTATGTTTCCAGTCCCAGACCTTGTCGATGAACAGTTCGCGGCCGAAGTCCTCCTTGGTCTTGCCGTCGACGGCGAGTTGCCTTTCGACCACGCTCTGGGTGGCGATGCCAGCGTGGTCCATGCCCGGCTGCCACAGCACTTCATAGCCCTGCATGCGCTTGCGGCGGGTCAGGGCGTCCATCATGGTGTGTTCCAGGGCGTGGCCCATATGCAGGCTGCCGGTGACATTCGGCGGCGGCAGCACGATCGAGTACCCGGGTTTGTCGCTGCCCGGATCTGCGGTGAAGTAGCCGGCGTCCACCCAGCGCTGGTAGATCGCGCTCTCGACCGCGCCCGGATCCCACGATTTGGGCAGGGCTTCAGCGGCGGGTATGGAGCTGGCGGTCACCGCACAATTCTAGGAAGCCGACTCGGTACCCGTGAAAGCGCCCGAGCCGACCGTCCTGATCTGAGGGCGATCAAGGAATGTTCAGCACCTCACCGGGGTGGATCAGATCCGGATTGGAGATACCGCTGGCGTCGGCGATCACCTGGTATTTGCTGCCGTCACCGTAGAAGCGCTCCGCGATCGCCCACAGGGTGTCACCGGGTTCGACGGTGTAGCTGCGACCTGCCGGTGCGGGCACCTCCCCCGGTTCGCCGTCCGACTCGGCTGCGTCATGAACCGGCTCAGGGGCCGGCGCGGACTCGTCCGGAGCGGTCGTCACCTCGGGAGCCGGAACTTCAGCTTCCGGCGGCGGCGGCGCGTCGGTTTCGGTCTTCGTTGACCAGGCCGCCCCGTCGGCGGCATAGAGCACAAGGTTGCGATCGTCCTGGATGACGAGTTTGACGTGCTTCTTGCCCTTGGTGTTGGTGGCCCACACCGGTTTGTCTGCGGTGTAGACGACGAAGTTGCCGTCATGCTGGACTTCGGCCCGCACGACGTTTTGGCCGTCGGTTCCGGTGGCCCAGATGGCTTTGCCGCGCACCGCGAGCACCAAGTTTCCGTCGTCCTGCAACGTCACGGTGTAGGCCCCGTTGTTCGACGTGATCGACTCCCCCTTAACCAGCTTCTGTCCTTCGTTAAGTGTGTCTCCCACGGTCACTCCCTTTCGTCGCTGCAATCCGGCCTGCCGACCGGGCATCGTCGCGTGTGCACGACAACGGGAAGTCTAGTTAGCCCTGGGGCTGCCGGGGCGCCTTCCGCTCAGATTACTCAAGACATCCCGGAGAACTGGCGGTGAACGCTCGCTGTCAGCAAGCGACACGAAATGCGCTGTGTAGGCGGTGATTTCGTGTTACTTATTACCACCGAACAGGCCGCCGAGGATATCGCCCGCCTTACCGCCCAGGGCCTTTCCCAGGACACTGCCCAACGACTTGTTGCCGCCGGACATGCCGCTGAGAATGCTGCCCAGCACGTCGTCAAGGGCGCCGCCGGATGGGCTGTCGCCTTTCGGCGCGGGCGACTTCTTCTGGCTCAACTGCTTGCCGATGTAGGCCAAGACGATCGGCGTAAGAATCGGCAGCAGCTTCTCGAACAAGTCGCTGTTGCCGGCCTGGCCGCCCGACAGCGCGGCGGCCACCTGGCTGCTGTCGCTGCCACCGAACAGCTTCGCGACCGCCTGGTCTCCCTCGGCGTGATCTACATCGGCGACACCGGCGTCGGCGTCGAGCAGGCCGCGGGCTGCGTGGTCGCCGGCCGCCGACTCGATCACCGACGCGTGGCCGGGATCTTGGGCTTTCTGCTGCAGGCTGCCGACCAGCACCGGCACCAGCTCCTGCACCGCGCTGCTCACTTCGCCTTCCTCGACTCCAAGATTTTCGGCGATGTCGCGCGTGGGAATCTGAGCGAAGAGATCATCGAGGCCGGCCATGGGTGTCCACCTTCGGTGTCAACTGGCTGGGAACAGCTCGCACGACGTGTTGAGCCGCTTTCGACATTAGCCCACCCATAGCGACCGCAAGCAGAGCGGCGCAATTGCTCAGCTCAGCCGGGCGGTTTCCAAGGTCACTCCTGCGGGCGGAAGTCGCGCCAACAACGCATCTCCCATCGCGCTTGCCGGTGTCAGCACACCCAGCAGGTCCGACAGCTTGTCCCGGTCGAGCGCGAGCGCTAAGCCGCTTTCCCCCAACAACACCGAGGTGGCTTTGTATCCCGGGTCGCCCTGCTGCGCAAAGGTCACCACATAGCGGCTGCCGGTGGTCGTTGTGGTGTACGTCTCGGCCTTGTAGTAACCGCGCTCGCGCTGCGTGGCGCTGGGTCCGGTGCCGGGTTTGGGCACGACGCGCTCGACGAGACGCCGGGGCAGCAGCCGAAAATAGCGACTACCCAGAGCGAATACGGCGTTACCGACGCCGGTGACCAACGCCGATCCGGCCGGGGCGACCGGCGACGAACCCACGCTCATGCTCTCGGCGTAGCGAAATTGCCTGCCGTAGGCCCAGTCGAGCAAGGCGTTGCTGCGCCGGACAATACGGGTGTTATACGGCGCCATCGGGAACCCGGCCGTCCAGATGCCGGCGAGTTCTGGTGCGATGTCACCGCCACGCCGCCGCCGCAGGTCCGGCTGCGGACCGAGATCCGGCTCGGCGCCGCGGTCGCTGGTCAGCGTGTAAGGGTCAGCTGTCTGCCGGCGTACCTGGTCGTCTCGGGAGGAGATGTCGAATAGCTCGAGCATCGATCCGACGGTGCCGCCGGATACTCCGCCGGAAAAACCGCGCACGACGAAGTCGGTGTCGCCGAGCTCGCCGGCTCCATCGTCGCTCACCTTCCGGTGCAGCGCGTACACGCTCAAATCTGAAGGGATTGAATCGAATCCGCAGGCGTGTACGATCCGGGCGCCGGTGTCGATGGCCTGCTTGTGATGAAGGTCGATGCTGTTGCGCACGAACACCGCTTCACCGGTCAGGTCGGCGTAATCGGTGCCCGCCGCGGCGCACGCGGCAACCAGTGGCATGCCGTACTTCAGATAAGGCCCGACGGTGGTGATGACGACCTGCGTCTGCGTGGCCATCGCTTCGAGCGTCGAAGGTGAGGAGGCGTCGGCAACCAGCACCGGCCACGACTGCGCCGACTCGCCCAGCGTCTCGCGGACTGCCAGCAGCCGTTCTCTGGATCGGCCGGCCAGCGCTACGCGGACATCGCCGCCGGATCGGGCCAGGTAATCGGCGGTCAGCTTGCCGACGAAGCCGGTCGCCCCGTAAACGACGATGTCATATTCGCGGGATGTGCTCACCGCCGCGACGGTACTCCCAGTATTTCGGGCAGCTCGACGGCCTCACCCAGCACATGCTCGGCCAGGAACGCGATCACCACCTCGTACCAGAGCTTGGTGTGCTGGGGCGCTACCACCCAGTGATGCTCGGAGGGGAAGTACAGGAAGCGGTGCGGGCTGTCGCCGTGTTCGTCGGCGGGCAGCGCCGACATGGAAAGCAGTTCATACCAGAGCCGTATGCCTTCCCCGATCGGCACCCGGTAGTCCTTGTCGCCGTGGATGACCAGCATCGGCGTGCTGATCTGGTCGACGAATCGGTGTGGTGAGTGAACGGCGACCATGTCTGGCGTCAACTCCCGCCGCCAGTAATACGACACGTCGGTGGTGGGCACGAACTGGTCTAAGGCCCACAAGCTGGCGTGGGTGACGATGGCCGAGAAGCGGTCGGTGTGTCCAGCCACCCAATTGGCCAGGTAGCCGCCGAACGAGCCACCCATTGCAGCGGTCCGGGTGGCGTCCACTTGGGGATGCGCGCACGCTGCCTCGGTGGCGGCCATCAGATCGTCGAACGGCGCTCCGCCCCAAGCTCCCCAGCCGCGCTGGATGAAGTCCTGCCCGTAGCCGGTGGACAGCGCGGGATCCGGAAGCAGCACCGCGTACCCGCGGGCGGCCAGCAGCCACGGGTTCCACCGCCAGGACCAGCTGTTCCAACTGCCCAGCGGTCCGCCGTGGATCCACAACAGCAGCGGGGCGGGCTGCTGATCGTCGGGCAGCACGAGCCACGACCGCACTGACGTCCCGTCGGCCGCGGTGGCCGCGATGTCTTCCACCGTTCCCGGCAAAGTGGGTAAGTCGACGCAGGGCAGCACGGTGACGACACCGTCGGTGTCGATCCGGACCGGATGCGGCGGGGCGCCGTACGCACTGCGGAGCGCATACAGCAGGCCCCCCGGTGCGGTGACGACGTCGGTGTAGGCGAAGTCGTCGTCGGTGAGCTGGGTGACCCTTGACGTGGCGGTCTCGACAACGAAGACCGGTGTCCGGCCGGCTTGGTCGGCGGTCACGATGAGCGACGCGCCGTCGATGGACCAGAGCACCGATGCCGGCCAGCGGTCCCAGCCGACGGCGAGCGGCGTCGGCTGATCACCGAAGCGCTGATACTGCAGGGTCCGTTGCGGCGCACGGTCGGGTGCCGCGACGGACTCGCGGGTGAAGGCGACAGCCGACCCGTCCGGCGAGATCGCCGGATTCTCCAGGTCGGCGTCCGGGTCGTCGGCGATGATGCTGTGCTCGCCGGACGCCAGTTCTACGCGCAGCAGCACCGAACGTTGGACGGGTCCGGGCCCGGCCACCGGCCAAGTGGTGACCAGGAAGCGCCCGTCGGGGCTGACGTCGAATGTCGCGTCGCGCAGCGCCCTGCCGGGCTGCGGAATCAGATCGCGAGGACCGTCCGCGTCTAACAGGTGCGGCTCGTCCGGGCCGAGATCCTCGTCCCAGTAACGAATGGGATAGCCCGAGTGCAGAATGGCCGTCACCTGCTTTGACTTGCGCAGCTCTCGCAGCTGCCGGTCGTGGTCGATGTCACGGGCCGACGGGAGCAGCGGCGCAACGACCACAGTGATCTCGGCGGCGCGGGCCGTGCTTACCGCGCTGACGCCACCGGGCATTGTCACGGTCTCGATCGCCTCTCCGCCGGCGCCCGGTAGCCGCCACAGCGAGGCGGGCGGCTTGTCGGTATTGCCTCCAGGCTTATCGGCGACCGGTCGGGAGGAGACGAACAGCAAGTCGCCGTCGGCGCTGAACGCCGGCGAGGACTCACCCTTGGCGCTCCGGGTGAGTCGGCGCGCAGGTGCCCGGCCGGCCGGGTCGATCTCCCACACCGCACTGACGTACTCGGTGCGTTTCTCGTTCAGTTCAGCAACCGTGGTCACTAACCGTGACCCGTCTGGGGACACCGCCAGGCCCGAGACCCGGGGCAGGGCGAGGTACTCGTCGAGGCTGCCGAACGCGGTTGAGGTCATACGTCTTGGTAACACCGCGGCACACAGACCGCTGACGGCGGTGCCGGGTCGGCTACCCGGACACCGCCGTCAGTGTCAGCGTCGTCGGTCAGCCGCGCCGACCGCAGACCGGCCACGCGCCGATGCCCTGCGTGTGCAGGACGTTTTCAGCCACCCGGATCTGCTCATCGCGGCTGGCGCCGTTCGCGGGTCCGGAGCCGCCGTTGGCCCGCCACGTGCTGGACGTGAATTGCAGGCCACCGGAGAAACCGTTACCGGTGCTGATCCCCCAGTTACCGCCCGACTCGCACTGCGCGATGGCGTCCCAGTTCACGCT
>NZ_JBARMY010000097.1:0-7067 GCF_049802695.1 Mycobacterium sp.
GCGTAGGCGCCGCCGAAACCGCCGCGACCGTCGTCGCGCCCGAAGTAGTCATCGGAGCCGCTGTGGCCGGCCAAGCCAGCCATCGCCTGCATTACAACAACCACAGCCAGCCCGCCGACCGCCGCGCACCATCACCTCATCCGGCGGCCGCTCCGGTGGTACCCGAGCCGGCGTTGACGCTTCTTGACGATCTGCGGCTCGTACGTCGAGGCCCGATCCCGCGGCACGTCGATCTGCACCTGGCCGGTGGTGTCCATCAACACCGTCTTGGCCCGGGCGCCGTTGCGGATGTTGCCCGTCCCTCACCGGCCGACTCAACCGCGGGCTGCTGCGCTTCGGCTGTGGTACATCTCGTGGCTCTGAGTCAAGCCGCCGAACCCCGCGGCGTCGTGCGAGTCGATCATCGCGATGTCCCACGGGTGGCCGCGCAGACGCGGTGTCCGCGACCGTATGGTGGGCGACCGCTTAACCCAGCATCGCGGCGAGGACAGTTGCGTCGCTGATGTCCACGGCCTTGCTTGCTGTGAGCAGAGTCAGGGTCTTTCGGTCCTTCGCCAACGTCCGCAGATGTGCCAGCGCCTCGGCTCGTTCGGGTCCGGTCAGCTCCTCCCGGTAGCGCCGGGCGAACTCGCTGAACCGTTCCGGATCGTGGTGATACCACTTGCGCAGCTCGGTGGAAGGGGCGATCGTCTTGCACCACTCGTCCAGGTTCGCCTTTTCCTTCGTTAAGCCGCGCGGCCAGATTCGGTCGACCAGCACGCGGTTCCCGTCCCCGCGGGCCGGGGGGTCGTAGACCCGACGCACCTGCACCTTGTATGCGCTCATTTGCTGCCTCCTCCCGGTGGCCGTCTCAGCCGCTCATCTCGGGCGGGTCAGGCGGACAGCCCGCTCGAGCGGCGCGGTGCGACCGCACCTTCTCTCTCGTTGGGTGTGCTCACCGGTCGCTAGCGGCCCGCTCGCTGGTGTGGGGAAGGGCTCCTCCATACCGCGTGTCTCCTGCCGCTCGTCGCTGCGCCGCCGGACGGGGGTGTAGCTAACTGCTGGGATCGGCGTCCTGCAATACAAACTGTTCGCTGGCGGCGTGACAAGTCGGACACGACGGCGACGCGTTCCGGTCGCGCACCGCTTGGCCGAAGACCTGGCACACCCATTCGGTGGCCAGCAACGCCACGACGGGCGAGCGGCTGACGATCCTGGCCAGCCTGGCCCTGTCGAGCACGGGCACCCGGTGAATACGGTGCTTCACCAGCAGGTGGCATACCTTGTCGACTTCGGTGTCCACGGTCACGCTGATCACCCCGGGCGACATCAGCTCTGCTGCGGTGGCGCCAGGGTGTGCCAGCCGATTAGGCCCGTTCGCGATCCGGCTCGGTCCGCGGGCCGAAACCTTCTCCCGACTCACCAGCTGTGGCGTGCCGGCCGATATGCGCCTCGGCACGCATTCGTTCGATCATGTGGGGGTAGTGCAGTTCGAACGCCGGGCGCTCGGAGCGGATGCGGGGCAGTTCGGTGAAGTTGTGCCGCGGTGGCGGGCAGCTGGTAGCCCATTCCAGGGAGTTGCCGTGTCCCCAGGGGTCGTCGACGGTGACGGGTTCGCCGTAGCGCCAGCTTTTGAACACGTTCCACACGAACGGAAGCATCGAGGCACCGAGGATGAACGCGCCGATCGTCGAGACGACATTGAGGGGTTGAAACCCGTCGGTGGGCAGGTAGTCGGCGTAGCGGCGCGGCATGCCCATGTCGCCCAGCCAGTGCTGCACCAAAATGTGGTGTGGAAACCGATCAGCGTCAGCCAGAAGTGCAGCTTGCCCAGCCGCTCATCGAGCAGCCGACCGGTCATCTTGGGGAACCAGAAGTAGATGCCGCCGAAGGTGGCGAACACGATGGTGCCGAACAGCACGTAGTGGAAGTGGGCGATGAGGAAGTAGGTGTCGGTGACGTGGAAGTCGATTGGTGAACTGGCCAGCATCACCCCGGACAGGCCGCCAAGCAGGAAGGTGACCATGAACCCGACCGCGAACAGCATGGGTGTCTCGAAGGTTAACTGGCCCTTCCACATGGTGCCGATCCAGTTGAAGAACTTGATCCCGGTCGGTATCGCGATCAGGTAGGACATGAAGGAGAAGAACGGCAGCAGGACGGCGCCGGTGGCGAACATGTGGTGCGCCCACACCGCCACCGACAGCCCGGCGATGGTCATCGTGGCGTAGACCATGTTGGTGTAGCCGAAGATTGGTTTGCGGGCGAAAACCGGGATGATCTCGGTGATGATGCCGAAGAACGGCAGCGCCACAATGTTGACCTCGGGGTGTCCGAAGAACCAGAACAGGTGCTGCCACAGGATCACCCCACCGTTGGCCGGTCATAGACGTGAGCGCCCAGGTGGCGGTCGGCGGCCAACCCGAACAGTGCCGCGGTCAGCGGTGGAAAGACCATTAAAGCCATAATGGACGTGATCAGGATGTTCCAGGTGAAGATGGGCAGCCGGAACATCGTCATCCCGGGCGCGCGCATGCACACCACGGTGGTGATCATGTTTACCGCGCTCAAAATGGTGCCCACGCGCTGGTCATAATTTTTCGCGCAGCAGCAATGGTCGCTGATGCCGCCAGCCGGTCTATGTCGTGAGCCCTGCCACCATGCAATGTCGTCGGCTGGCACTTCGCTTCGGCCGTTGTCTCTTGTTCGTGCGGTGCTCGGGGGTCACCGTGGCGCCGCGGGACTAAGCCCGGGGTTTTTCGCCGCGTACGTTTCGTAGGGCACGGCCTTGAGCAGCGTCACGAGCCGGTGCGTGTCATTGGGGATTGCGTAGATGCGCTGCTCACCCGGACGTGCGCCGGCGATCGCGTGGCCCAGCGGCGACAGCGTTGAGTAGACCTCGAGGTCGACGTCCTCGGCACGCCGGCCGAGCAGAAACGTTTCGGTCTCGCCGGTGGGTTCGTAGCGGATGGTCACAACCATGCCCGGTCCGGCGACAGGGTCGTAGACGTCCTCACTGACGACCGCATTGGTCAGCACATCTCCAATCTCGCGGATGCGGGCTTGTCTCGCCCGGTCCCGCGCGATGAGGTTCGCGTCGTAATCCATGAAGTCGTCGGGAACTTCAATACTGCGCCGCGAGCGCAGCGCGGCAAGCTCGATGTGCAGCCGAGTGTAGTCCCGTCGCGTCATCCGAATGCGTTGAATACTAGTCATTTTCGATGGTGTCCTTATCTTTAATAGGGTGTCGTCAGGAGCGGGCGGAAACACAGCAACCGCCCCTGACGACTCGGGGGCCCGCGGTGGGCGAAACTTGCGCTGCGGTTCAGGCCTGTGGGTATGGGGAGTGCCAGCCTCCGCTTCGGCGCAGCGGATCGAGCTCGACGCCGACCATCAGCACACCTCCCAACTGAACTTCGTTATCAACTCCCATGGTCGTCTGGAGGGGTGCGCCAGCGCTTGCCGGAACCGGACAATGCCGCAGTGGGCCATTGTCGCCAGCCGACAACGCCGTCGCGTGATCGCGACTTGGCTGGACTTCTGCCGGTGGCGGGGACGTCGACCGAATGGATCTACGTGGCACCCGACCCGATTGGTGCGCGGCCGCGGCACGTTGGTAGGACCGCAACGCAAAACGCGCGTCGATTTCCTCGCGGGTCAGGCCGTATCGGTCGCCAATACTTTGGGCGGTTCGATCAGTGAGATGTAGGCCTTGCGAGACCACCATCGCGGTCACCACTAGCACTGGCTCAGCCCGCGCGGACTTCTTGCGCTGAAATCGGACTCGATATCCAGTAGTTGGGGCTAGCCGTGGGTATAGCGCAACTTCTCGGCCAGTCGGCCGTTCACTAGTTCGGGAAGCAGGTCCGACACGTCGCCGCCGAGCATCGCGACCTCTTTAGTCAGCGAGGCCCTCGCCCGCCTTCACGGTCAATCCGGGCAGATGCGTCGTCGACTCGTTGGTCATCGCGATCCGCTCGTCGAGGTCGAAGATGCCCATTTTGATGGGATGGCCCAGGAGCAGCCACCACGTCGTCGAACTGAGCGGCGGCACGCTCGAAAACGTCGACGTGAGCCAGCGTCACCGGATCGAACGAACCCGGGCATACCGCGCCGCTCATGACTCGATTAGCTTGTCGAAGTCACGTTGCCACCTGGCGTGGCGGACTCGGTTGAGGATTGCCCGAGCGGCGCCGACCAACACCGCTGCGGCGATGACCGCTCCTAACCAGATCGCTACTGCAGCCGCCACCGCCTCGTCTACGGCGGTTTTGATGGGCGGGGCGACTTGCGAACCGTCTTCGTCCACCCAGACATCAATCGAGTCGCCCGGTCTCACGGTGTGTCGCGTCTTAACTTCACCGGTTTGTTCGGCTCCGGCAGCAAACCATCGGGCAGGCACCGTCATCGTCTTGTTCGACGAGATTTGGGCAGCGCTGACATCCATGACGGTTGCAGTGACCATGCGCCGAGTCTGGGCTTGCTCGGCGTAAAGGCTGCGGCGGGAATCATAGACCGCGGTGCCCACGGCGGCGGCGATCGGCACAGCCAACAGCGCTACGACCACGGCCAACACCAAAACCAGTGCCTCGACCCGATCGCTGGCACGTATCAGTGGGTTGCGGTCAAACAGCCGGACCAACCGCCACCGCGGCAAGCGCAGCGGGAAGGTGTCCATCGCGGCGTCTTCGTCCAGCCAGTGGCCGGTGAGCCGTTGATGGTCAGGATGGGGGGTCGTCATCAGGTAAGTCCTATCGGCGGATCGCTATAGGCTCCATGGTCGTATGCATGGCAGCGGCAAGCATTGCCGAAGCCAGACAACAGCGCCCCCACGCTTTGTTGTACTTCGACAGGTTCGTCGGTCAACCGGTGTCGGTGGCGGCAAGTTCGATCATCATGGCCAGCCGCTTTCTGGCGTCGTTCAATGGCAGGTTGGTGATCTCGGCCATCTTGCGCAGCCGGTAACGCACAGTGTTCTCGTGCAGGCCCAACCGCTCACCGGCCTCGACCGGGTCGCCCTGGGCCTCCAGCCAGGCCCGCAGCGTCGCCACATAGTCGGTCGCGTTGGCGAGGTCATGGCGGCGCAGCTCGGCCACCGGTCCACGCTCGGGCGACCGACCTGACCGCGCCGCAGTGCGCAACCGCTGCAGCAGGATCTCATCCCACGACTCGTCGTAGGCCGGAGGTGCCGCTCGGGGTGATACTTCGTGGAGCGCCAGACACTCATCGGCCTCCCGGCGCGCCGCGGTCAGGTCAGCCACCTCGGCCGCCCCACTGATGCCGGCCAACACCGTCACCTGCTCGGGTATGGCCGCACGCAAACCGGTCACCCAGCGCCGCGCCGTTTCCGCCTGCTCACCGGGAAGCACGGTGTACACAGTGTTCCCGGCCAAGGCGCTGCGACCCGGCCGTGACCAACCGAACCCGGTGGTGGCGCGCTCGAACGCCAACAACAGAGCAGCATCGCGGTCGGCGCCGATGAACGCCTGCACCGCAATCACCCGTAACCGGCTATGCGGCAGGCCCAGCCTGCTGGCCAGGGTGGCGGCATCAGCGCTGCCCTCTAGCAACCGGATCACCAGCTCGGATTCGACCTGGCCCTCTAGGTCCGCGCTGGCGCGTGACCGCAGCAGATGCAGGGCCACCGTGTGCGCGCCATTGGCCAAGGCGGTGCGCGCGGTTCCGTCCAGCGGCGCCGAACACGCCACCCACACCGACCCCAAGAGCTCTCGACCCGAGCGCACCGCCACCACCATGCGCCCAGTCAGGCCACGTTCGGCGTCCTCGGCGACAAACACTGGATCGTCGGAGGACGCCAAGTGCGTGAATACCCCACGGGTTCCGAATAATGCCCGCAACTGCTCCGGTGTCTGCCGTTCTAGGATTGTCTCCACCCGCGCCGCGTCAGCGTGCTGCTGTAATTTCGAATAGGCGAGTACGCGCAATAGCCGATCGTGAATGACTACGGCACCGTCGATTGCGTCCGCCAGACTGTCAGCGAGCGCGAACAAATCGGTTGGGCCACGGCCGGATTCAGTTTCACGGCCCTCCAGCACTAGCCCATAGACCACCGCCGCCAATTCGCTCCACGACAACGCATCGTCGACCACCATCACCGCGCCAACCTCGGCGTCGGCGTCGAACGTTATCTGCTCCTCACCGCCGCGCATCAACACCACAACAGCATGCGCCGAGGCCGCCCACCGCACCGCTTCCCGTGGCGAGCCGGCACCAATCGCCAGCAACACATCACCAACCGCCTGGCGGTCCGCAGCCGCCTCGTGGATCACCACGCTGCGCAGTTCAGTCGACCTGGCAACCGAGGACCAACGCAAGCGTGCCCCATAACTACCCAGCACGTTCACCAAGCGGTCCAAAGTGATCACGAGCCGCTCCCCATGCCGAACTGATCACCCAGCGTAATCAGTAATCAAGCGGGGCCCGATGGATTGCCCGATCAACGGAGAGAATTGCGAGCGGCCCTGGATCTCCAGGCCCAGCCGTATTGGGGAACGCAGTACGATCAGACTGTTTCTATTAGGTCGAATCGCTCCGCCCTCCCTAACCGGAAACAGGCGTAAATACGCGGTGTTTCGATCGCTACCGGAACAATCTTCTCGGCACTGTCGCCGGCGTCGGCGAGCATGTCGATAAGCTGCGACAAGCCAGTGGGTTGTCTTGCGCGTCCGACTTGCCTGAGCGAGGGCCTATTCGACCTTGAAGCGGCCTGCGCCGCACTATCTTCGCGGTGCCGTCACCGGAGCTTTCTACGCGGTGACGTACATCGGCTTCGGCTTGCCACTGCTGCTCACCGTCGTGAGCTCCGCCGCGATTTCAGCGACGATCCTTTTTGTGATAGCGGCGCTGGCGGCGGCGACAACGGTCAGCCGGGCAGTGCGGTTGCGGCCTGGCTGCAGCGATTCGGTTGAACCATATACGACCCCGCCGGTACCAACGCCGGATGGCGCGTCGGCCTAGGGTGAAGCCCGTGGATTTCCGGGTGTTCGTCGAACCTCAGCAAGGCGCCAGCTACAACGATCAACTCGCAGTCGCCCAAACCGCGGAAGCAGCCGGGTATTCAGCGTTCT
>NZ_JBARMY010000098.1:0-8909 GCF_049802695.1 Mycobacterium sp.
GCGGTGCTGTGCGACATGACCCCGCCGGACGCCGACACCTTGATCAGCTTGGCGCCGTGCCGAATTTGGTAGCGCACACAGGCGATCACGTCGGGCACGCCGTTGGCGATACCCTCCGCGACAGATAGCGGCATGATCCCGGGCGCCAGCCGCTGAAAAACCGTCGGGTCCAAGTGCCCGCCGTAGGGGGTGACCGCGTGGCCTGCGGCATAGATCCGGGGACCGGCATGCCAGCCCTGGTCGATAGCCCGCTGCAGCGCGACGTCGAGCAGGTAGCCGCCGGTCTTGACCATCAGCCCGAGGTTTCGCACGGTGGTAAAGCCGGCCTCGAGCGTGGTGCGCGCATTGACCGCGCCGCGCAGTGTGCGATACGCCGGGTCGTCTTGGACTCCGTGCATCGGCGCCGGTAGACCCTCGGGGCCGCCGGGGCCGCCGATAAGCAGGTTGAGTTCCATGTCCATCAGACCCGGCAGCAACGTGACGTCCCCAAGATCGACCACGCTGCTCGGATCCGGCAGTGGCCCTTCGGGATTGACCGCGGTAATACGCTCGCCGTCGACCACTACCACCGCCGGTGAGCGCACCTTGCCGGCGTCGACATCAGCCCAGCGGGCGGCTCGCAGGACGGTCACGCCGGTCACGGGAAGGGCTCAGACACGCAGTCCAGGGTGGAAGCACCGGAATCGGGCACGCGCGGCTGCTTCCAGCACTCCGCCGGAAACGACACCATGATCATCGAATACAGCAGGTGCAACAAATTCATTACGTCCTCAGGCAAGTCGTCGAGAGGGAACTTGTCGCAGTAAGCGATGGCTTCCTCGGCACGCGGGGTGATCGCGTCGTAAAAGGCCTTCATTTCGGTCATCGAGCTCGCCAGCCTCTTGGCGTAGCGCTCCGGTTCGGTGGGCAGGCACCACTGCGCGAAAGGCTCAAGGTCGGCGAATTCGGTTGGCAGCAAAGCAGACACCGTGTTCACACTCCTGCCCTGGTCATCCGCAGGTACTCCTCGATCCAGGCCGCGGTCTCTTTATGCAGGTGACGCAGCAAGATCTCCTGGTCGTTGAGTAAGAAGCGGTCGACCGCGCGCGATTCGATCATGCTCTGGGTCGCTTCCAGCGTATTGGCGTCCTGCAGCCCGTATTCCTTGAACGACACCGCCGCCAGTTCCTGGGCGACCCGCTCGCGCGGGCTACGCGGCTGCGGGAAGTACAGCGTGCCCTCGAAGACGTGGCTGTTATAGGACGTGGGCCAGTAGTGGTACGTCAGATACCAGCCCTGACCCCAGAACAGGATGACGAAGTTGGGGAACAACTGAAATGAATCGAGGCCCCACGGATCACATTTCGCGGGATTCAGACCGGCGGGCATCTCCCCCAAGTCGGGCTTGTCCCAAGGTCCGAACAGTCCGCTCTGACAGATGTCCTCAATCGGCTTGCGCATCTCCGCCGACATTTCCCAGGCCCGCACACCCGACGTGCTGACCAGCCGGTGCGGGCCTTCCAGACGGTAGTGCGGGGCCTCGAAACCCGCCTCGGCGGCCGCCTTCGAATAGGCCGTCGGCGACTGGTTCGCATGTAGCACCGGTGCGTGATAGAACTCCTGGAAAGCATCCATATACAGCTTCCAGTTCGCCTTTACCTCCGAGCGGTAGCACCAGCGCGAGGTCATCTTCCCGAACGGATACCCCTCCAGGCCCGTGACCATCGGCCCCATAAATTCGCGCAGCGACTGCTCGGGCTGTTTCGCGAAGTTGACGAAGATAAAGCCTTCCCAGACATCGCAGTGCACCGACACCAGCCCGTAGCGACTCTTGTCGAGATCGAAAAACTCCTCCTCCTGTTGTACGAACGTCAGGTTGCCGTCCAGGTCATAACGCCAGGCGTGGTACTTGCACGTGAATTGGCGGCAGACACCGCTGGTCTCCTCGAGCGGCATGTCGTTCCACATCAGCTTGTTGCCGCGGTGCCGGCAGACGTTGTGGTACGCCTTGATCTCCCCGGATGTCGTACGCACCAAGATTATCGAGGTGTTGACGACCTTGAGCTCCTTGGTGAAGTAGCTGCCTTTACGTGGAAGCTGTTCGGCCCTACCCACATTCAGCCAGGCGCGTTTGAAGATCGCTTCGCGCTCCAGGTCGTGGATCTGCGGGCTGATGGAGTCCTGGTAGGACACCGGCCCGGTGCCCAATTCCGGGTAATGTTGCGTCCAGCTGCCCTCCGGGGGCTTGGGGAATCGAGCCATCACCGCTCCTGTCCGTTTCGATCTCACACGGACCCCCGGCGGTCAGACACCCATCCCTCCGATACTGGATGGGGAATGGCTACGCAGCCACCCGTTTCAGTGATCCGTAGGACTCCGTCGGGCCGACGGTATATGCTGACCGGCCTAATCGCAAGTAGTTGATACTGCGGAGGATGAAGGGCCGGGATGAATCGCAACCTTGGGTTCCAGATCGCAGGGGGTCGCACGGCGCTGACGCAGGCCAACGCCTTCAAAGTCATCTCACCGCACACCGAGCAATCCATCGCCGAGGTCGCAGCCGCGGGGCCAGCCGACGTCGACGCAGCCGTCAATGCGGCGCGCGCGGCCTTTGACACCGGCCCCTGGGGCCGCTGCGAGTCTCCGGAGCGCATCGCGGCGATCCGCCGGCTCGCCGACGTCTACGACCAACGGCGCGCAGAGATGGCCAACACCATCACCGCCGAGATCGGTGCTCCCATCACCTTTGCCCAGCGCGCCCAGGTCGGGCTGCCCGCGATGATGATGCGCGCGTTTTGCGACCTCGCCGAACGGCACCAATGGCGCGAGACCCGGCCCGGTTTCTTCGGCGCCGATGTGCTCGTGCACAAGCAACCCGTTGGCGTAATCGCCGCGATCGTGCCGTGGAACATGCCCCAGTTCCTCATTATCACCAAACTGGTGCCCGCGCTGCTGGCCGGCTGCACGGTAGTGCTCAAGCCCGCCCCCGAATCCCCGCTTGACGCATTGCTTTTGGCTGAAATGATCGACCAAATCGACCTACCCCCGGGAGTAGTCACTGTACTGCCGGGCGACGGTGCGGTCGGTGAACTCCTGGTCGCCCACCCCGGCGTGGACAAGGTGTCGTTCACCGGATCAACTGCCGCGGGGCGGGCCGTCGCGGCAGCGTGTGGGGCCAAGCTCACCAAGGTCAGCCTCGAACTCGGCGGCAAGTCCGCCGCCATCATCCTCGACGACGCCGCACCCGAGAAGGTCGCCGCCGGAGTGCGCTCGGCCAGCCTTTCCAACAGCGGCCAAATCTGCAACGCGTTGACCCGCGTTCTGACACCCGCGCACCGCCACGAAGAATACGTCGACGCACTCGCGTCCGAAATGACGAGCCTTCGAGTGGGTGATCCCACCGATCCCGACACCCAGATCGGCCCGCTGGTCTCCCACCGCCAGCAGCAGCGCGTCCGAGACTACATCCAGATCGGTCAAAACGAAGGCGCGCAACTGGTGGTCGGCGGCACCGACATGCCCGACGGCCTCGACCGCGGCTGGTACGTCCAACCCACCCTCTTCGCCGCCGCCGACAACACCATGCGCATTGCCCGCGAAGAGATCTTCGGACCCGTAATCACCGTCATCCCCTACCGCGACGAAGACGATGCAGTGACCATCGCCAACGACTCCGACTACGGCCTGGCCGGATCGGTATGGACCGCCGACACCGACCGAGCCCTGGCCATCGCCGCGCGGGTCCGCACCGGCACCGTCGGAATCAACCAGGGCTACACTATGGATCCCCTTGCGCCGTTCGGCGGCGTCAAAGCCAGCGGCTACGGCCGCGAACTAGGCCCCGAAGGACTCGACAGTTACCTCGACACCAAATCGATCGCGATATGACGGGCGTGTGAAGACGGTTCGCGACATCACAACGGCTCCTTGGACACCGATGCCCCAGCGCAAATCGCGACGGCATGCAGGACCAAATACCTACCACCGTAACCGAATTCCCATCCGTATGGCTGATCCGCGGTTTCCACGTCACGAAGATGAGAATTCCGTTACATGAAATGACGAGCAAAAAGAACGCTGGCGGGTCGCCTTGGAGTTAGCGAAGGTAGCGCTCGGTCAACGGCGTGGCCGTCTACCAGGAACGCCTCCGATGTGGAAAGGCCGGTATTGGCCAGCGCACCCGTCAAGCACCTTCATACCTAACCTCGCGAAGGTTTCGGCGCGGCAAGTTCCCGCAGAGAAGATAAAAACAACTCATCCATCCGTGGGCTCAATTCGGCCAGCGTCGCGGCGCTGGCGTGGCCGGCGGAGCCGAAGACGCGTTCGAGCACCTCGATAGTACTAGCGGCGCCGATCGAAAGGCAAAGGCAGGCAACGCCATCCGTGCGGAGCTCTTCCAATGCCTTATAGGCGTCGGCTTCGGCGTAACGGCCTTCGTAGCCATCGTCGTAGGGGAAACCATCGGAAAGGACGACCAGCAGCCGATTCGGGGTGCCCGCCTCGGTTTTGAGGATTTCGCCCGCACCACGGATGCCGGCGCCGAGGCGTGTGTATCCCGACGGTTCGAGCTGGTTGAGTCGGGCTCGCCCGACAGCGCCGAAAGATTGTTCGAACGTTTTGATCGCATGCAGCTGGACAGCGTGTCGGCCCTGGGACCGAAATCCGTAGACGGCGACGCGGTCCCCAAGCTCTTCGAGCGTGACGGCTAATATTGAGGCCGCCCGTCGCTGGTGGTCGTGCACGGCGAGGCCGTCCGAATCGGTATCGATAGCGGATCCGGAGGCATCGAGCAAGATGAAGACGCCGAGATTGCGAGCGAGTTTGCGGCGCTCCAGGTAGACGTTTTCCGGCGGCGAGTAGCCGGAGCGCAGATCGACGAATAGATTGATGAGCGCCTCAATGTCGAGGTCGTCGCCCTCCGGACGGCCGCGTAAAACCCTGGGGCCGAGGCCGATACGAGACAAGCGACGCCGCAGCACATCGTCGTGCGGAACACCGGCGGCGGAGACGTCAGCGGTGGCCGTCAGCGGAAAGTCAATGACCCGGCACCACGCAGGCCGATAACGGTTGTTGTAGACATCCCACTCCGGGTAGAGAGCGCCGCCTATGCCTACGGCAGCGCCGGGCTTGCCGTCATTGGTAAAATGTATTCGCGTGGGCAGAGGCCGGGCATTGGCACCGACCGCGTTGACCCGCCGAACGGAACGAACCTGCATCTCCGCGCCAGCAACCCCGTCCCCGGGAGCACGCGAGTTGCCGAACAGCTTACGGAAGTAGTCCGAGAGGGCCCGTGAGTTGAAGAGCGGATTTTCAAATAGCTTGAGGATTTTGCTTTCCCCGGACTGCTCCTGGTCGTCGCCGTCGTCGTCAGCCTCGGGTAGGTCGATGGGATCGAACTCCAAGCGCAGCTCTTTATTGGTAGCCTGCGCGCCCGGTCCCGGAGAACATGCCAGCAATCGGGACGGTTTGATGGCACCGAACCATTCCGGTGGATCGGCGACCTTCACTCGCCCACTGGCCACCTCGAGCGACTCATCGGCGCTTGCTGTGCTCGCCGGCTCGGCGGGCAGAATAGCGGCAGCGAGTGGGTTGTGCGTGGCAAGCTCGGCAAGCACTCGGCGACCTTCCAGTGCCAGGTAGCGGCGCGCCAACCCAGGACGTGCCCGTAGAGCCTTCACCAATCGCCGATCGAGGCTGCCCGCACCGAGCAGCCCGCTCTGGACAAGCACCTCGCGGCGCTGCTCGGGGACAGAACCGCCTACCGAAACGAAGATTGCCTGACCGTTGGTGTGAGCTGGCTCCCCAGCGGGTGCCTCCGCAATACCGACAGCCCTGCCGGCAATGAAGGTGGCAAGGAGTCGAAACCGGTCAGCGCTGTTGGGATCGGAAGCGCTCACGTCCGGGGCAAAACGGCATCGACGAGTTCACCCAGGGCGAGCACGACATCCCGATCGTCGGAGAGGGCTTGGACGACGGCCGCCTGGACGGCACTGCGTAGGCTGAGCCCTTCAGCGACGAGGCCCCCAGCGAGGATCAACATCCGGGTGGAGGACACTTCACGAAGCGGTGAGCCGTCCAGATTTCGAATCGCGTTACCTAGCTTGACCAAAGCGCTCGCCGTGTCGAAATCGATCCCGGCTTCGTGGACCACTACCTCCGTCTCGATCTCAACAGGGGGGAAGTCGAGCTCGATGGCGACGAAACGCTGCCGGGTCGACTCCTTGAGATTCTTCAGGACGCTCTGGTAGCCGGGATTGTAGGAGATCACCAGCTGGAATCCTGGCGCCGCTCGCAATGTCGTGCCGAGCCGATCGACCGGAAGCTCGCGGCGGTGATCGGCGAGCGGATGGATGACCACAGTGGTGTCCTGGCGTGCCTCCACCACCTCGTCCAGGTAGAAGATGGCGCCCTCGCGCACGGCGCGAGTCAAAGGCCCATCCACCCAGACCGTTTCGCCGCCCTTGAGCAGGAACCGACCCACCAAATCTGCTGACGTCATATCCTCATGCCCCGCAACGGTAATGAGATCGCGGCCAAGCTCGTCAGCCATCGCTTCCACGAAGCGGGTTTTCCCACACCCCGTCGGACCCTTCAACAGCACGGGCAGACAGCGGCGCGCCGCTGCACGGAAGACCTCCACTTCATCGCCGACCGCCCGGTAGAAGGGCGCCTCCGAAACGGAGCGAACAGCTGCGGGTTGACTATTCAACAAATCACTTTCCCCGATCGAACGGAACGGTCTTCGGAAGCTCTACACCCGGTGGAAGAACAAGCCGGCCATCCGGATTGATGTAGCCGGAGTTTTTGCCAGGGATCGGTAGAGCAGGATCAGGACAAAGTCGGTCCGTCCCGTCACCGCAGATGCCCATCAGGAAGTACGACCGCTTCAGGAGGTCCTGAGGCCACGGGTCCTGGTGCGTGGCGAACCACTGTGCGGGAATGTTGTAGAAGACGAAGAAGAACATGCTGCACGCCCCGAAGACCGCCAGAAATCGGGTGAATTGCTGCTTTGCAAAGCCGCCTTGGACTCGTTCGAGACCCCGTTCAACGAATGTCCGGCCACGATCGTCGGTGAAGTAGCGCAGGGCGCACAGACCCGCCTGCGCACCACCCCACATGAGCCCTTCGTAAAGTGGCCATTGGTAGTAGGTGCCGGCGTTGATCGACAGGGATCTGATTGCGCCGGGATAGGTGAAAAGCCCCATCGGCATTAAGAACAAGCCCTCGATGACCAGATCGAATAAAAACGTCCATACGATCAGAACACCGATCAACCCAATGTTGCTGATGTTGGGCCAGCGCGACTTGGCCCGGCGCATGACCCAGCATCCAAGGATCGTGCATAGCAGGACTCCGTACGAGTAACCCGGCGCATTCATCAAGAGCGGCTCGGCCATCATGCGGCCCGGTTTCCCAAACGACATCCAACCCGGAATGTTCTGCACCCACGAGCCCCGATTGAACATCCAGGTGTTGTACGTGCTCCAAGTATTGATGTAGTTCAGCAGCGGATCCTGGAAAAACATCAGGCCGCAGGCCACCAGGAGCATGCCGTCGAGCGTGATTCGCCGCTCCCGCCGCCAGGGCCTGACGATGAAGTAATAAATGCCGACCGGTAAGCCCGCAACGATGACAGCCGTCCACGTAAGAAGGATCACCTTCATGAACATCGGCGGATCGCTTGGCCCAGTGGGCACCCGCACGAAATTAGGGCCGGTGATCCAACGGATCCATACATATAGCTGAAAGGCGAGAATCGCACCACCGACGATGGCCCACATCCGCACCGGCCGGGCCTTGGAGTGAGCCTGGGCGCCGAGCGACGCCACTTCGCCGAGGGACTCCGTGACAGAGGGCGCATTCTTCCTGTTGGACAGTTCAGTCATGACACTGTCTCCTTCTGGATCGTCGTTGTACCGCGTTCGCGAACTCGATCGCATTTGATATGCGGGTGGGTGATAAGCCCAACGTCGTAGACATCTTTTGTCGACAGAGCGGACATCAATCCTCTACCGAGGCAGCCCAGCCGCCGTCAACATACCAACTAGTATCTTAGCAACCAAGAGGCATCTCAGATTCTGTGACAAAATCGCTGACATGGTTGAGCGTTGGACCCGCGAGCGACGCGTCGAGCACACCCGGTCGCTTCTCCTGGACGCAGCGGAGGAGGTGTTCGCCGAGAAGGGCTTCATGGCAGCTTCCCTCGACGACATCGCACACGCGGCCGGCTACACCAAAGGTGCCATCTACAAGCACTTCTCGACGAAGGAAGACCTCTTTCTAGCAGTGAGCGACCGGTACTGGCGTCGCTATTTCGAGAACTTTGCCGAGGTGATGTCGACAGCGACCCAAATCGGGGCGCGCGAGCTCGATGAGATCGCCGAGCGTTGGCAACAGCTGAGCCGTGACCGCGGTGCCGAGCATGCAGCGTTGGGACACGAGTTCACCCTCTACCTGATTCGCAACCCCGATGCAAGAAAACGGGTGGCCGCCAAGAGATCAGAGGTCGTCAAGGCGCTCGCGAAGTTCATCGTCGAGGGCATCGACCGGCTCGGCGGAGCCTTGCTGATCCCTCCACTGACATTCGCACAGGTGCTTGCCGCCACCACCGACTCCGTCAT
This sequence comes from Mycobacterium sp., assembly GCF_049802695.1. Classification (GTDB taxonomy): domain Bacteria; phylum Actinomycetota; class Actinomycetes; order Mycobacteriales; family Mycobacteriaceae; genus Mycobacterium. Next base: position 8,601 of record NZ_JBARMY010000098.1, read on the forward strand.
GCTGGGAAGCCAACTCGATGATGTCGACCTCTATAGGCCGACTCTCGAAATGTACGTTTCCGTAATCAAACTGCCCTGAGCACAGGAAACACCAGCCTGCGGTCGCAGCCGGTCGCGCGTTCGGCGGTTAGGGCGTCAGCCCGGTGATGATCAGTCCGACGCCGACGCCGACGCCGACGCCGGCGCCGGTGTAGTTGAGGGTGTCTGGAAGCCTGAATGTCGTCATCGTTGTCGTCAGAACTGCCTGAAAAATTTTCCGCGGATCGGTCCATTCCTCCGCTCAGGCGTGGTGCGTAGTCAGACTGCCGT
>NZ_JBARMY010000099.1:0-8585 GCF_049802695.1 Mycobacterium sp.
CCGCTGCCACGCCTGCCACAGCGTGTAACGCGGGTCTCGACCCTGGCGGTGGCTGAGGGCAGCCGCGGCCAAGACAGCGCGCACTCGGCGTACTGGCCGCGCCTGCGCGGGAGGGAGTCGCACCGGCGTATCCGCCGTCAACGCCTTCACCAGGGAATCCTCCGCACTGGTTCGCCCAGCAGCGGATTCGGCGCGGCGCAAAGAGCGGCGAAGCTGTCGAAGCGCAATCGGATCGACCCGGCCGATCGGTCCGGTCAGCAGAGTAAGCGCTTGGTCGCCGTTGAGCCCGTCCGCTGTCGCCGCCAGCACCGTCAGCAGGGTGTGCACCGCGGGGTGTTCCGAGAGCGCCCCGCCGACTGCCGGGATGACAACGGGGACGCCCGTCCTGGCCAGCGCATGCGCCAGCCCGGCGCCGACGCGCGGCATCGACCGCACGATGACCGCCATCTGTGACCACGGCACCCCGTCGACGAGGTGGGCGCGACGCAGTTCGTCGGCGATCAACGTCGCCTCGGCGTGCGCCGATGCCGCCAGTCGCGTCGCCACTGAGCCATATTTGCCGTCGGCTCCGGCTATTTCAGCGCAGGCGACACCCGGAAGCCGCCGCGTTACAGCGTTGACGGCGCACGCGACGGCAGCAGAGCAGCGGTATGACTGCGTCAGGGTGATCACCGGCGAGTCGCCGCCGAGCAACGCGGCAGGCTGGGCGCCGCGGAAGCCGAACACTGCCTGGTTGCGGTCACCGGCGATCAAAGTCAGGTCCGCGCCGGCCGCCAGGACCCGGACCAGACGAGCCGCCTGCGGATCGAGCTGCTGAGCGTCGTCGACGAGAAGTACCCGGATGCGGTGACGTTCAGCGGCCAGCAACGCCGGGTCTGCGGCGAAGGCCTCGAGAGCAGCTCCGACGAGTTCAGCTGCCCCGAGCGCCGGCACCGTCGCCTGCGGGGCCGCCATCCCCACTGCCGATCGCAGCAGCATGACCTGCTCGTACTGCCGGGCGAATCGGCCGGCGGCCGTCCATTCCGGACGTGTGTGCAGCCGGCCCAACCGCTGCAGCTGCATCGGGTCAACGCCACGCTCGGCGCACCGGGTGAGCAGGTCGCGCAGCTCTGCGGCGAAGCCGGCCGTGCCCAGCGCCGGCCGCAGCTGATCGGGCCACTTGGACAGCGGCGCGTCGTGCAGGTCGCCGGCCAGCAGTTCCCGGATGACAGCGTCTTGTTCGGCGCTGGTGATAAGCCGCGGCGGCGGATCGCCTGCGCGTTGAGCGGCCAGCCGCAGCACCGCGAACGCGTAGCTGTGCACGGTGCGCACCAGCGGTTCGCGGACCACGGCGCGGCAGGGCGCGTCGGCTCCTGTCCGCAGCAATTCGGTCGTCAGTGCGGTGCGCGCCTGCATCCGGATCTTGCCGGTGCCGGTGAACAGCAGCACCGACTGCGGATCAACCCCGGCAGCGATCTGGGCCGCCGCGGCGTCGACCAACAGGCTGCTTTTGCCGGTGCCCGGTCCGCCGACGATGCGCAGCAGGCCGCGCACGCTTGGATCGAGCACGGCACTGGCCTCGGCGCCCCAGGGATACGGCATGACGGCATGACACCACGAGGGTCCGACAAGTCCGTTCGCGCTGATCGTCCGTGTGTACGACGCATACCGGCGGCAGCCGATATCGGGCTGCCGCCGGTATGACTATTCCTCCCTTTCGTCAGGCGTTGATTGGGGTGCGTTCACCCTCGTGGCTGATCTCGATGCGACGAGGCTTGGCCCTTTCGGCCACCGGAATCGTGAGCCGCAGGACACCATCGTGGTAGTTCGCCTCGATTCTGTCGGTATCCAGGTTGTCGCCCAGGAAGAGCTGCCGGCTGAACACGCCGCGCGGCCGCTCGGCGGACACCATCTCCCGGCTCTGGTCCAGTGCGGGACGCATTGCCCGCACCGTCAGCACGTTGCGCTCGACGTCGAGGTCAAGCGAATCCGCCTGTACGCCAGGAAGATCGAATTCGACGATGAACTGTTCGCCGTCGCGCCATGCGTCCATCGGCATGACAGCGGGCCGGGCTGCCGTACCGAACACCTGCTGGGTCAAGCGATCGAGGTCGCGGAAGGGGTCTGTACGCATCAGCACCATGTTCCACCTCCAATGAGAGACGATAACTTGTGTCTGTCGACAAAGATAATTATTAGCACCTCAACCGCTTCTCCGCAAGAGGATTCCGCATAGTTTTTCCGCCTGTGGGACAGATGATCTTCGGTAGTAGCAGCATATTTGCGTTGTCACACATGGTATGTTTTGGACAACTGCAACTGAACGCTCACCTGTCGGATGGAGACGCAATTGGCCGGTGACTCCAGCTCGCGATCCGCCCGCGGCGTCTACGGCATTTCGGTGGCATCCGAGCTGTCCGGCCTCGGGCAGCAGACGCTGCGGCTGTATGAGCGTTGGGGGCTGCTGACTCCCTTCCGGACCGCCGGCGGCACCCGCCGCTACAGTGACGACGATCTCGACCGCCTCAAGCAGATCACCGATCTCGTCGATCAAGGCGTCAACCTTGCCGGCATCGCCCGAATCCTCGACCTGGAGACCCGCAACAGCCGACTCGAGTCGGACAACAACCAGTTGCAACTGGACAATGCCAGACTGAAGGCTGATCGACGATCGCCGGCAAGTGGTTTCGGGTCGAAGGCAGGAAGGAAGAGTCCAGAGAATGACGGACGCCGGTCACGTCGTGTCCCGCGTTGACCGCGCCGACGTGACTTTCCAGCCCCGCGAAAACGGCCGTCGACACGTGAGCGGTGGCCTGCATGTGCACCACTATGGCCCGTCAGGACCGGTACGGGTGCTGGCGATTCACGGGCTGACCGGGCACGGACAGCGCTGGCAACGCTTCGCCGCCGAACAGCTACCTGAAATCCCGGTCGCCGCACCGGATCTGCTGGGCCACGGAAGCTCTTCGTGGGCGGCGCCATGGACTATCGACGCCAACGTCGGCGCATTGTCAGCGTTGCTCGAGCAGCAGGCCGAATCTGCAGTGCTGGTGGTCGGGCATTCGTTCGGCGGTGCGGTGGCTCTGCATCTGGCGGCGGCACATCCAGACCTGGTAGCCGCGCTGGTGCTGCTCGATCCGGCGGTCGGGTTGGACGGCGCATGGATGGCCGAGATCGCCGACGCGATGCTGGCTTCACCGGACTACCCGGACGCGGCTGAAGCCCGCGCAGAAAAGGCCACCGGCGCGTGGGCCGACGTCGACCCCGCCGTCCTCGACGACGAACTGCGAGAACACCTTGTCGCAACGCCGGACGGGCGGTACCACTGGCGGGTCAGCCTGCCGGCGATGGTGTCGTATTGGAGCGAGCTCGCTCGCGAACCGGTGCTGCCCGGGCCGGGGACACCGACGACGCTGCTGCGCGCGAAGTGGACGTCGCCGCCCTATGTCAGCGACGAGTTGATCACAAGCATGCAGCAGCGGCTGGGCGCCGACTTCGTGCTGTCGGACGTGGAATGCGACCACATGGTGGCCCAGGCCCGCCCGGCCGAAGTCGGCGCGGCGATACGCGAGCGGTTGACCTGACCGTGGCACCGATCACCGACGAGCAGGTCGAGAAAGTCCGTGCACTGGTCGCCGGTATTCCTGCCGGCCGGGTCGCCACCTACGGCGACATCGCGACTGCCGCAGGCCTATCCAGCCCCCGAGTCGTCGGATGGATCATGCGGACGGACTCGGCGGATCTGCCGTGGCACCGCGTGATCACCGCATCCGGTCGGCCAGCGGCACACCTGACCAGTCGGCAGCTCGAACTGTTGCGCGCTGAAGGGATCCTCGCCGTCGACGGCAGGATCGCGCTGCCCGAGGTCCGCCATCGGTTCTTCATCCGATCGCGCTAAAGAACGAGCCGTACCAAGGCCGCGGTGCGTGCCAGTCCCGGGAAGGCCGCTGCGGTCGACCGCGGGTGCAGTGCGTGCACGGCAAGTCGAAACATCAAAGCGCGCAACAACATCTGCGGCCACTCAGGAAGGGCGTCCCAGCGCTCGATGAGGCCGTCGTCGGCCTCGCCCCAAGACAGCGCATCCACTACCACAACGCCCGCAGCCCAGGACGCGGGCCGCCAGTAGGGCGTGAGGTCGGTGATTCCGGGTGCGGCGGTGCCGGCGAACAGCACCGTTCCATACAGGTCGCCGTGCACCAGCTGATTGGGGCTCTTGGTCGGCTTGCGTAGCGCCGCGAGCTGGTCAATCAGGTCGATCGAGCGCTGGGCCTCCGCCGTCGCCGGTGCCGCGGGCGCGCCCGCCGCCAGCGAGTGCAGTGGGCGCTCCTCCCACGCGGCGCGGTCGGCGGCGATGAAGACGTCGACATCTGCCCACGGTGCCGTCGGGCCCTGGGTGAGGAAGCGAGGACGCTCGAGCTTGCCGGTGGCCTCGTGTAGCCGCACCGCCGCCGAAACCACCTCGTCGTGCCGCGGCTCTGGTGCGCCGGCCACGAATGTGTCGGCCCGCCAGCCGGAGACGACGTAGCGCCCGTCGGTCGAGCGGACCGGCCTGGCCAGTCGGACGCCGTCGACGAACAGGGTCTCCCGCACCCGCGCGGACCAGGCAGCGCGAGCATGGTCCGCGACCAACGACAACACCACTTCGCCGCACCGCCAGCCGCCCTCCCAGTTGCCACCCAGCGGCACCGGCTCAACGTCGCTGAGTCCGAACGCCGCCAGCACATGTTGGGGCGGCGGCTCCAGAGTCACACGGTCAGCGTAACGGTGCCCTACCTGCCCGGCGGGCCGGACACGATTGCCTGCCGGACACGATTAGCCGGCTAGTACATCACCATGTCAGGCTGCACCTGCTTGGCCCACGCGACGATTCCGCCCTGCAGGTGCACCGCATCCGAGAAACCGGCCTTCTTCAAGTCGGCCAGCGCTTCTGCCGATCGCACGCCGGTCTTGCAGTACAGCACCGGGGTGCGGTCCTGCGGCACCTTAGCGAGTGCCTCGCCCGAACTGATCAACGCCTTCGGGATCAGTTGCGCGCCGTCGATGTGGTTGATGTCCCATTCCACCGGCTCGCGCACGTCGATCAAGGTGACGCGCTTGCCGGAATCCAGCAAATCGCGCAGTTCGCGCGGCGTGATCGTCGAATCGGCCGACGCCTCGGCAGCCTCATGAGAAACGACTCCGCAGAACTGCTCATAGTCGATGAGCTCGGTGATCTTCGGTGTAGAGGGGTCTTTGCGGACTACAACACTGCGGTAGCTCATCTCCAGCGCGTCATAGATCAACAGACGCCCCAGCAGCGGTTCGCCGATGCCGGTGAGCAGTTTGACGGCCTCGGTGGCCATCACCGACCCGACAGAAGCGCACAGGATGCCCAGTACGCCGCCCTCCGCGCAGGAGGGAACCATTCCCGGTGGCGGCGGCTCAGGGTAGAGGTCGCGGTAATTGAGGCCCTGGCCGCCGGGCGCGTCCTCCCAGAACACCGAAACCTGGCCTTCGAATCGATAGATCGACCCCCACACATAGGGTTTGCCGGCCAGCACCGCGGCGTCGTTGACCAGATAACGCGTCGCGAAGTTGTCGGTGCCATCCAGGATCAGGTCGTACTGCTCGAACAGGTCAACGGCGTTGTCGGGTTCCAACCTCAACTCATGCAACCGCACCTGCACCAGCGGATTGATCGCAGCGATGGAGTCGCGGGCCGATTCCGCCTTGGACCGGCCGATATCGGCGATGCCGTGGATGATCTGACGTTGCAGATTCGATTCGTCAACGACGTCGAAGTCGACGACGCCGATCGTGCCCACACCGGCGGCGGCAAGGTACAGCAGTGCCGGGGAACCCAACCCGCCGGCGCCGATCACCAGTACCCGCGCGTTCTTGAGCCGCTTCTGACCGTCCACGCCGACGTCAGGGATGATGAGGTGCCGGCTGTAACGCGCGACCTCCTCGCGGGTGAGCTCGGCTGCGGGCTCCACCAGCGGCGGCAACGATGTCGACACCGAAATCTCCTCGATCCGAAGTTTCACGTCCGTCGGCGCCAACCCATCACATCAACTGTCTGCGTCCACGGCAATTGAATAAGTCAACGGCATGCGGCCTGCTTTGCTTCCCCACCCGCGGTACCCGTATCGGGTCGCTATGCAATCGGATAGGGCCAGGGATTGAACCGGCAGGTTTTGCCGTCGGGCTTGACCCATTCCGGGTCGAACTTGGCCTCGTCATTGTCGGCGGTGGAGAAGGTCTGCTGCATCATGATCGGCGCCAGGGCGCCCTGGCTGTCGCACGGCGCGTGCCGCTGGTAGCCGATGGCATGGCCGACCTCGTGGTTGATCAGGTACTGGCGGTAGGAACCGAGGTCACCCTCGAACGGAACCGCTCCGCGCACCCAGCGGGCTTCGTTGATGAAGACCCGCGACTGCGAGCTGGGCCCGAAAGCCGGGTTGTAGCAGGACGTCTCGAGCGGAATCTCGTAGCCGCAGCCCTCGCGCACCGACATTGGCGAGCTGATAGAGATCCGGAAGTCCGGAACGCCGCTGTCGACGCGGATGAATGCGAACTGCGGGTCGTGCGTCCAGCTTTTGGGGTTGACCAGCGTCTGATCGACCATCCGCACAAAAGCGTCATCGCCGCCGAACGCCGAGCTGTCCACACCGTCTTCCACCTCGACGGTGTACTTGAAGATCTTGGCAGTGCCTTGACCTACCTGGGCGGTGGCGCCCGGCACGACGTGCCACGTCTTGTTCCCGGCGGGAGTTATCGGTCCACCCTCCGGCAGCAGGCCGGTGGGGAGATTGGCGTCGAATGCGGTCAACCCACGCGGCGGCGCGTCGACGATGGAAGTGCCCTTGACACCGATAGTCGGCGGCTCCTGCACCGCAGCCTTCGGGGCCGAGGCCGGCGCACTGGTCCCGGTTGCGGTCTGATAGACCACCACCACCGTGAGCACGGCCAGCACCGGCAGCGCGTATGCGCGCCAGCCGTAGGTTGACACGAACCGGCCCAGCCAGGATTGCTTTCGCCACCGGCGGCGGTCCTCCCGATTGGTGCGTGGGCGGCCGTCGGCGCCCCAGGCGAGGGGGTCGCGCTGTGCGCGCAGCGGCTCCCGCCAGTTGTCGCGCAGCACCGGCATTTGTCCGGTGCTGCGCACACGCCGCGGCGGAGAAGTCACGGCTTCCAGGATGGCACAGCTGCCCCTAGCTGCGACTGCCAACGCGCCCGACGGTGGCCGGCAACCGTGCCGTGAGAAAACGCACCGTACCGCAGGGCATGTCAATAACGTCAGGAACGGCTGAGTACAGCGGCCGGGATAGTAATGTCGGACCGACGAGCTGCGCGCGGACGGGCCGCGCGTGCGGCTACGTAGCGGAATGGGGAAATAATGGGCAGCGATCTGGCGAGGACGTCCGCGAGGACCGGCGCCAAACCGCGCAGTGATCGATCGGTGAACACCTCCGGGGCATCAAATCGGCGCGGAAACCGGATGCCACGCAACGAGCGCCGCGGCCAGTTGCTCTTCGCCGCCAGCGAAATCTTCGTCGACCGCGGTTACCACGCGGCAGGCATGGATGAGATCGCCGAGCGCGCAGGTGTGAGCAAACCCGTCCTCTACCAACACTTCACCAGCAAGCTCGAGTTGTATCTGGCGGTGTTGGCACGGCACGTCGATAATCTCGTCTCCGGGGTTCGGCAGGCGTTACGCACCACCACCGACAACCGGCAACGGTTGCGCGCTGCGGTGCAGGCGTTCTTCGACTTCATCGAGCACGACGGCCAGGGCTACCGGCTGATTTTCGAGAACGACAACGTCACCGAGCCACAGGTCTCCGCGCAAGTGCGGGTGGCTACCGAAGCGTGCATCGACGCGGTGTTCGATCTGATCAGCGCGGATTCCGGGCTCGACCCGCACCGCGCCAGAATGATCGCGGTGGGTCTGGTGGGTGTCAGCGTCGACTGCGCCCGGTACTGGCTGGACAGCGATCGTCCGATCTCGAAGGAAGACGCCGTGGACGGCACCGTTTACTTCGCCTGGGGCGGTCTGTCACACGTGCCGCTTACCCGGTCTTAGCAGACTCCGCGCTGATACCGAAGCCGACGCGTCGCGCGTCGGCCTGGCCGATCTCCACAAAAGCGATTTTTGCGCCGTTAATCAAAAAGCGACGACCTCGCTCGTCGGTGAGGCTCAGTAGTCCGGTGTCACTGGCGAACGCCGCAGCAACCTGCTCTTCGACCTCCGCGGGCGTCTGCGGGCTGTTGAACACCAGTTCACGCGGGCTGTCCGTGATACCGATCTTGACCTCCACGCCGGGTCCTTCCGTTCGACTTCACTCGCGGGCTTCTCAGCAAGCAGGCTAATGGACGTTGTGACGGTGCATCTCCACCAGCCGCTCGCCGTAAGCGAACAGACCGTCGGCGGTAGCAGTGCACCTCCGACACGCCCCAATCAGAGCTGCGTCTCACTTGCCACATCTATAACATCGGCATCATCAGTATCAGGAATCACTCCGACTCAGACGTCGTCGACTACCCCGACGACGACATGTACCCCGACGTCGACGACCACGCCGACGCGCCCTACCACCGCTGGCGCCCGATGGCCCTCGTCGCCG
>NZ_JBARMY010000100.1:0-8570 GCF_049802695.1 Mycobacterium sp.
GGGCAACACTGTCGTCGGCGGCTCCGCGGCAGCGGCCGCGCGGGCCAGGGCCACTGTGGGCGCGGCGGCCGTTGGCGGTGGATCGCCAACGAGCGCAGCGGCAAAATCCGAACAACTCGGATAGCGATGAGCTCGATCCCTTGCGATTGCGCGAGCGAGGACGTCGTTGAGTCCCACCAATTCGGGTCGGCGGACGGCCACTTGCGGTCGTGGTGCCGAGAGGTGCTGGGTGATGACCACCGCCGGATTGGAGTGCTCGAACGGCGCGGACCCGGTGAGCAAATGAAAAGCCGTGCAGCCCAGGGCGTATTCGTCGGCCCTACCGTCGAGATCCAGCCCTTGCAGTTGCTCGGGCGCGCAGTAGGCGGTTGTCCCCACCATCATGTTCGTTGCGGTGAGACCACTGATGTCACCGAGCTGTCTGGCGATACCGAAGTCCGCCAACTTGACCCGCCGCCGGCTGCCGGCATCGTCGAGCAGGATGTTGGCGGGTTTCACATCGCGATGCAGCAACCCTCGGGAATGGGCGTAATCGAGCGCATCGGCCACCGCCGTAACGATTTCGAGCACCTGCTGCTGCGCCATCCCGGAGCGATAGCGGCTCTTCAGCAGGTACGCCGCGTCGGTTCCCTGCACGTACTCCATCGACAGCCACAGCTGACCCTCGAACTCGCCGCGATCGTGGATGCCGACGATGTTGGGGTGCGACAGCCCTGCGGCCATGTCGGCTTCCCGGCTGAACCGCTGCCGGTACTCGTCGTCGGCGGTGAGGTGCGCGGGCAGGATCTTCAGCGCGTCGTGCCGCGGCAGCCGGGGGTGCTGAGCCAGGTACACCTGACCCATGCCGCCGGCGCCCAGCAGCCGCACGATCGTGTATCCGGCGAACACGTCGCCTTCGTTGAGGCCATCCATCGGCGGCATGGGCACATGCTACAAAGGTGACCGCGCGCGGCTACGTTATTCAGGCATGCCCCTGGTCTGCGGCTTGTAAGTGCACTGCGCACGGATGCCGTGACCATCGGTGTGGTCCCAATTGATTTTCGACACCGCGGCACGATCGCAGGTGAGTGTGAAATAGATCTGGATGTCGTCGCCGCCTTGCTTATTTGGCACCGGACCCTTGACGGTGATAGTTCCGCTCCGAAATTGCGGATCGTTGAACAACGCTTTCCACACCTGCGCGGTCGGCAGAACCAACTGCTCGTCGGCGATCCGTTCCTTGTGGAAAACCGTTCCATTGGCCTCGTGCACCGTGTAACTGATGACGCAAGTCGTCTGGCCCGTGCAATCGACCTGGGGGGCGCCGTCAATCTGCGCGGCGAACCGGTCACCAGCGACCGCATCGCGCACGACCTGCGCCACTGCGTCATTGCTGACGGTGAATACCTCAGGAGCCGAATACCGATCGGTTGACGAGCAGCCGGCAGCGACAACGAGCACGACAAGAGACACGAAAGCTGTGGTTTGCGCGTCGTTTGCCATTCCGACACATTAGGGACCTTTGAATTCGGCGGCAACAGTTTCAGGACTCCGGCGGCTAGGCCGAAGAGCGCGCCCGCAGTGTCGCCAACGCCTTGTCCGCATGAGAATTGAAATTGAACTCGCTGCCGATGACGTCGAGCACCGCGCGATCCGTGTCGATGACGAACGTGGTGCGCTTGACGGGCATCAACTTGCCCAGCAGCCCGCGCTTGACGCCGAACGCCCGCGCCACCGCTCCGTCGGTATCGGCCAGCAGCGGGTAGTCGAACCCATGGTTGCCGGCGAACTGCGCTTGTTTGGCCACCGGGTCGATGCTGATGCCGACCCGGGACGCGCCGACCGCAGCGAACTCGGCGGCCACGTCGCGGAAGTGGCAGGCCTCCCGGGTGCACCCCGGTGTGCCCGCGGCGGGGTAAAAGAACAACACGACCGGACCGTCGGCCAGCAGGGTGCTCAGCTGCCGCGGCGCTCCGGTCTGATCTGGAAGCTCGAAGTCAGCCACCGTGTCACCGGGTTTCATGGGCGTCAGGCTAGCCCAATGGTGCGCCACCGGCGGACAGCGGTGTCTGAGAAGATATGCGGTGTGCGTGCCAACGTGACCGCGACTACTTCGCGGGAGGATTTCCGCGCGCTGGCTGCCGCCCACCGCGTGGTCCCGGTGACGCGCAAAGTCTTGGCCGACGCCGAGACACCGCTGTCGGCTTACCGCAAGCTGGCCGCCAACCGGCCAGGCACCTTCCTGCTGGAGTCGGCGGAGAACGGCCGGTCGTGGTCGCGGTGGTCCTTCATCGGCGCCGGATCGCCGTCGGCGTTGACGGTGCGCGACGGTCATGCGGTCTGGCTGGGCACGGTGCCGCAGGACGCACCGACCGGCGGTGACCCGCTGCAAGCGCTGCACACCACCCTGCGACTGCTGGCCACCGCAGCACTGCCCGAACTGCCGCCACTTTCCGGGGGCATGGTCGGGTTCTTCGCCTATGACATGGTGCGACGGCTCGAACGCCTTCCGGAGTTGGCGGTCGACGACCTCGGGCTGCCCGACATGCTGCTGCTGCTGGCCACCGACGTCGCGGCGGTCGACCACCACGAAGGCACAATCACGCTGATCGCCAACGCGGTGAACTGGAACGGCACCGACGAACGGGTCGACGAGGCCTACGACGACGCGATCGCGCGACTGAACGTGATGACCGCAGCGCTTGGCCAAGCGCTGCCGTCGACTGTCGCCACCTTCGACAGACCCGAGCCGCAACCCAGGGCGCAGCGCACCGTCGAGGAGTACGAAGCGATCGTCGAACGCCTCGTGAGGGAAATCGAACGCGGCGAGGCCTTCCAGGTGGTGCCATCGCAGCGCTTCGAGATGGACACCAGCGTCGACCCGATCGATGTGTACCGGATCCTGCGGGTGACCAATCCCAGCCCGTACATGTATCTGCTGCACGTGCCGAATGCCGTTGCCGGAACCGACTTTTCGATTGTCGGGTCCAGCCCCGAGGCGTTGGTCACCGTCCAGGATCGCTGGGCGACGACGCATCCGATCGCCGGAACCCGCTGGCGGGGAACCACCGAGGAAGAAGATCAGCTGCTGGAAAAGGAGTTGCTGCACGACGAGAAGGAACTTGCCGAGCACTTGATGCTGGTCGATCTGGGCCGCAACGACCTCGGCCGGGTCTGCGTCCCGGGTAGCGTCCGAGTCGAGGATTACAGCCACATCGAGCGCTACAGCCACGTCATGCACCTGGTCTCCACAGTGACCGGGATGCTCGGCGCAGGTCACGCGGCTTTGGACGCGGTGACCGCCTGCTTCCCGGCCGGGACACTGTCCGGGGCGCCTAAGGTGCGTGCGATGGAATTGATCGAAGAGGTCGAGAAGACCCGGCGCGGCCTCTACGGCGGCGTGATCGGTTACCTCGACTTCGCCGGCAACGCCGACTTCGCGATCGCCATCCGCACCGCGCTGATGCGCGACGGCACCGCCTACGTGCAGGCGGGCGGTGGTGTCGTCGCCGACTCCAACGGGCTCTATGAATACACCGAGGCGGCCAACAAGGCACGGGCGGTGCTGAACGCGATCGCCGCTGCCGAGACGCTGGCGGCTCCCGATATCGGTCGCGATGACTGAGGCCGAGCGGCAACCGCGGGGCCCGCGCTTCGTCCGGATCGCCCAACTGCTGCTGATAGTCGCCGCCGGCGCGCTGTGGGCGGCATCGCGGCTGCCGTGGGTCGTGCTCCGATCTTTCGACACGCTGGGACCGCCGAAGACTTCAACGGTCACCGGGTTGTCTTGGTCGACTGGGCTGTTGCCGCTGGCGATGCTGTTGCTGGCGGCAGCGCTGGCGGCCCTGGCGGTACGAGGCTGGCCGCTGCGGGCGTTGGCGCTGCTGATCGGCATGGCCAGTCTGGCCATCGGCTACTTGGCCGTCAGTCTATGGGTGATTCCGGACGTCGCGGTGCGGGCGGCCGACATCGCCCACGTTCCGGTGTTGTCGCTGGTCGGCAGCGATCGGCATTATGTCGGCGCGGCCATTACGTTTTTGGCCGCAATGGGCGCGTTGGCCGCCGCGGTGCTGCTGATGCGGTCGGTGCGAGCGGACGGTGACCGCACAGCGAAGTACGCGGCGCCCGGGGTCCGCCGCTCGATCGCGCGGGACGCCGACGGCACGGTCTCAGAGCGAATTATGTGGGACGCCCTGGACGAGGGCCGCGACCCAACCGATCGACCGATTCGAGGCTCCGACACGGAGGGTCGGTGACAGCGCGCGGCCCTGCGGCGGCTACCCTTCGAGGGACGTCGTCAAAAATAGGCGGCGACCGTGGGGAGGAACACAGCGATGACTCCGGCAACTGTGCTCGACTCCATCATCGAGGGAGTCCGTGCGGATGTTGCCGCCCGCGAGGCCGCTGTCAGCCTGTCTGATGTGAAGGCGGCAGCCAAGGCGATGCCAGCGCCGTTGGACGTCATGGCGGTGTTGCGTGCCCCCGGCATCGGTGTCATTGCCGAAGTCAAGCGGGCCAGTCCGTCAGCGGGCTGCCTTGCCTCCATTTCCGACCCGGCCAAGCTGGCTCGTGCCTACGAAGACGGCGGTGCGCGGATCATCAGTGTGTTGACCGAGGAGCGACGTTTCCACGGCAGTCTCGACGACTTGGACGTGGTGCGGGCCGCAGTCTCGGTGCCGGTGTTGCGCAAAGACTTCGTGGTGCGGCCGTACCAGATTCACGAGGCGCGCGCGCACGGCGCCGACATGCTGCTGTTGATAGTTGCGGCGCTCGAGCAGCCGGCGCTGGAGTCCATGCTGGAGCGGACCGAGTCGCTGGGTATGACCGCCTTGGTGGAAGTGCACACCGAAGCCGAAGCGGACCGCGCGCTGAAGGCCGGGGCTCGGGTGATCGGTGTCAACGCGCGCGATCTGACGACCCTGGAAGTCGACCGGGACTGCTTCGCCCGCATCGCTCCCGGCTTGCCCTCCGACGTGATCCGGATCGCCGAATCCGGTGTGCGCGGCACCAACGATCTGCTGGCCTACGCGGGCGCAGGTGCCGACGCGGTGCTGGTCGGCGAAGGCCTGGTGAAAAGCGGTGACCCGCGCGCCGCGGTCGCCGATCTGGTGACGGCGGGCCGGCATCCGTCTTGTCCGAAACCGGCGCGCTGACCGGTCATGACCCGCATCAGCGGAAACGTTGAACCCGATGAGTCGCTCGCGCGTTGAGTTTTGGTGATGGCGAATCGTTCCGGCCCGAAGCTGCCCCGTTCCAGCGCGGCCATCGCAGAGCCCACCCGCCACGATCCCGATTCGCGGGGTCATTTCGGCGTGTATGGCGGACGTTACGTCGCCGAGGCGTTGATGGCGGTGATCGAAGAAGTGACCGCCGCCTACGAGAAGGCCCGCACTGATCAGGAATTCCTCGACCTGCTCGACAACCTACAGGCCAACTATGCCGGTCGACCGTCGCCGCTGTACGAAGCCGCCCGGCTGAGCGCGCGCGTCGGCGGTGCCCGCATCTTCCTCAAGCGGGAAGATCTCAACCACACCGGTTCGCACAAAATCAACAACGTGCTCGGTCAGGCTCTGCTGGCTCAGCAGATGGGCAAGACCCGGGTCATTGCCGAGACCGGCGCCGGCCAACACGGCGTTGCTACCGCGACCGCCTGCGCGTTGCTGGGCCTGGACTGCGTCATCTACATGGGCGCCGTCGACACCGCGCGGCAAGCGCTCAACGTGGCGCGCATGCGGCTGTTGGGCGCCGAGGTGGTTTCCGTCGAGTCGGGTTCGAAAACACTCAAAGACGCCATCAACGAGGCGTTCCGTGACTGGGTTACGAACGCGGACAACACCTTTTACTGCTTCGGCACCGCGGCCGGACCGCATCCGTTCCCGACGATGGTCCGCGACTTCCAGCGCATCATCGGACTTGAGACGCGCGTGCAAATCCAGGACCAGACCGGCCGATTGCCCGACGCCGTCACCGCCTGCGTCGGCGGCGGATCCAACGCGATCGGCATCTTCCACGCCTTCCTCGACGATCCTGGCGTTCGGCTGGTCGGGTTCGAGGCGGCCGGTGACGGTGTCGAAACCGGCCGGCACGCCGCGACTTTCACCGGCGGATCACCCGGCGCGTTCCAGGGGTCGTTCTCCTACCTGCTGCAGGACGCGGACGGTCAGACGATCGAATCGCACTCGATCTCGGCCGGACTAGACTACCCCGGGGTCGGACCAGAACATGCTTACCTCAAAGAGATCGGGCGGGCCGAATACCGGCCGATCACCGACCGCGAGGCGATGGATGCCTTCCGGGTGCTCTGCCGGACCGAGGGCATCATCCCGGCCATCGAATCCGCGCACGCGGTGGCCGGCGCGCTCAAGCTGAGCGCGGAACTGGGTCGCGGCGCGGTGATCGTGGTGAACCTGTCCGGCCGCGGCGACAAGGACGTGGAAACAGCGGCCAAGTGGTTCGGCCTGCTCGACCTGAAGGCCGGCACGTGACTGACAAAGCACCTGGCTTGGCATCGCTCTTCAGGTCTTGCCGGGAGCGCGACCGAGCCGCCTTGATCGGCTATCTGCCCACCGGATATCCCGATGTGCAGACTTCCATCACGGCGATGACCGAGCTCGTCGAGAGTGGTTGCGACATCATCGAAGTCGGGGTGCCGTACTCCGATCCGGGGATGGACGGGCCGACGATCGCGACGGCTGCCGAGACTGCTCTGCGCGGCGGTGTGCGAGTCCGGGACACCTTGACCGCGGTTGAGGCCATCACCGATGCCGGTGGACGTGCGGTGGTGATGACGTACTGGAATCCGGTGTTGCGCTATGGGGTTGATGCGTTCGCGCGCGACCTGGCCGCCGCCGGCGGAAACGGCCTGATCACCCCCGACCTGATTCCCGACGAGGCCGACGAGTGGCTGGCGGCATCGAACCGGTACAAGTTGGATCGCATCTTTCTGGTCGCGCCGTCATCAACGCCGCAGCGGTTGTCGGCGACGGTGGAGGCGTCGCGCGGATTCGTCTATGCCGCATCGACGATGGGCGTCACCGGAGCCCGTGCCGCGGTGTCGCACGCGGCACCAGAACTGGTGCGACGGGTGCGCGCAGTGTCCGACATCGCGGTCGGGGTGGGCCTGGGAGTGCGGTCGCGCGAGCAGGCCGCCGAGATCGGCCGCTACGCGGACGGCGTCATCGTCGGCTCGGCACTGGTCTCCGCGTTAAGCGACGGCCTGCCCGCATTACGCACGCTGACCGAGGAATTGGCCGCCGGTGTGCGCCAGAAAGTCACTTCGTCGTGACGACCAGCTACCTAGCTTACTTTCCCAGCCCGCCCCGCGGAGTCTGGTATCTCGGACCGGTTCCCGTCCGCGCCTACGCGCTGTTCATCATCGTCGGCATCGTGGTGGCACTGCTCATCGGCGATCGGCGCTGGGCCGCCCGCGGCGGCGAGCGCGGCGTGATCTACGACATCGCGCTCTGGGCGGTGCCGTTCGGACTGCTCGGCGGCCGGCTCTATCACCTGTGCACTGATTGGCGGACGTACTTCGGTGCCGGCGGTGCCGGTCTGAATGCGGCGCTTCGCATCTGGGACGGTGGGTTGGGCATCTGGGGCGCGGTGGCTCTCGGCGGGGTCGGCGCCTGGATCGGCTGTCGACGCCGGGGTATCTCACTGCCGGCGTTCAGCGACGCCGTGGCGCCGGGCATCGTGCTCGCACAGGCCATCGGTCGGCTCGGGAATTACTTCAACCAGGAGCTTTACGGCCGCGAGACAACGATGCCCTGGGGTCTGGAAATCTACTATCGGCGCGACCCGTCGGGATTCGTCGACGTGCACTCCCTCGACGGCGTGTCCACCGGTCAACTGGCGCTGGTCGTCCAGCCGACATTTCTTTACGAGTTGCTATGGAACCTTGTCGTTTTCGGGGCATTGCTTTATCTGGACAAACGGTTCGTCCTCGACCGTGGGCGGTTGTTCGCCACCTACATCGCGGCCTACTGCGTCGGGCGTTTCACCATCGAATTGCTGCGTGACGATGCGGCCACTCACATCGCCGGAATCCGGATCAATTCATTCACCTCGACTTTCGTGTTCATCGGGGCCGTCGTGTACATCATTCTGGTGTCGAGGGTCCGGGAAGACAGGGTCACGTTAAGCGGCCCCGGCGAGACTGCGGCGCAACGGCTTCCAGAGCCCGCCGATGAGCTCACGGCTGTGACGTCAGGGGTCGGCGGTGCTGGGCCCGCTGTTGCCGCCGGGGCTGTCCTGCCGCCTTCCCGCCGGGCTGCGCTGCAGCCGGCGACTCTCGAGCCGGAGGCTGATGCGGTGGTGGCCGAGGCTGAAGCGATCGAGGGCGACGTCCCTGAGGCGGAAGTCTTGCCGGTGGAGCTAGAGCCCGCCGACAGTGAGGTGCTCGAGACGGCCTCGGAGGTGGCAGCGGTGCCGGTCGGGGCCGACGAAACCCCGGACGAGGGACCTGAGGGTGGCGAACCGGAGGCTGAGGCGGTCGCCGAAGCTGAGGCCGACGAGCCCGAGATCGGCGAGCCGGAGGCCGCCGAACTCGAGGCCGCCGAGCCCGAGATCGCCGAGGTCGCCGAGCCTGAGGC
>NZ_JBARMY010000101.1:0-19391 GCF_049802695.1 Mycobacterium sp.
CCCGGATCAGTGCAAAAGTGGCCACCGGTCGGGGAGTCGAGCGCCGCCCATTGTCGCAATTAAACCGGTGATTGAATGTCCGAGTACCATCGGCGACGACGGCGTCGAGTGACGGATTTGTGCCCTCGAGGGGGCCGGCTGGAGCCGTTTGCTTCTTGGACAAGGACATTCGCCGACACCCGGCTATGCGCGGCCATTGTGGACAGGTTGACGTTCGCCGGGCAGATCATCGAAACCGGCACCACCTCCTGCCGACTCGCCCCCGCTCGCAACGTGCGTCCCGCGGGTTAGCACGCTCTATATTCGTTGCTCGCAAGCCGATTACAGTGATGACGGCATCACGAGGCTAGTTCGTTGTGCTGCGTGCGGGGCTGCAGCGGCAGCAAAAGTGCTGTCCCTGCGTATTTCCATCCCGGCCTCTGCGCAGTTAATGGGTGATTGCGTGTGCGACGGCTTGGACAGCTCGGAGTCGTCCGTCGGTGAGGGCAATGGTGAGGTTGTGCGCTTTCTCGGCGAAGTCTGGGACGAAGGCGTGCAGTCCGAGCGGATTGAGGGGCAGCGTCAGGAACATCTGCATCGTCGACGCTGCCTCGTCGGTGAGATCCTTCCAGTGCTCGACTGCGAATCCTGAGGACTCCACGACAGCGTGCAACTGGTCGGAAGTGGCCAGATGAGTGAGCTCGGGTTGGTCGGCCCACGGCAGTGGGTAGTTGGGGTCGTCGCGCCCGCCAGATGTGATGTCCCACATGGCGAGCCGGCCCCCGTCGACCAGTACCCGGCGTGCCTCCTGGTAGAGGCGGGTTTTGTCGGCCACGTTCATCTGAACATGCTGGCTCAACACCACCTGGAAGCTTTCGTCGGGGAAGGGCAGTTCGGTGACGTCTGCTTGTTGGACCGAAACCTGGTCGTCCAGCCCGACAAGCTGATTGAGCCAAAGGGCCGTTTCGCAGTACTCCTCGGTCAGATCGACCGCGGTGACCCTGCACCGACACCGCTCGGCGACGAAGCGGGCGGTACCGCCGATCCCGCTGCCCGCGTCGAGCACCCGATTCTCGGGTCTGATCCCGGTCAGATCCACCAGCTGGCTTGTGGCAATGCGACCCATCGCGTGAAAGTCCTCGAGCAGCGCGAGATCCGCGGGCTGAAGGTGGTTCAAGTCCTTTCCGGCGGCAATGAGGGCCAGCTCAATGTTGTGCCGCGATAGCGCAGTCGAGTACTGGGCTTGGATAGGGGTGTCTTTCATGTCTACTCCATTCGGAACCGACGGCCTGCCGATCGGGTACTTGCTTCGGCCAGAGGTGACGCGGCTTGCCGTTCTTGGTGTCGGACGGTCAGCGATTCCAGGGGTCGGTTCCGCGTCTTCTCTGGTGTTAGGTCTGTTCGAGTTCGTGGGGCACCGGCAGACCGAGCAGGTGCAGCAGGGCTGCGAGTTTCACATCCAGCTGCAAACCGACCTCGGTGATGCGCGAGTCGCCGAAGCTGGCGAATCTGCTCGACGGTTGATCGACGCTGAGATGGACGCGACCGGCGGTGTCTTCGTAAATCGCGGTCCGCATCGGCGCATACAGCATCACGCCGGGGTCGTGGCGGAACATTGTTTCTACGATGATGTTATTTCCCATCATGTAGGTAACTGCCTGAGTGCGATGCCCAACCAGGTGCATCATCGGCGTCGGGTCGAAGGTCCAGAAGTTGACGAACGAATGCGGCGCGTGCTCGGCGGTGTACTGCCGCACCCGCGAGAGATCACCGGCCTCGATCAGATCGGTGAGCTCCCCAAAATCGATTGTCGGAACCAGAAATTCATAGCGTTGCCGGACGTCATCGAACGGATCGTCGGTGTCGATGACCAACCGGTTGACAAGGTGGGGAATTGTCTCGGTCATATCAAGCTCCCGACAGGTTCGACGGAAGTCCGCGTTATGCGCGCGACCATCAGCTTGCGCAACGACAACAGGTGCAGCGCCGATGCCAACGGGACCACGGTGGCCGGGATCAGAGCAAGCGGCAGCAGCGAGATCGCCTCGGTGGACGGTGACACCAACAGCAGCCGAACGGCGGCCGGCGCCGCGGCGAAACCAAGACCGAGAGCGACGACGAGATCAGCAAGGCCCAAGATGTTGAACCACACCGCGCGGCGGCCGACCACGCCGCGCCGAAGGTTGCGCGCGACGAACACGGCCTCGACCCCAATTGCTATGTCGCCCAGCCCAGCAGGAAGCGCGAATACGGCGGGCAGCGTGCCCAACGCCATCACAACCAGAAAGGTCACGCCGACCACTCGAAAGATCTGAGGCATCGTCAACCGCCACAGCCCGTCAGGTTGGGCCAAGATGCGGGACACCACCGGGATCCGGGTGAACAGGATCACCGCCGCGAGAGAACCGACCAATGCGACGGGGAGCCACGGCACCGGCCTTGTCGGCTCGAACCGATACACCTCGGCGTGAGCGAGTAGCACGCTAGCCAACACCCAAGCGCCCCAAAAGATCGCAAAGGCACTAGTGACTCGGGCGGCGTCACCGCGACCGAAGCCGGCGGTAAGAGCGCCGCGCCAGAGCATGACGCAAATGGTCGCGGTGGTGCCGATCAAGCCGACCAACACCATCGCCCAGACATATATCGGCAGTGTGCTCATGAACCTCTCCGTTCGGTTGTAATGTGCTAAACACTTCGTATGTTTGCGAACATCGTGTTCAATACAAGAGCTGTGCCGGTAATTCCGTCAACAACCAATGGAGGCGAAATGTCCGATACCGAACATCGCGGACGAATTGTCAGAAAACCTGGAAATTCTGGGGCCGCGGCGCCGGATCGGCGGGTCCGGCGCACCCGCAAGCTGCTCCACGATGCATTCCTCTCGCTTGTCATCGAGAAGGGCTACGAGAAGACCACCATCCAGGACATCCTCGATAGGGCCGACGTCGGCCGATCAACCTTCTACGTTCACTACCAAGACAAAGCAGCGCTGCTCACGGCCAGCTTCGACGAGGTTCATGGGCAGCTCCAGCGCCAACTCGCTGATATCCCGGCCACCAGCTCCATTGACGTCGCCCTGCCCGCAGCACTGCTCTTCGAGCACGCCTACCGAAATCAACGCATCTACCGCGCCCTGTGCGGCCATCAGGGCGGGGCGTTGGTCCAGCGCCATCTGCGTTGGCTAATCGGCGATCTGCTACGAAAGCACCTGCAACCACAATTCAGCGGCGCCGGCACCGAGGTGACCGCCGACGTTGCGGCCGAGTTCTATACCTCTGCCGCATTGGGCTTGCTGGTGTGGTGGATCGGCAACGAATTCTGCAACGGACCGGCCTGGTTGACCGCGAGCTACCGAACGCTCGCGCACCCGGCAAGCCGATGAGGCCCGTCCATCGTCGATGACCACCACCATCGCCGAATTGCCGCCGGAACAGTGCGCGATTCTTACGATCAGGGGGATTGTGATCCTTCTACTCACGTCAGAAGCTCCATACGGTTTTGGTGGTGCCTTCGACTACCGACACTGTCTCAGCGGAGACCTCTTCGCCTGTCCCAGCTAAGTTCAAGCAAGCTCTTTTTGTCGCTTTTACGGCGGGACTCGGCTATGGGTTCGACTCTTACGCGGTCAATATCTACGGCCTCGTGCTGCCGGAGATCAAGAAGACCTTGCACATCACCGACGCCCAAGCCGGTTACATCGGGTCCATCTTTCTACTCGGCTATACCGTCGGCACCGTGGGCTTCGGCCTCGCCGCCGACCGTTGGGGGCGCAAAGCCACCCTCGGCGCGTCGATCCTGCTCTACGGCTTCACCACCGCACTGGCCGGGTTCACCACAAACCTTGCAGCCTTCACCGGCCTGCGCTTCTTGACCGGTGTGGGGGGCGCCGGGGAACTTGCCGTCGGCGCGCCCTACACAGCCGAAGTGTGGCCCGCGAAGACCCGTGCGATCGGGGTCGGCGGAGTGATCTTCTCGCTCTTCTCGCTGGGCTATGTCCTTGCCGCAGCCGTCGCGCTGGCGCTGGTGCCGCGTTTCGGTTGGCAGTCGGCGTTCATCGTGGCGATCGTTCCGGCGATCATCTTGTTCCTGGTCCGGCAGGGCATCAAAGAGTCGCACCGCTACACCGAAGTGCAGACGAGAGTGCAGGGCGGGGCTGCCAAGCCCAAGCTGTGGCACCTTCCTGGCATACGGCGACGTCTGATTGTCGGTTGGCTGGTCTATACCGCCAACGCGGTCGGTTACTGGGGTATGACGCTGTTTTTGACGACCTACATGGTGCAGAAGTTTCACGCCTCCTCGATCGACGCGATCCGCTTTGCCCTGATGTTTTTTCTTCTGCAAGCTGTATTCGTCTACCTCGGGACCGCACTTGCTGACTGGATAGGCCGGCGGCCCTCGGCGATCCTCGCCGCGCTCATCGAGATCGTCTCCACCGTCCTAGCAGCGACCTCCGACTATCAGTCCCGCTATCTGGTTTTCGGAGCGATTTCCATCGCTACCCTTGGCTGGCTTTGGGGCGTCGGCGACACCTACATCGCCGAGCTTTTCCCGACCGTGTTGCGGGGCACCGGCTTCGGAGTCGCGGTCGGCGGCGGACGCGTCGTCTCGATCGCCGCTCCGACGGTCGTCGGTTGGGCTATCACGCGCTACGGTCTGCAGACTCCGTATCTGGCGCTCAGCGGTCTGTGGGTGTTGACGCTCGTCGGGTATCTGGCCGGGCCGGAGACTAAAGGCAAAGGACTCGAAGACCTTGCTGAGGAGGCCTTCACCGAAGACCTGCTCAGCCAATGAACCGGTAGCGTGGTGCCGAACAGTCTTCGAACATTTTTGCCTGCGAATTCAGAAAAATCACTTGGGTCCCTGGGCTTGCGCTGCACCATGTTCAGCCTGCTGGAGTAGTCCACGAATTGTGCTTTCTGGCGAACGCTTGGACCTCAAGGACTCGCGGCGGCGCACCACACACTGACACGCCGGGGAAGATGTGGTGATGAGTCAGCCAGTCGTCGATCGACCCGTGTCCTCCCTGCCGCGAAGCATCGCGCGTCTTATTCTCGGCGCCTTCCTGATATTCGCCGGGGTCAGTCATCTGAGCTTCGCCCGAACCGCCTTCTACGCCCAGGTACCGCCCTGGCTGCCGTTGAATGCTGACTTCGTCGTGATCGCCTCGGGCGTGGTGGAAATCGCTCTCGGAGCGAGCCTGCTGCTGCTGACGCGGTGGCGAGTACCGGTCGGATGGGTCGTGGCGATCTTCTTCGTTCTGGTGTTCCCCGGCAACATCTCCCAATTCGTCACGCATGCAGACGGCTTCGGGCTCGACTCCGACCTCGCCCGCGGCATTCGGCTGCTGTTCCAGCCGCTGCTCGTGATCTGGGCGCTATGGTGCACGGGGGCATGGGCGGCCTTCCGAAACCGCAGAGCATGATCGACGCGATGCTAATCCGCAAAATTCGATGCGGTCGTAGTCGTTGTGATCCAGTCGCGGTCACGTGCAAGGACGGTCTCGGCGTCGAACTGCTGCATCGTCCACTGACTCGAGCGGACGTTTCCTCGATTGCGGTAGCGGTGCATGATGGCGGCGTGGCAGCCCATCGGGTACGGCAGACCTTGCTCGAAAATGGTTGCGCCAGCGCAGAAACGATTCAGCTATGTTATCGGCCGGTCGGTAAGACATGAAATCTATTGATGCACAGTTCGGTACGAAAATAAATGAGTTTTCTGGTAACCCGCCGTATTTGAATCGGCCGTATTCGACACCTCGTGGGCCATCGCACTCAGGGGAGCGGGTGCGTGGGCCTGGTGGCGTCGTTCGTTGGAGAGGACACCGGGCCGGCAGAGCCCGAACCCGATAGGTGGTGCCAGCGGGTTTGCGGACTGCCGTGTTAGACCCGACCCCGACGACCAAAGCCAAGTCCTCGGCATCCTGAATGCCACAAAGGCAACCGGAAATCTGACTTGCGGCAAAGTGATAACGAGTGCGACGGGGTTTACTGGTGATCAGGCATATTCGGTCCCATGTTGTATTCGACTGGCATCCCTGGGTTTGGGACGGATGTTGTCGACCAAGTTAGGGCCTTGACCGAATCGCGTCCCACGCTGGGTATCCCAACCCAGTCATACTGACCTACTGGCCAACGTCGTCCACCCTTCCCGTAAGTCGGGATTTCGCGTAGGTTTCGAAATTGGCCGCGCTGATCCAAAAAGACAGTTACGCTTCATGTGCGATATGGGCTGCTTTTCGCAGGCGAATCGCGTGCTGAACGTTTTCGCAGGGTGGAGGCAACAATGGCCGGTTGGTGGGTCGGCTTAATCATCGGTCTTGTCGTCGTTGTAATCGTCGTCATCATCCTCAGCGTGCTCTTGGTGCTTGCAGCTCGGATCAACGCGCAGGTGGGCGCGGCGACTCGTGAGCTCGAGGCGACACGGTCGACTACGGAGCCGCTCGTAGAACTGCGACGCACCAACGAGACGCTTCAGAGCATCCTTCAGGGCGCTCAGACCGCTCGACAAGCATTGGGACGATGACCATGGCCCTCACTTCATCGGAAATCGCGTTCTGGCAGGCGATCCTGGTTATCGGAGCGGTCGTGATAGTCGCCGTGATCACGCTGCTCGGCCTGCTGCTCCGCATCGTCGGGTCCATCGAAGACGGCGTGCATCATCTGAATGACGTCGCGCACGGGGTCGGCGAGAACACGGGCAACATCAAGGTCGCTCTCACGATTATGGGCACCCTGGATGAGGTCATAGACGAGGCAGATCGCCATGCTCAACTGCTGGGGCTGCAGGCCCGATGAGCACGGCGCTGCTTGCGACCCTCACCGTCGTTGAGATCGTGGTCTTGTTGGCCGTGTTGGCGCTGTTTATCGTCTTGATCAGTCGCCGGCTGCGCTCCGTCGCCATTGCTCTGGGACGGGTCAGCGGCGGGAGCATCACGTTGATCCAGTCGAACGTGCTTCTGCTCGGCGCCGGTGCAGCGTTCCTAAACCGGAAACTGGACGCCATCGCCAGGGTGACGCCGGCGATGGCGGAGAAGGCTGAATCGATGGCTTCGAAGTCGGCGCAGGCCGGCTCGCATGCCGGCGGCCCCGGAACCGCTCAGCCCCGTAGTTGAGCGAAGCTAGCGCAAGGAGGCATCGAACGATGGCACTGTGGTGGGTCGGGAATGCGATATTCATCCTTCTGGTCATACCTGTTGTGGTGATTCTCTTGCAGCGCCTGAGGACTTCGGCTCTTGACGTCGGAAAGCAGGTCGATACCGTTCACGACCAGGCCGGGGGTATTGCCGTCGCCGTCGACGATGTGAAACAGCTGATACCGGTCCGCGACGCCGTAAAGAGGGCAGGGGCCGGCCTCACCCGCTATGTGGAAGCCGTTTCCCGTATCCTGTGAGGAGCGATTGATATGTCCCCAGCCGCCGTAGTCACGATCATCGCGGCACTGCTCGCGGTGGTGGTGGTCGCTGCCTATCTGATCCGTATTGCCTCCATTCTCGGCCGAGTCAACGCCAAGCTCCGCGCGATCACCGGCCGCCTCCACGTGATTGCCGAGAAGACGGAGCCGGCCGGGCCGATCGTCAAAGAGATGAATCGTGACCTTGCCGGAGTGAACGAAGCGTTGCTACGCGTGCTCGCCAAATAGCCGGGGCGTGATTCATAGATGAAAACGCAGTGGTTCACGAATAATCCTGCATATTCGATTGCTGCATAGTCATCGGGCATCGATCTGGCAGCCGGACTGCTCTCCCAAGTTAACGTTGAAAGCGAGGACCTACGGCGAAATCTGGCCGAGTCAACCCAAGACGTCTGCGGTGGCCGCGGGAGGCAGCACGCCCGGTGTCGCCAGCGTTATCCCGTCCAAAAGCGCCGAATACGCCAGCAACACCCCCGCGCGAATCATCGCTCAACAAATCATCGACACGATGGGAAGCCCACGCCACCCACCCTCAGCGATTCGACACCATCAAACCCGGCACATGAGGGGCTGCGGACATGCCGGGAGCGGCTCACACCTCTGCTTGATCACGGGTAATACACGTCGGCGGATTCAGAGGAACTCCTGATCTGCGGCAGCGTTTGACAAGTCATCGGGGAGGGCGTTGTCTGGGTGGTGGTTGAGTGCACAGCTGGCTGGGCTGTTGCCGTTGCCTGATCTGGGTTTGGGGCACGAGGGATTTGACGCCGCCCGGATGCTGACTTGTTTCGGTCGCTTTGTGTGTGTGCCGATTTCAAACTTTCTGCTTCTGTGTTGCGCGCCCGGCTCGCGGCCACGCTCACCATCCGAACGGGGGCATGACCATGAACGATGCAGTGATTCGTGCGGTGGACCCGGAGACTTGCGCTATTGACTGGATCGTGACGCTTACCGATCAACAATTTGGCGACATACAACACCAATGTAAGTACTTGCGACACAACGATGTCCGGCTAAGGAAAGCCACGCATCGCCAGGAAACGAGGCGACCATGACTGTTGTGTACAGCGTGACCACCTCGGAAGGGGACGATGTCATCGAATTGGCGTGGCCTGGCAGCTAAGGACGCAAACGCGCAATCCCTCTAACGGAAGGAGTGGGGATGAGCAAGAACAAACGTTGGATGGGTCGACTAAAGGTCGCTGCTCTCGCGGCCGCTGCCCTGCCGGGGCTAGCTGCCGTAGTCGACGGTGGTCCTGCGGCGCGGGCCGCTGCACCCGAATTTTTGCAGGTGCCCTCGGCGGGGATGGGCCACAACATCACCGTGGAGTTTCAGAGCGGCGGAGCGCCAGCGGTTTACCTGCTCGACGGCTTGCGCGCCCGCGATGACCGCAGCGGCTGGGATATCGAAACCAATGCGTTCGACGAGTACGCCGGCTCGGGCATATCGGTGGTGGCGCCGGTCGGTGGGCGCTCAAGCTTCTACGCCGACTGGTACGGCTCGGCCAATGGCCAAACCTACAAGTGGGAAACCTTCTTGACCAGCGAGCTGCCGGGGTACCTGGCCAGCCGCGGCGTGCGGTCGAGCCGCAATGCGGTGGTGGGTGTGTCCATGTCGGGATCATCAGCGTTGACGTTGGCGGCCTATCACCCAGGCCAATTCACCTACGCCAGCTCGCTATCGGCCTTGCTGAACCCCTCTGCGGGCACCGGGCCGACATACATCAAGCTCGCGATGAACGACGAAGGCGGTTTCAACCCCGAGGACATGTGGGGACCGACCGGTGGCCCCGGCTGGCAGCGCAACGACCCCACGGTGCAGGCTGGCCGGCTGGCCGGCAACAACACCCGCCTGTGGATCTACAGCGGCAACGGAACACCGTCAGAAAACATCGGCCAGGGCAGCTTACCGGGCCAAGTCATCGAGCAGGTGATCTTGCAAAGCAACGTCGCATTTCAAAACGCCTACACCGCGGCCGGCGGTCACAACGCGACCTTCAATATCGACAGCAACGGCGTCCACAGTTGGGGCTACTGGAACGCGCAGCTGGCGGCCATGAAATCCGACATGCAGCGAACACTGGGGGCCGGTGGCGGCGCACAAACCTGAGGCCGACGCTGACAGTGACGTCGAGAAGCGTCTAGCTGCGACGGATCGCAAGCCACTCCAGTTCAAGGGAGGCGGCGTTGCCCACCGCTTCGTGGATGGGGAGTGCATTGGAGCTGCCGCTGCCGGCGCACAGTGCGGGCCAACCGAGCCGCCGGTGAGCATGGGCACCTTGGCGATTAATTTGTAACGGTCAATCCGCTGGTGGACAGCGGTCAGCTGAACCACGGGCTAACTACTGATTCCAGCCAGTTCGCCTGCCACCGCATCGAAGGCGCGCAGCGTGGCCAACATGTGCGGCTCACGGGAGTGCTGCTGGGTGGATAACTTGGCGGCGACCATCTCTGCGGCGCGATTGACGTAAATCATCTGGCCGCGCATGCCCAAGCACAACACGACGTTGCTGCCCGGGTAGGGGAACCACACTTGGTTGCGGTACATCCCGCCCGGCAATTCGGTGTCGTCGGGGCTGGCGGCGAACGCCTGACGCGAGTCGGGACCGCCATTGAGGGTGTCGGCGATCCACGCCGCCGGCACCACTTGCTGGCCGTTCAACGAGACACCGTCGCGCAAAAACAGCGATCCGAACCGGATCATGTCGGTAAGACAGGCGTTGATGCCGCCATCGAAAAATCCGGTGCCAGTGGTGTCTACGCCAATGGTGGCGTCACATTGAGCACCAATGCGGCTCCACAACAATTCCGACATCTGTTGAGGCATCCGCTGGCCGCCGACGACCTCGCAGATCCAGCCCAGTACATCGGTTTCACATGAGCGGTATTCAAACGGGCCGCCGTGAGCTGACTTCTGCCGCAAGGTCAGCAGGAAGTCGCGCAGCGTGCAGGGGACGTCCGGGCTGCGCTTGGGCGCCCAGCCCATCACCTGATCTAGCAGGTTTACGTCCGCGGCCGGGTCGACATAGTCCTCTGTAAAGGCGATACCCGACCTCATGTCCAGCAGATGGCGCACCGTCGCACCGGCGTAGCCGCAATTCGCCAAGGCGGGAACGAATGCCGTCACCGCCGCGTCAAGCTCGATTGCACCCGCCCCGTGCAGCGCGCCGATGACGGCTGCCACCAGCGTCTTGCTGACCGAGAACAGCAGGTGCCTGGTCTGGGGCCGCAGGCCGTCGAGGTACTCCTCGGCCACCATCGACCCGCGGTAGGCGACGGCCCACCCGTCGGTAGCGGTGCTGGCCATCACCGCGCCAACGGTGGTGGCCGCCCCATCAGTGCTTCTCACCGCGATCTCGGCCAGCGGAGCACTGGCAGCTGGCAACGCCACGGCCGGCCCAGTCCCGCGCGAGATCAGTGCGGTCGGCACCATCTCTTCGACGTGCTGAAATGACCAATGCGAATACGGCGGCGACAGCCAGTTGTCCAATGTGATACCGGCCGGGACGCGGCCGCTGCTCACGCTCGGGCGACGAGCCGCGAGACGAGCGGCGTGGCCGACGTCAGGGGTGTTGAGGTGAAGTGCGCCTTAATGCCTTCGACCCAGCGCCGGCAGCGCTCCGTGAGCTGGTAGTCGTCGGTCTGCAGGTGTCCGCGGGTCACGAGCACGCCGAGTTGGGCGCCCTCGCAGCGTAAGTCGCCGGGCGCGGCGATACGCATGTAGAAGGCCTCGGATCCGTCGATCAGCGAGTCCCAGTCGCTGTCGCGGCGCGCAAAGGAGACACGCGCGTCGTCGTTGATGCGCCAGACACCTGTGCGTGGAGTCGCCGTGAAGAGCTCGACATCCTGTGAGGTCTCACTAATTATCATCTGACCCCAGACCTCCTCTTCGCCATAGCCCCGCTCCCAACGCGAGTTGATCTCGTCGATGTCGAGTTCGTAGTCCACGTCCATGTACTCGAGCAGGTGGAAGAGGAACAGCGGCATGTCGGCGTAGGCCTCGGTGGTCAAGTTCGTCATCGGGCTGGCGCCGCTCAAGCGCGGATTCAGCTCGCCGAGGTAGAGCTGATCGGAGTCCAGGTCGTGCAACAGGTCCACCTCGAAGTAGCCGCGGTACCCTTCGCGGCTCAGGACGTCGCCCAGCTTTCGCACCATCTCGCGCGCGGCGTGTGTCTGTTCGGGCGGCAGCACCTCGCGCCAGATGTCATTGCCGCACCAGCTGCCTCTACCTGAAGTCAGCTCCGGGTGACCGACGAGACTGGTCATCGCGGGGCCGATCACGGTGCCGTGGCGCGTCACGGCGCCCTCGATGCACACCTCGACATTGCGGATGCGCTTCATGACTTTGACTTCTTGGCCTGCCAGGTCAGCCGCGTGATCGTCCCAGTCACGCTGACCGCGCACAAAGAACGTCCCGCTGCCGGCGGCGCCATAAGCGGCCTCGACGACGAGGTCATCCCCCAATTCAGCATCCTGCGCGAGCGCCGACAGCTCGTCGTAGGAGCCGGCCCGCCCGATTGCGTGCGGCACGCTCGGCACGCCCGCCTCGTCGGCCAGGCGCGTCATGACGATCTTGGAGCCGAGGCGATTCCGCAGCTCCACCGGGGGGTGCATGACCTCGAGCCCCGCCTGGCGCGCGAGGGCCTGGGTTTCCTCGTCAAGCATCACGAAGCAGGCTTTACCACCGGGCCCTCGGTTCTCGATAAACTCCAGTGTCTCCGGATCACGCAGGAGGTGGTTGCATACATCCCCCATGGAGCCGAAATCGATGCGGTCGCGCCGTCGGGGCACGAATACGCGCGGGTGTGCGCCTTCGAACGAGTCGAAGTAGGTCAGGTAGGTGAAGTTCCGTACCCAGCGGTCGATGCCCAGCAGGTTGAACGGGGTCGGCGAGATGAAGTACAGCGGTACGGCGTTGGTGTGAAAGAACGCGCGTACGTCCGAGAGGCCGGT
Source organism: Mycobacterium sp. (assembly GCF_049802695.1). GTDB lineage: Bacteria > Actinomycetota > Actinomycetes > Mycobacteriales > Mycobacteriaceae > Mycobacterium. Next base: position 12,343 of record NZ_JBARMY010000101.1, read on the forward strand.
CAGCTGGCGGCGCGGCCCGGGCTCAGGCCCACCGGGCGGCACCATCACGCCAGCCGCAGCGACGTCGACGCGTGAGCCCCGCGCAGGGACCAAGCTGGGGGCAGGGGGACTGCGCTCAGCGCGACGGCGGGAAGCTCACACACATTCATTGCGAGCCTGTACCCGCTCATGGCCGCGTGGAACTGTGAAGTGCCTGGACGTCAGCCGAGCGAACTCGAAAGCTCTTGGGCATTGGATGAATGTACCTGTGGTCGTTGGTTCGTGCCGTGTTGCTTGCCCGCGCCGGCATCCGCAGTCAACCGCGCTTAGGAGCGCGCGTGAAGGGGCATAGCTACTCGGGTAGAGGAAAGGCGGTGTTCTTTGATGAGCGACGCTCGTGGGCGTTGGCGCCAGCCGACTGCAAGAGCGCACCAAAGGCCGCCGTCATGAGTATTGCGGCCGACGATGTGCGGCGACTGCTTGGCGCCGGCGATACAGATGCAGTGCTGGTGCTGATCGAGGGTCACACCGAAATTCTTTCGGCCCAAGAATTGACATCCCCGGCCTACCGCGGCGCACTTCGGGTGGCCTCACGCGAAGAGGTCATCGCGCGGACCGGCAGAGCTGACTTGTCCGATCGCGAACTAGCCGAGCAAGCGGAAAGCCTCGACGTCGCGGTCCGTAACGTCGGCGGCTAACCGGAGGTCAGTCCAGTCGCCAAAGTGACTGCGACGGTGTGGGATCCGTCGAACACTTCCGCGAACGCGTGGTCCGCGCCTATGTCGACGTAAAATTGGCCGGATGACTGGCCCACGGTTGAAGCAGCACACCGCGAGGGTTGGTGGTGTGACATACCGCTTCAACGGCTTGGTCGAATTGATGGCCAAGGCCACGCCGCTGCGGTCTGGCGACGAACTGGCCGGCTGCGCCGCGTCCTCGGACACAGAGCGCGCGGCCGCCCAGTGGGGGTTGGCCGACACCCCGCTAGATGTGTTCCTCGAGGAGATGGTTGTCCCCTACGAGGACGACGAAGTCACGCGCCTCATCATTGACGGCCACGATCGGGTGGCTTTTCAGCGAATCTCCCACCTGACGGTCGGTGGGCTGCGGGAGTGGCTGCTGGACGCCTCCGCTGGCCCCGATCGGTTGAGAGCGGCCGAGGCGATCGCCGCGATCGGTCCAGCGTTAACCCCGGAGATGGCCGCGGCGGTCACCAAGATTATGCGCAACCAGGACCTTATTGCCGTCGCTCGCGCGATGACGGTGACATCGGCCTTCCGCACCACCATCGGCCTACCCGGCACGCTGGCCACTCGGCTACAGCCCAATCACCCCACCGACGACCCCCGCGGGATCGCCGCGGCGATACTGGACGGTTTGTTGCTGGGGTGCGGCGACGCGGTGATCGGGATCAATCCGGCAACCGATTCGGTGAAGGCCACAACGGAGCTGCTCGCCCTCCTCGATGAGATCCGCGTGCGCTATGCGATCCCGGTGCAGTCGTGTGTGTTGTCGCATGTCACCACGACGATCGAGCTGATCGAACGGGGCGCCCCAGTCGATTTGGTGTTCCAGTCGGTCGCCGGCACGGAGCCTGCCAACTCGGCATTCGGCGTCGACGTTGCCCTGCTGCGTCAGGGTTTGGAGGCCGGCCGGTCGCTGCATCGAGGCACCGTAGGCGACAACGTGATGTATCTGGAAACCGGGCAGGGGTCGGCGCTGAGTGCGGGTGCGCACCTGGGCATGGGCGGACAACCCGTCGACCAGCAGACGCTGGAAGCCAGAGCCTATGCGGTCGCGCGGGACCTGGAACCGCTGCTGGTCAACACCGTGGTCGGATTCATCGGACCCGAATACCTTTACGACGGCAAACAGATCGTTCGCGCGGGCCTGGAGGATCACCTCTGCGGCAAGCTGCTGGGCCTGCCGATGGGTGTCGACGTGTGCTACACCAACCATGCCGAGGCCGATCAAGACGATATGGACACCCTGCTGACACTGCTGGGCGCGGCCGGGGTGGCGTTCGTCATTGCGGTGCCGGGTGCCGATGACGTCATGCTGGGCTACCAGAGTTTGTCCTTCCATGACGTGCTGTACGCACGCCAGGTGCTGGGGCTGCGGCCCGCACCGGAGTTCGAGGCCTGGCTGCGCGGCCTGGGAATGAGCGACGCGGCGGGACGGGTGCTGACGGTCGACGTCGACCAATCGCCGCTTCGTGCACTGACCGACAAGGTCGGTTTGTGAGTAGTCCTGCGGCGCAAGACTTTTGGGGCCGACTGCGGTTGACGACGCAATCCCGCATCGGCCTTGGTTGTGCCGGCAACGCGCTGCCGACCACCCGCGTGCTGGAATTCAACGTCGCTCATGCGGCCGCGCGCGACGCCGTGCACATCCCGCTCGATGTGCCAGCGTTCGCGGCCACGGTGGCTGGGGTCGGCATCGGTGACCCCGTGGTGGTCGCCAGTCAGGCCAGCAGCCGCGGCGAGTATCTGCGCCGCCCTGACCTAGGCCGGTCGCCCGCCGACTTGGAGCCGGTGCCGGCCGGCGCGGCTGATATCGGTGTGGTCCTGGCCGACGGGCTGTCTCCGCGAGCCCTGGCCCGTCACGGCATAGGTGTGCTGACCGCGTTGGCGACCACGCTGGGTGAGCGCTATTCGATCGCCGCGCCCGTGATCGCCACGCAGGCACGGGTCGCGCTTGGCGATCACATCGGCGCGCGCATGGGCGTGCGAACGCTGATTGTTGTCATCGGAGAACGGCCGGGCCTATCGGTCGCCGACAGCCTGGGCATCTACCTCACCCACCTGCCGCGAGCGGGTTGCACCGACGCCAACCGCAATTGCATCTCCAACATCCATCCGCCCGAAGGTCTGGGCTACGCCGCCGCCGCGCGCGTGGTGGCGGGCTTGGTCGAGGGTGCGCGGCGTCTCGGCCGCTCCGGGGTAGACCTCAAGGACACCTCACGCCCCGGAGAGTTGGCGGCGTGGCCGTCGCTGACCCTCGATTGAATCCGAAACGGCTCTCCCTGGGCACACCGGGGCCAACTACCGATCACCCGCGGTCCCCGCTGCCGCCCAACGCAACTATCGATGGCTCTGCGAGCTGACCTCGCCTACCTCGCCAATCATGCATGTGCAGCGGCTGAACGCCGGGGGCCGTTAGCGCGCCGCAGCTCCGAACGCTGACGTCTGCCGACGGCGGGGTTGGGCGCGAGGCCCTCCTACTGGCCCGCCTTGCGGGTCAGATCGATGGCGTACTGACTCACGAAAGTGCCCGCCGGCGGATCACCTTTTCCGCACGTTCCGTCGGATTCACCGGGCCGTTTTATCCACAAGTAAGCGTCGGCGTGCGCGCCCCCGGTAGCCGCGGTAGGCGAAGTGCCCAGTGCTCGGCCGCTGGGGTTGCACCAGTTGAGCCCGGAATCGGGCGCTGGTCCGACGCCGTTGCGCGACGTGTCGATCACATAGTGCGAACCGTTCGTGAGCCCGGAAATCGCCTCGCCGTAGCCGATTTCGTCCTCGGTGGTGAAGAAGTTCGCAGTGTTGAGGCTGAAACCCCGCGCGCGGTCGACACCGACCTTGTTGAGCCGGTCGGCCATGTCCTCGGGGCTATGCCAGCGCAAGTGACCACCGTCCACGTACACGGCCGCGGCCGGATTGCGCGTCAACGTGTCGACCGCGTAGCGAATCAAGTCGAAGCGTTCTTGGCGCTGGTCAGATGACAGACAGTCGGCCATGGCGAGGGCATCCGGTTCGACGATGACCGCCGCCCGCGAAGCACCGACGCCGGATGCAATGCCGTCGATCCACCCGCGGTAGTCGTCGGCCGTCGCCAAGCCACCCGCAGCAAAACTGCCACAGTCGCGGTGAGGGATTCCATAAAGCGTCAGAACCGGGATGGCGCCAGCAGCCTGCGCGTCACCGGTGTATTTCGCCACCGTTGCTGCCGAAGAGCCTGGGACGATCCAGTACGCCTGCGGCGTGTTGGCGATGGCGGTCAACTCCGGACTCGGCGGATCGGCATGCTGCGCGGCGCGCATAGCCGCCGAGGCGGGATTGACGTAGAAGGGCATGCCGGCCAACGGGTTGGCCTCATCGACCAAGCGCATCGCCGGGGCGGGAGCCACCTGCACCTGGTCGGTAAGAAAACTTATGCCGGCCACGGCCGCAACCGTTAGAAAGGGCGCGATCCACCGCCCGACTGCACCAGCAGCTGAGAACATCATCCCAGAGAAATTAGTGCTTCAGTCCACTGAGCGCCAATCGCCGACGGCAGGTGATGGCGCGATCGGTGCCTGGCACGATAGCGGCGTCGTCTGCTCGGATTCCGCAACCTCACCCACTACCGCATTGCTCACTGCTCCACCGCGGCGCGCTCCACACCACGGCGAATGCACTCTGAATTACGAAGAGCCGGTTATCTGACCCACGAGTAGTAGTCGATTCATCCGATGAATCACGCAGGTTATTGCAGGCAGCTCATCCCCACCGAACTGCATTCGGGATCCCGACCAAACTTCGACCTCTGCATCGCCGGCGTGCACAACAAAGGTTTCATGGGCTCCTTCCGCATAGCCTTGTGGCGCAATCTATGCGCGAGCGGTTGCGCTTCCTCCCAACCGACGCGAGTGCCTGAGACGGCGTCCAGTTGTGCTCGGGCCTGGTCGATTGGTCGTATGCGTATGCGGCCACGGCGGTGGTGGCGATCGTTTCGCCCTTCCGGGCGAGCGGTTCGTATGTCTGTTCGCCGAGTACATCGCATAGGCGTGCGATTGAGGTGTGATTTCAGGAAACGCCAGTGCGGTGAGGGGATTGACCGCGAAACCGGCGATGGTGGCGCCGCTTCCGCAGCGTCCGAGCCAGTCGGAAAGAGAGGCGAGGATAGCCAGAGGGTTGCGCATCAAGTTGGTGTTGCCTCAGTCGTGGAGATTGCGGATGGCCAGAGTGAGGTGATCGAACGCGGACGCCGTGTCGCCGTGGTCGGCCTCCTGGCGGACCAGAATGAGGGCAGGTGTGACTCGGTGAAGCGGTTGCCGCTGTCTTGAGCGATGACCAGACCACGGCGAAGGAATAGCTACGCAGGCAGGTCTACCCGCAGCGCCAGGTGCTCATCGAGTATCCGGCGCAGCGCGGCGTCCATCGGATGCGCGGATGCGAGGTCGCGGCCGAACCGGCTGTCCACTACGACTACCGTGCCCTCACGCAGTTCGGCGGTGTCGATCTGATCGACGAACGGATCGAACAATGCGGGCGGAGTGGCCAGGTAATACAGTGCCCGGCGCGACTCGTTCAACCCGGCGGCATACATCAGTCCGTGCTGGGTGATCACGAAGAGTTCCGAGGTGATCCTGGCGTTCGGGGTTTCGGCTTTGGCCCATGCCGTTGCGGCGCAACGGGTCTGTGCCAATCTATCGGGGACGTCGTCAGTCAGCGTGAGTAATCTTTCGACGAGTAATCCACCCATTCGCGGATATGCGTCGATCGCGGGTCTGAAGTACCGCTGGAAGATCTCGCCGAAAAAGTCGTACGGTTGCTCGCTCATCGCAGCTCCCCAGGTTTCACACGGACCCCTCAATTGTGCGCCCGTACCGGCAGCTCAGCACGAGCTTAGCCAGGACGGCGGGCTGGCAGAATCGCGACCATCATCGACGTCCCAACCAACCTGAAGACAACGAGTCAGTCTATTTTCGAGGCGTGACAAATCAGGGAGTGTTGCGGCCCGGCGTGACCCGCCTGGATCCCGGCCGGTGAGAGAGGTTAGGACGTGGTGTGCTGGTCGGATGAGTCGCTGGGCTCGACGATCTTTGTTTCCTCACGTGTCTCGTGGCTGATCTCGATGCGGCGCGGCTGGGCCCTTGCCGCCACGGGGAGGGTTACCGTCAGCACCCCGTTCTGATAGGTGGCGGCGATGTTGTCGGCGTCGATGTCCTGACCGAGGGACAGGCGACGCAGGTAACCGCCGGTGAAGCGCTCAGAGCTCAGCCACTGCACGTCGTGTTCAGTGCGTTCGCTGCGTTGTGCCGTCACGGTGAGAATGCCGCCATCAACGCTGACGTCCACCGAATCTGGGTCCACGCCCGGGAGGTCGGCGTGAAGCACGTAGTGATCACCGGAGCGGTAGAGGTCCATCGGCATGGCCAGTGGCACTCGGGCGGATCCGGGCGATGTACCGAGCAGCTGCGCGGCGAGTCTGTCGACGTCACGGAATGGATCAGGATGAAGCACAGCAACCACCTCCTACATGTCGGTTGCCGCACCGCGTCATCGCGACGGGTGTCGGCTGGCTGCGCTCCTTTCGGTTTAGCACTCCACCTGCGCGAGCACCAGGGGTGTCGGCGCCGCGCCCAGGTCTTCGGCGATGGGGACCCTGATGTTCAGGATCGCCTTCCACATGAATGGGGCCAGACGCGCCTCGATCTGCTCAGCGATGTCGTTGGCGCGCACAGGAATTGGTGATGGTGGCGAGATGCCCGTCGAACGCTCGACCCAACTCCTGTTGTTTACCTGGACAGGCGTAGACTCAAATAACGGATCCACGGCAGACCAAGGTCGGACCGGAAGAAAAGATTCCTCCTCTCGGCTGTGGCGCCCAGCACGATCACTAGGCACCCACGCGAAGCAAAGCCCATCAACTGGGCACAGCGCGGTGGGCTTGCGTCAGGCGGGAAACTTCTCCTGACGCCGAGGCCACATTTGACCGCGCCATCACGCACGCTTGGTAACCAGGTGGTTGGTGCTTCGGACGGCGCTCCTTTTCATTAGGAGAGCCGTCCGACTCGTGTCAGCCGAACCCCCGAGACCGGTAGCGTCTGCTCGGTTGTACTTAATCTCGTAGCCAGTTTTTGCTCGGACTGGGATTCCTGCTGACTCCCGCGTGAATGTCTAGGTAGCGCGCCACCAAATGCCGCACACCCTCTGCTTCGCGGCGCTGATTGGTAACACCGACCTGCGACTATCTTTTGAGACCGTCACATGTGGTCTCTTTCGAGACGTCCAGGCAGACCAAGCCCACCGGAGCCATGGCATCGCTTCTGCCCAGGTGATCTGTCCGATCGGCGGTCACGCTTCTCG
>NZ_JBARMY010000102.1:0-17371 GCF_049802695.1 Mycobacterium sp.
GAGGAGGTGCTGGCCGGCATTTACGCCCGGGTGCTGGGGCTGGAGCGGGTCGGGGTCGACGACTCGTTTTTCGAGTTGGGTGGGGATTCGCTGTCGGCGATGCGTCTGGTCGCCGCGATCAACACCACCCTGGATGCCGGCCTGGCGGTCCGCACCTTGTTCCACGCACCGTCCGTTAGAAGCTTGAGCCAGCAGTTGGGCAGACATGCCAGCGAGGTGGAAGTAGTCCCTGTTGAGATCCTCAAGAAGGGTACCGGCGTTCCGCTGTTCTGCGTTCATCCCGGGAGCGGGGTGAGTTGGCCGTATCAAGCTCTTGGTAATTACTTGGACTGCCCGATCATCGGAATTCAACGTATTCGGCAGAGCGAAGAAGCTGAACCTCGGTCAATTCGCGATATGGCGAAAGACTATGCCGACAGAATCCAGGGGGCCTACCCTACCGGGCCCTATAATCTTCTCGGCTGGTCTTTTGGAGGCGTCGTCGCGCATGAACTCGCTGTCGAGCTCCAGCGCCGCGGATGCGAAATCGCACGCCTAATCCTTCTCGACGCTCAACCCAGTATCGACAGCAACGTCACCTTACCAAGCCATGCTTTAGTCGAGAACCAGGCACTGGAAGAAGTCTTGCGTTTCTACCGTGTAGATATTCCGGAACAGGATGGTCCGCTTACCTACGAGCAGGTGGAAGAACTAGTTCGCGAACGAGGAGCCGTGGAGTTTTCTCAATACAAGCAGCTTTTCGATTTGGGTGTTCACAATCTTAATAGTAGCTTTGCGCTGCATCGAGCTCACGAACCCGGTGTTTTCGATGGTGATGTAATCATCTTTTCTGCTTTGCCGGATGAAAAGTTTCGGAGCTCGCCTCCTCTGGAAAGTTGGCGGCTTTATGTTGCTGGCCACATTACAGAGTACTGGATCGACTGCAGACATGAAGATATGTTGACTGCGGAATCCCTCAGTCTGTATGGCCAACAACTCAAATTTTCATTGAAAGCTTGAGGCGACCTTGTGGTGAAGAAATCCCTACGCGCGACTGGCGCACCCCGTATGCCGTCATGCTGGCATTTGGGTCAGTTCTCGAGACCCTCTGTTATGTCTTTTCTGAAAGAAGGTGATGCTTCAACCGCTCCGAAATTTGGCGTCGCGCAATTCGCTCTGTCTCCAGAGGTACGAAGACTCATCCTCGTGTACTGGCCAGTCGATGCGCGGCTTCTTGATCAACGGTCCAAACGGCAAGTGTCAAGGAATTCTGATGCACGAAGTTTTTACCGATCTCGTCCGACAGTACTACGCGGAGGTCGATAAGGGCGATGTCGAGGGGGTTGTCGCGCTCTTCGAAGTTGACGCCGAGTACTTCCGGCCCGGCTATGCCCATATGAGCGGAAGGGGGGCGATCAGGTCCTTCTACATAGATGACCGCATCATCGAGTCGGGTGTGCACAACGTCGAGTCGATCGTTTCTAATCCTGGAACAGTCGCGGTCGAAGGTAGCTTCAAGGGCACCGTGCGGGGGGGAACGGAGACCGAAGTAAGCTTTGCCGACTTCTTCTGGCCTGGTCCAAACGGGCTCATAAAGAAACGGCGTACCTACTTCTATGCACCGCTAGTATGAACCGACGAGTCTCGCCAGGAGTAGCAGAATGTCGATAAATGAAAGCAGAGCTTGTGTCCGGGGTTTTTCGGATCGATGTTTCCCGATCACGACTATCGGATGGTGAGCGGGCTAAGATTTTGGCGGACCCCGGGTTCGGTCGCTTTTTCTCCGACCATATGTCCGTCATTTACTGGGATGCAAACACGAGTTGGCACGGGGCTTGTATCACGGAGCTAAGACCGTTCTCCCTTCATCCGGGATGCGTTGCGCTCCACTATGCTCAGGGTGTCTTTGAGGGCTTGAAAGCTTATGGCCGGCCAAACGGGAGCATTTGGCTGTTCAGACCGCTCCTCAATGCTCGTCGCTTCCGCCAATCAGCTGCCAGGTTGGCACTTCCACAGTTGAGCGACGACCTCTTCCTGTCGAGCCTGATTTCACTTGTGCAAGTGGACCGTGCGTGGGTTCCCACCGACGATCGTGAACGCAGTTTGTATCTTAGACCATTCATGTTCGGTGCAGAGGTGGGACTCGCGGTCCGGCCAAGTCAGCTTGTCACCTATGCGGTTATCGCGAGCCCAGCAGCGCCATACTTTCCAGGTGGGATGCGCGGAATGTGGCTATGGGTAGGAAAGTATCCTCGCGCCTGGCAGGGTGGTACAGGAAGCGCCAAATTCGGCGGCAACTACTCGTCAAATCTTGTGCCGGAAAGTGAAGCTGGGGCACATGGCTGCGATCTTGTGTTGTACCTCGATAATGATGGCTATGTCCAGGAATCCGGCACCATGAACATATTTGCCATAACGTCCGAGGGCGAGCTCGTTACTCCTGGCCTGGGAACAATTTTAGACGGGGTAACACGAGCGAGTATTCTTTCGCTGGCGACGGCCCATGGGCTCACGCCAGTCGAACGCAAATTTTCGTTCGACGAATTAAAAATGTACTGCATTTCTGGCAAGATTCGCGAGATCTTCGCAGTGGGGACCGCGGCAGTGGTGAACCCAATTATTGGAATCAAGGGCTCGGACTGTGAAATTACCGTGTCCGACGGATTGCCAGGGCGGCAGAGCCTAGCACTGCGCGACCACCTCCTCGACATTCAATACGGTCGGCGACCCGATCCGTTTGACTGGATGGTTGAGATCCCTTTGCCGTAGCGGTGCAGGCTCAATCGAGCTCAAGGCACCCTTCGAGGGTTCCCTACCAAAGCGGATCGATCTCCCATAATGCGGATGCCGCTGTTGCCACGCACTTATTTTCGAAGGCCGCCGCTGAGATTGCCGTCAGCAAAGGAGATTTCGAGGGCCTACCGTGTGTCCTACATGGTGCGGGCCAGACGGTCCGCGAGCAGTCCAGCGAACTTTGGCGGAGAGCTTCGGGTACATCTCCTTCGGCGAGAGCGGCGATGCCGGAAAGCATTCGGCGGTTTCGGCCAAAGGCGCCGACCGTGCCGACGTCTCTACGCTCCGCACCCGGTGAGCCAACCCGCGATCACGGCGGTCTCTATGGCGTACAGGGCCTCCCCGACGTGGTCGGACACTGGCAACATGGCCCTGCCTTCCGGCCCAAGGAACGCCGTGGCACTTCCGTTGTTGTTGAATTGCGACCCCTCCTGTTCGCGTTTGCTCACACCGCGATTTATGAGGCCCGTGCCGTTCTCAGACCCGGCCAGTCAACGGTGTCGACGTTACCGGTACCGCGGTTCTTTGCGAAGACCCCCATATGTTTAGCCGGCCGCGCGTCAGCGAAAGCGTCCGGTCATCAAGTTCCATCGGACTGCCTGAACCCACAGGGTTACGTAACAAGACCTCGGCCCTCTTCCAGCCTCTGCCGCAGGCTCTTCGGCCGTATATCGGTCCAGTTTTGTTCGATGTACGCCAGACATGCAGCGCGGTCCGCTTCGCCGTAAACCACCTGCCAGCCGGCTGGAACGTCGGCGAAGGCCGGCCACAGGCTGTGTTGTTCCTCGTTGTTGACCAAGACGAAGAAACTGCCGTTGTCGTCGTCAAATGGATTGACGCTCATCGGTTCTCCAGACCGTCTGGTTGACATGAGTTGGGCAAAACATACCGGAGGCCCACAAGATCGGTCCGATTTTCGACGAAGTCCCTGATGCGACCTATCAGGATCCTGACACAGCTCAGTAATTGGTGCGCGGCGCAGGGTTCCGGCGGTGACGACTTTCGAATGGCATGAAGACGCGTTCCGGCCTAGCGGCCATTGTGTCCTTGTCGAAGAACCGCATTGTTCTGCGAGCACGCTATATCGACTCGGACCTTGATTCCGCGTCGGTGCCGCGAAAGCACCGGGACACCTGGCCGTCGTGTTGGCCCCAGCCGGAGACTTCATTCGCGTCGGCCGGCGGCAAGATGAAGTTCACGCCGCACCCCCACAGTCCTTGAACAGGGCTGAGCTCGCGGGTGGGCGACTGCCACAAAGGGGCCGCCAATGAATAGGCGGCACGAAGGACTTCGAGCGCGACCGAGCGCCCAGCGGCGATAACGCTTGTTCGATCGCACCCGCGCCCGACATCACGGCAGCGCGCTGGTCCGCCTGATCTGGACAAACCCTGTCGAGATCCACCTCGTCTTCGAGGTGCAGGTGAGGGTTGGCGAGCAGGTCGCAGAAGACGGGTCGGCGGCCAGATTGTTGGCTAACGTCTCGGCGACCCGCGCCGGCGACATCGAGCCGGGCTCGCGCAACCTCTCACACACACTGCCCGACCCCCGTACCCGACCTTCGGCCGCAAGATGCAAGGAGCACCTCATTGTGAGAAATGAAGTAGCGGCCCACGGCGGGATAGTGGACCCCAGCGCGGTTGGCGACCCCGGTCAATGTCACCCACGCGACACCCCTCTCCAGGGCTCGCGAGCGCACGGCTTCTATGCTTGCCGCCGCGCGTTGGCGCTTTTCTCTGCTGTGCGGGCGGGCTGGAAGGTGTGCTGCCGCACCGCCCGAGGATAACGCGCGCGACGGGTTCGTAAGTTGGACGCCGGCGACGAAACCGTCCTTTCACGCACGCGGTACGCACTACGATCCATATCACGTTGGGAAACACCCGATATGGAGGTCGCCGACATGGTTTACTCGTCAAGATCGGGTCAAGATCGGGTCAAGTTCGCCAAGGCGCCGCTCATTAAAGGTGACCGCCGCACGGCTAGCCTGCGACGCCACCGCATTCGAGGTGCCGCCCCATGGCGTGTCGCGGCCGATATGTGCTTGACGTTCGAGCGGATGACTTGGCGCCGGGTATGGAACCGGTGAAGGGGATTTGCGATTTTCCGGCTTCTGAAGCGGCTGTGGATACTGCTGATCATCCTGGTGGTGATCGGTGCTGGAGGATTCACTGTGTGGCGGTTGCACGGCATCTTCGGCGCTGAGAAGCGTCCTTCGTATGCCGACAGCAGAATCAATGACACCAAACCTTTCGACCCCAAGCAGCTGACGTACGAAGTCTTCGGCCCTCCAGGCACCGTGGCCAGCATCAGCTATTTCGACGTCGATGGTGACCCGAAGGTTGTTAAGGGAGCAAGCCTGCCGTGGTCGTTGAAGCTCGCGATCACCCAGGCGGCGGTCGCGGGAAATGTCGTCGCGCAGGGCGATAGTGACAGTATTGGCTGCCGCATCTTGGTGGACGGTGAAGTCAAAGCCGAACGAGTATCGAACGAAGTGAACGCCTTTACCTTCTGCCTGCTGAAGGCCGCATGAGCGACGAGCGAACGGGCGACGAACATACCGCGTTACCATTCGTAGCGCGGACGATCCATCGATTTTCGGTTCTCATCATCTTGGCGTGGTTAGCGATCGACGTCATGATGAGTATTGGCATTCCCCCGCTGGAGCAGGTCGCGAAAGAGCATTCAGTATCGCTGAGTCCCGTGGACGCACCGTCGTTCAAGGCGATGACGCGCATGGGTGCGGATTTCAGGGAATCTAATTCAGACAGTGTGACGATGATCGTCTTGGAGAGTCAGCAACTCCTCGGCGACGATGCCCATCGGTACTACGATCGTTTGATTCGTCAATTGGCAGACGATCCCAAGCACGTGCAGCACATCCAGAATTTCTGGGGGGATCCACTCACGGCGGCCGCCGCGCAAAGCGCCGATGGTAAGGCCGCATATGTTCAAATGAGCCTCACCGGTAACTTAGGCCAGGACTCGGCGAACGAATCAGTGCAAGCCGTTGAGGACATCGTGAACCGGACCCCGCCCCCACCCGGAATCAAGGCCTATGTTACCGGGCCGGCGGCTTTCGCGGCCGATATGGTCAGTAGTGGCAACAAGACGGTTGTTAGAATTACGGCCGTAAGCGTCGCAGTGATCTTCATCATGTTGTTTCTCGTCTTCCGTTCGATTGTCACCGTAATTCTTTTGTTGGTGATGGTCGGCATAGAATTGCAGGTGGCCCGGGGAATCGTCGCGTTGTTGGGCGATCACCAGATCGTTGGTCTTACTACCTACGCCGTTAGTCTGCTGGCATCCATCGGGCTCGCGGCTGGAACGGACTACGGGATATTCTTCTTCGGACGGTATCAAGAGGCCCGTCAGGCCGGCGAGGATCGGGTAACGGCCTACTACACTGCATACCGCGGCGTCGCTAAGGTTGTCCTGGCTTCCGGTTTGACTATCGCCGGAGCGGTTTTCTGCCTGAGCTTTACCCGACTGCCCTATTTCCAACCTTTGGGTGTCCCTTGCGCGGTGGGCATATTGGTCGCAGTCGCGGTTGCGCTTACGTTGGTTCCAGCAGTTCTTGCTGTCGGAAGCCGTTTCCGTCTGTTCGAGCCCAAGCGGAAGATCAGGGCACGCGGATGGCGGCGGGTCGGCACCGCGATCGTTCGGTGGCCCGCGCCCATTCTCGCCGCGGCGTGCGCGATCGCGCTGATAGGACTACTGACACTGCCGGGATATAAACCCAGCTACAACGACCAAAGGTATATCCCGAAAGATATCCCCGCCAATCAGGGGTACGCGGCCGCAGAGCGTCATTTTACCCAGTCGCGAATGATGATGCCCGACATCCTATTGATCGAGGCCGATCATGATATGCGCAATCCGGCGGATTTTTTGGTGCTGAACAAACTAGCCAAGGGCGTCTTCGCCGTCCCGGGCATTTCCATGGTGCAGGCCATCACTCGGCCCGAAGGGACCCAGATCGAGCATACGTCGATCCCGTTCATGCTCAGCATGTCACAGGCAGGCCAGCTGCAAAATTTGCAGTTTATGAAAGACCGCATGAACGACTTGGGTACGCAAGCCAGCGAGCTGGCCACAACGATCAACCTAATGCAGCGCATGAATGACCTCATACAACAACTCACGAACACGACTCATCAAACGATTACTGCGACGAAAGAAATTAACGCCATCACCGATGAATTGCGGGATCACATCGCAGATTTCGAGGATTTCTTCCGGCCAATTCGCAGCTACTTCTACTGGGAAAAGCACTGCTACGACATTCCCATCTGCTGGTCGCTGAGGTCCATATGGGATACACTCGACGGTGTTGACGAGATTAGCGATAAGATGCAAAGTCTCATCAAAGATCTCGATCAGCTAGATTCGCTCATGCCGCAAATGGCCACCCAGTTGCCGCCGATGATCGCGACCATGAAGAACATGCGGACCATGATGCTAACGATGCACAGCACCATGTCAGGGATGTTCAGCCAAATGGAAGACTCGAGCAATAACGCGACAGCCATGGGGAAGGCTTTCGACACCGCCAAAAACGACGATTCTTTCTACTTGCCGCCGGAGGTTTTCAAAAACAAAGACTTCCAACGAGTCATGAAAGTGTTCTTTTCGCCGGATGGGAAAGCCGTCCGTATGCTCATTCAACAAAGCGGCGATCCCGCCACGGCCGAGGGCATCTCACGGGTTGAAGAGATAAACATCGCGGCCGAGGAGGCGCTCAAGGGGACTCCGCTAGAAGACGCCAATATTTACCTCGCCGGCGCTGCAGCGACTGTGAAAGACCTCGTGGACGGCTCCAAATACGATCTTCTAATCGCGGGAATCGCTGCACTCTGCCTTATTTTCCTCATCATGCTGATCGTGACGCGAAGTTTTGTGGCCGCCTTGGTTATCGTGGGTACAGTGGCGCTTTCGCTGGGCGCATCATACGGGCTCTCAGTGCTCGTCTGGCAGTATGTTCTGGGCATACAAATAAACTTTGTGGTGCTCGCGATGTCCGTGATCATTCTTTTGGCAGTGGGGTCTGACTACAATCTGCTGCTGGTCTCACGGATGAAAGAGGAAATACCTGCCGGAATCAACACGGGCATCATCCGCGCGATGGGCGGGACCGGCAAAGTCGTGACGTCCGCCGGCCTGGTTTTCGCCTTCACCATGATGTCCATGCTGGCCAGCGCCCTGGTCGTGATCGGTCAGGTGGGAACCACCATCGGCCTCGGTCTGCTGTTCGACACGTTAGTCGTCCGCGCCTTCATGACACCATCCATCGCCGCGCTGCTAGGACGCTGGTTCTGGTGGCCGCAACAAGTGCGCCCCCGGCCCGCCAGCGCCCTACTTCGGCCGCTAGCGCCCCGGTCGGTGGCTCGTTCCTTGTTGCTGAGACAGTGAACGTGAACGCGTTTACCTGCTGCCTGTTGAAGTCCGCATGAGCACTGAACGCCCCCAGGCGCCCTTCATGGCACCGACGATCCGCAGATTTTCCGTGTTGATCATCGTGGCCTGGGTCGCGCTGGTGCTGATTGTGACGCTGGCAGTTCCATCGCTCGAGCGAGTCGGGCAAGAGCATTCGGTACCGATGAGTCCCGAAGACGCACCGTCGGTGCGGGCCATGATGCGCATGGGTAAAGACTTCAAAGAATCAGACTCGGACAGTTTCGCAATGATCGTGCTAGAGGGGCAACAGCCGCTCGGGGACGACGCTCACGAATACTATGCCGGATTGATTCATGAGTTAAGAAACGATCCGAAGCATGTGCAGCATGTACAGGATTTATGGGGAGATCGACTCACGGCGGCCGGCGCGCAAAGCAGCGATGGTAAGGCCACATATGTGCAACTGAATCTGGCCGGCAACCAAGGCACCACCTTGGGGGAAGAATCCGTGGCCGCGGTCCGCGACATCGCAAAGCGGACGCCACCGCCTCCCGGGGTCAAGGTCTATGTCACCGGTCCGGCATCGCTGGTTGCGGATATGCAACGCAGTGGTAACAAATCTATTCTGAAGATAACCGTAGTAACGGTCGCGATGATCTTCACGATGCTGCTCCTTGTCTACCGTTCGGTCATCACCGTGCTTCTGTTGTTGGTGATGGTTGGGATCGAATTAGCGGCGGCGCGGGGAATCGTCGCATTCCTCGCCCATAACAATATTCTTGTACTCTCCACATTCGCCACTAACCTACTGACGTCCCTCGCGATCGCGGCCGGAACAGATTACGGGATATTCTTCATCGGGCGGTATCAAGAGGCACGCCAGGCCGGCGAGAACCCGGAAACGGCCTACAACACCACCTACCGCGGGGTCGCTCCCGTTGTCTTGGCTTCCGGTTTGACGATCGCAGGGGCAGTCTTCTGCCTGAGCGTTGCCCGAATGCCCATGTTCCGGAGTCTGGGCATCCCGTGCGCAGTGGGCATGCTCGTTGCAGTCGTGGTCGCCCTGACGCTTGTTCCTGCGGTTCTTGCCGTCGGAAGCCGGTTCGGGTTATTCGACCCTAAGCGCAGGATAGGGGTTCGCGGATGGCGGCGGGTCGGCACGGCGATTGTCCGCTGGCCCGTGCCCATTCTGGCTGCCACGTGCGCGATCGCACTGATCGGCCTACTGACATTGCCGGGCTATAAAACAAGCTACAACGACCGGCTCTACATTCCCAAAGATATTCCAGCCAATTTGGGGTATGCGGCTGCTGATCGCCACTTTTCCCAGTCGCGAATGATGCCCGAAATCCTGCTGATCGAATCGGATCACGATATGCGCGATCCGGCGGACTTTTTGGTATTGAACAAATTAGCCAGGGGAGTTTTCCGTGTTCGAGGAATTTCTCGTGTCCAGGGCGTGACCCGGCCCGAGGGAACCCCGATCGAACACACGTCGATACCGTTTCTGCTCAGCATGCAGAGCGCCAGCCAGCAACAAACGCTGGAGTTTCAGAAGAACAGCATGAACGACATGCTCAAGCAGGCCGACGAGATGTCAGGCATGATTAACCAAATGCAACGCATGTACGGCCTGATGCAACAGCTCACCAACGCGACTCATCGCATGATCGGCGAAACGCGTGACTTGGCGGGAATCACGGAAGAACTGAGAGATCACATCGCGGATTTCGAGGATTTTTGGAGGCCTATCCGCAGCTACTTCTACTGGGAAAAGCACTGCTACGATATTCCCATCTGCTGGTCGCTGAGATCCATTTTTGATTCAGTCGACGGTATTGACGAGATTAGCGATAAGCTGCATGATCTCGTCAAAAACTTCGCTCAACTGGATGCGCTCATGCCGCAGATGCTCCAGTTCTTTCCGCCGATGATGGCGACCATGCGAAGCATGCAGACCATGATGCTGACCATGCACAGCACCATGTCCGGGATCTTCGCGGAGATGGACGACATGAGCCAGGATGCCACCGCATTGGGGAAGGCGTTCGACGCCGCGAGGAACGACGATTCCTTTTATTTGCCTCCGGAAATTTTTGAGAATAAGGATTTTCAGCGCGCGATGAATTCCTTCCTGTCGCCAGACGGGAAAGCGGCTCGATTCATCATTTCGCATAGGGGCGATCCCGCGACGTCCGAGGGCGTAGCGAGTATCGACAAAATAGCGAGGGCGGCCGCGGAGGCGCTCAAGGGCACACCTCTGGCGAGCGCCAAAATCTATCTCGCCGGCACCGCGTCGACTTTTAAGGACTGGCGAGACGGCTCCAAATACGATCTTTTGATCGCGGGAATTGCTGCGCTCTGCCTTATTTTTATGATCATGCTTATCATCACGCGAAGTTTTATCGCCGCGCTAGTCATCGTGGGTACGGTGGCACTTTCATTAGGTGCATCGTTTGGGCTGTCGGTGCTCGTCTGGCAGTATGTTCTGGGCATCAAATTGCACTGGATGGTGCTTGCCATGTCGGTGATCATCCTGTTGGCGGTGGGGTCTGACTACAACCTGTTGTTGGTATCCCGGTTCAGGGAGGAAATAGCCGCAGGCATAAACACCGGCATCATCCGCGCAATGGCTGGTACCGGTAAAGTCGTGACATCGGCGGGCCTGGTCTTCGCTTTCACGATGGGCTCGATGGTGGTCAGCGATCTGCGGATTATCGGTCAGATCGGCACCACCATCGGGCTGGGCCTGTTGTTCGACACCTTGGTCGTGCGGGCGTTCATGACGCCGTCTATCGCCGCGCTGCTCGGACGTTGGTTCTGGTGGCCGCAGACAGTTCGTCCGCGCCCGGCCAGTCAACTGCTTCGGCCTTATGGACCGCGTCCGCTGGTACGGTCCCTGCTGCTAAGAGCGGAGCACCGCGACGACGACGCGGCCACAGCCGAGCGCTCCAGGCGGCCCGTCTAGATTGGCCTCGCGTTACCAGCGCCGTAAATGGGCGGTGAAGCGGTAGTCCTATGCGCGAAGAATGTGCAAGACGGTGATCGACCGGCGCCATGCCGAGCTAAAACGTCGCCGCATGACGTGGCGCACGACCTCGGCACAACTCGGGCGCCTGACCACGATCGAGCGCCGGCGTACCGGGCACACCGTGCAGGAATAAAGTATCGAACGCGCATAGCAGAAGCGCGCACCCTGCTGGCCGCGATGCATGCTCCGTGCGAGAGGTCGGCAGGCGGGTAGGGATGGCCGATCGCGGATACTTCAGCAGGTGTGTCGCCGAATGCACCGGCAGCTCGCTCTGCAGCTGGCGTGGTCGGCCTGTGTCGACGTCACCTTTTGCGTCGTCGGCTCGTCGGTACGGACGAAAGGGAACCATCCCGGGTTTCACGCACACCTCGTTACGTGTGACCGGTGTGTGCTGTCCGATCTGGTGGTAAGCGTAGTCGGCTTCTGCTCAGGGAGCTTGTCATCCGGTGCGATATCAGAACCCGTGCCGGTACGGTCGTTTGATGGACGTCCGGGGCGCCATCATGACCGGTATCGCTAAGCAGCTGGGCCATCCCAGTGGTCTGCGCGGGCGGTTAGTCGGTTTGGCGCTCAATCGAGGTAACCGAAGCTTGGTGAGCGCCGCCGTACAAGCGCTGCAACCCGGTGCGGCGGCGGTGGTCGCCGACGTCGGGTTCGGGGGTGGCGTCGGGCTGAAATTCCTGCTCGGCAGCGTCTGTCAATCGGGCCGGGTCCACGGCGTTGAGGTGTCGGACACAATGCTCCGCAACGCGGCACATCGATATCGGCGCGACATCGCGGCCGGGCGGCTGACGTTGCATAATGCGTCGTTAACGCAGCTGCCCTTCACCGATGGCGCACTGAACGGCATCCTTACCGTCAATACCATCTACTTCATAGCTGAGCTGGATTGTGCGTTCACCGAGCTCGCTCGGGTGGTAGGAAGCTCGGGTCGGATCGTCATTGGACTGGCCGACCCGGACGCGATGGCAAGGATGCCATTCACCGGCCACGGCTTTCACCTCCGTCCGGTGCCACAGGTGATCGACACGCTGTGCGGCGCAGGACTCACGGTTGAACACCGTCGAATCGATCAGGGCGACAACGCATCCCACCTGCTGATTGCCACACCGACCCCATCGCACGCAAGCGTGCACGAGCCAGTTTCGCATCTGTGACGAGCGATCCTGTGTGCGTCGACAGCCCTTCGGAGCTGGTAAACCACCTCGGCGGGGCTCGACGGATCATCGAAGCGAAGTTCCCTAGGCGGTCAGCCGAGCGTTGATGTACTCAGTCGGGGCACTCCAGAACTCCGAGATCGTGCTCGCCACCAGCTCAGGCTCGATCAGCAGCGGTGCAATGTGACCCTTCCCGGGCACCGATAACCAAGCGGCCATCCGCATCTGCGCCACGGCGGCCCGCCATATCGGCGGTCCAAAGCGGGTCGTCACGGCTGGCGATCATCAGCGTGGGGGTGGCCACGGCGGCCAACCGGGTGAACGTCGGGCGGCGCACCATCGCCGACCGGATCGCAGTGAACATCGCCGATCGGTCGGCATCACTGAACGCGGCCATCACGCGACGAGACAGGTCGGGCTGCGTTGCGACGGCTCGCGGGCCGAGCGGGGTGTCGGTGAGTGCGTTTCTGATCGGGGCGACCGGTCCCGCCAGACGGTAAAGAGCGAGTAGTGGGTAGCCGCTTGGAGATCGACAGCGCTTGAAGGGGGTCCGGAAAGTAGTCAGAGTGCGGATGCGGTGGGGCTCGTCTGCAGCGATCTCAAGCCCTACGTGGCCGCCCCACGCACACCCCACCCAGTCCACCGGGTCGGTGATGCCAAGGTGTTCTAGGACCCGCGCGGCCGCGCGGGCGCACGCAGTGCCGGTGAACAGCGCACCTGGCGGCCGGCTGGGGCCGTGTCCAGGTCCGTCAATCATCACTGCGCGG
Organism: Mycobacterium sp.; assembly: GCF_049802695.1. Lineage (GTDB taxonomy): Bacteria > Actinomycetota > Actinomycetes > Mycobacteriales > Mycobacteriaceae > Mycobacterium. The sequence continues at coordinate 13,119 of NZ_JBARMY010000102.1, forward strand.
CGTTGACGGCCGAGAAGCGGTGTCAACAACTCGAAGACGTCGAATCGACGAAGAGGCTGTGCCCCGTCCCGATCGCCGTCGTCGACCTGCTGCTGGCGGATCCATTACGCAGCGTCTCGGCGTTCATCCCCAACCGCTTCGACGCCGCCGTGGTTGCCCTACTCGCTCGGATACTCATCGCGATGCTCCAGCACCAGACGGACGGCCGTGGCCCGCGTCTCCGGGTCGTACTTGCTCGGCATGACATGCGCCTTCCCCAAGGTAGGAGGTATGCATCAAACGCGGGATGCTTCACTCCTCGGGGGGCCATATTTATGCCCTTTGGAACACTCTGGGAACATTAGCGTCGGTAACGGAACCCATGGAACGGATCGGGGGACAAGGGTCGTCCACGAGGGGCTCGTTGCGCTTTGAAGTGAAAGCGCTCGCCGGACGGCGGCCACGGCTGTCGAACGGGTCCGTCGGTGGGCAGTGCATACCTCGGTAAGATCTGTGAGGTTTGGGTTGAGGGCTGGCGAAAAGACCGGCTCCGTCCGCTGTACACGCGCGACAGGAGAGTTGATATGCCAGTGCCCAACCCGTTCATCGACCGAAAAACAGGGCGGATCAAGTTACCGGACCACGGCAGCCTCGTCCGTCATGTGGAGCGGTGGGTCCAGATGCGTGGGGATCGCCTGGCCTACCGCTTCCTCGACTTCTCTACCGAACGCGATGGTGTGTACAAGGACCTGACCTGGTCCCGGTTCGGTGCCCGCAACCGCGCCGTCGGGGCCCGCCTGCAGCAGGTCACCCAGCCCGGCGACCGCGTCGCCGTCCTGGCTCCGCAGGGTCTGGACTACATGGTGGCGTTCTACGGCGCGCTGTACGCCGGCGTCATTGCGGTGCCGCTGTTCGACCCCGCGGAACCTGGGCACATGGGCCGGCTGCACACGGTTCTCGACGACTGCACGCCCTCGGTGATCCTGACCACTACCGACTCCGCTGAAGGAGTTCGCAAGTTCTTTCACCACCACCGTCCGCCCAAGGAACGACCACGCGTCATCGCCGTGGACGCCATCCCCGACGAGGTCGCCCAAACCTGGCAGCCGCCACCGGCCGACCCCGACGCCATCGCCTACCTGCAATACACCTCCGGGTCCACGCGCGCCCCTGCCGGTGTGCAGATCACCCACCGGGCGGTGGCCACCAACCTGGCGCAGCTCATCACCGCACTGCAGGTCGAAGAGGGTCAGCGGGGCGTGATGTGGCTGCCGCTGTTTCACGACATGGGCCTGGTCACCGCCATGGTTCCGTCGGTCATCGGACACTCCATCACGATCATGAGCCCGACCGCCTTCGTGCGCCGCCCCATCCGGTGGATGCGGGAGCTCGCGGTCCTGGCTGACGACGATGGCCCAACTTTCTCGGCGGCGCCGAACTTCGCCTTCGAGCACGCTGCGTTGCGCGGCCTGCCCAAAGACGGTGAGCCCGAACTCGACCTGAGCAACGTGTTCGCCCTGCTCAACGGCAGCGAGCCGATTTCCACCGCGTCAATGCGCAAGTTCAACGAGGCGTTCGCTCCCTATGGGCTTCCAGCCACCGCCATCAAGCCGTCCTACGGCATGGCGGAGGCGACGCTGTTCGTCTCCACCACCGACATGAAGCAAAAGGCCACCACCATCCACGTGGACCGCGACGAACTGACCCGCGGCCGCTTCCGCACGGTTGCCGACGATGCACCCACGGCCGTCCCACAGGTGGCGTGTGGCGTGGTCTCGATCGACCAGTGGGCTGCCATCGTCGATTCCGACACCGCCACCGAACAACCCGACGGCCACATCGGCGAGATCTGGCTGCACGGCGCCAACATCGGTTCGGGCTACTGGGGCCGCGCGCAGGACACCCAGGACACCTTCGGCAACGTTCTCCAATCGCGGGCCAGCCCCTCGCACGCCGAGGGTGTCCCTGACGACGGCCAGTGGATGCGCACCGGCGACTACGGCACCTACTTCGGCGGCGAGCTGTATGTCACCGGCCGGGTCAAGGACCTGGTGATCGTCGACGGCCGCAACCACTATCCGCAAGACCTGGAGTACACCGCGCAGGAGGCCAGCCGTGCGCTCCGTGCCGGGTACGTGGCCGCCTTCTCAGTGCCGGCCAACCAGCTTCCGTCCCAGGTGTTGGACAATCCGCACTCGGGACTCAATCGCGACCCGCAGGACTCCTCCGAGCAGTTGGTCGTCGTCGGCGAACGCGCCCCCGGCGCGCACAAATCCGACACCCAATCGATCGCCGACGATATCCGCGCCGCGGTCGCAGCGCGCCACGGCATCACCGCGCGCGACGTGCTGCTGGTGCCGGCCGGTTCGATCCCACGCACCTCCAGCGGAAAGGTCGGCCACTCCGCCTGCCGGGCCGCCTACATGGACGGCAGCTTACGCGGCGGCCATGTCCAAGACGCCTTCCCCGACCACGTGCACGACTCGGGATGGCCCGATGACCGTCGGGAATAACAGCGGGTTTCGGTTCAGGCTCACGCCTGCCCGGAGTGCGCCGGTGGCGTAGGAGTGGCGCAGATCGTGAAAGCTGAGAGCCTCGAACGCTTTTGCGTATCAGCCACCCTTTGTGGATGGCCGCGTGACTCGTGCCTCCATTAGTGCGATAGCTCCGCGGCCACTTGTTGCAATGGATCCGAGCTTGTTGATACCGCACCGACGTAGGGGTGCGCCAGTTCCACGATGAGGAAGAGATTCGTGGCGACGATGAGGCCGACGATGGCCACCATTGGGTAGTGGAGGATGGGTTTTTCGACCCCATAGATGATTGCGGTGCCGAGGACCATACTGCTCGTCACGAAGATGACCGCCCAGAACGGCCAGGGGAGTCCGGAGTCTTCGCGGGCGGTGAGCAGTCGCACGGTGCGTGCCTGACTGACCTTGTCGAGGTTGGAATACGACGTCGCAAGCATTGTCTTTTGGGTGTTTGTCTTCGCGGTGACCCCGTCGTACGCGCTGTATAGGCGGGCCAAGGCGGTGTCGGCATCTGATGATCGACTCTTCCCGGCTTGAGGCCATTCCGCGATGGCTGCTTGTTCATATGTCAGCAGGTTCCGCCGGATGCGGTCTTTATCTGCGGTCTCGAACATGACTGCTTCGCTTGCCATTTGCGCCGCGACTGCGCCTTCGGCACGTGCGTTAGCATCCGCGGCGTTGTTCTGACCCCACATGGAGGAAACGACGAATCCGACGAAGAAGGCATAGACGAATCCGATGAAGCCGTAGGTGAACTTGGTGACATCGTTGTGCGCGTCACCTTTTAAGACTGGGTACCGCCGACGCAAATACCCCTGTGTCAATGCCGCTCCGCCTGCGATCAGCACAATTAGACCGATGAGCAGCACCCAAGATGGGATGTATTTAACAATCCACCAACTCATCAGCGGCTCTCCCAAACGGTTCGACGGCAGGGCGGATGCGCCGTTCGACTGTAGGGGCCGGTTGCGCTCGTCGGAGCGCGAACCGACGAAGTCCGGCGGGCAGATGCTGGCTTGGCGTTCCGCGTCATTGGGTGCTGCCATTCGCTGCATGGCGACTATGACTGTCGGGAGTGAGTCGCCTTCGCAGCCGAGTGATAACCAGACTAGGGGATCACTTCAAAATCGCATTCAGATTGCGTCGGTAATGCGAACGGCCGGCGCCAAAGCAGCTGCAAGCCGGCTCGGGTGACGAAACGCCGCGCCGAGACGCGAGTGCGGCTGCTTGACGCCGCCTATCAGGTATTCGTGGAAAAGGGTTTCGGGCGGGTTCGCATCGAAGACGTATGCACTGGGGCCGGCTATACCCGAGGTGCGTTCGACTCCCAGTTCGCCAGCCTCGACGAACTGTTCTTCATGCGCTACGACCAACGCGCCGAGATCATCACCGAACAGGTAGGACGGGCACTCGCTGACGCCGCCAGTGCTGGGTCCGTCGAGTCGGCGATGAAGCGGGGTGACGTCGACCCCGCTGCTTGATCGGGACTGGCTGCTCATCAAGACCGATTTCTTGATGCACGCCGCCCGCAATCCGGACGTGGCGGACCGGCTGTTGCACCACCGCTCCCAGCTGCCGCCGCTCGCGGCTGGCTTCATCAGCCGCTCACCGCCCTACTCGATCCTTCGCGAAGTCATTCGACCGACGGGCCGAGCCCTTAAACCGACGCAGCGGACTCGCGTACCGACGGCAAACGGCCCCCGGAGAGTTCTCCGGGGGCCGTCTTCCTGCGGGCTTCTGATC
>NZ_JBARMY010000103.1:0-12067 GCF_049802695.1 Mycobacterium sp.
GCCATGCGCGGCGGCCAGCTGCGCCGTCAGCGCCTCCAGCTGGGCAGCCGCGGCCGCCAAACCCTCCGGGACAACCCGCAGCGTCACGTCGGAAGGCCCCGAAGTCGCGCGTCAGTAAACTCCAGCACGCCGCTCATCATGGACTAATCGATCGGACAGCGAAATACAGCGCGGGGGTATGGGGTATCGAAACGGCGTGCTACTAGGCGAAGTAGTACTACAGGATGTCGAGTCTTCAGTCATAACAGCGTCGGCAAGGCGATTGCGGAGTCGAGCGCCAGCGCGCAGAACACCACCGCCAGATAGTTGTTCGACTGCAGGAAAAGCCGCAGCGGCTTGACCGGCTCGCCCCGGCGCACCCCGGCATAAAGCTGATGGGCCATCGCCAGGAACCAGGTTCCGGCCAGCACAGCGACCGACGCGTACAGCCACCCCGCCGCCAACCCCAGCAGCAGCGTCGCCAGCACGGTCAACCAGGTGTAGATGAGAATCTGTTTGGTCACTTGGCGTTCAGTCGCCACCGCGGGCAGCATCGGCACGCCGGCCGCTTTGTAGTCATCCTTGTAGCGCATAGCCAACGCCCAGGTGTGCGGCGGCGTCCAGAAGAAGATGATCGCGAACATCGCCAGCGCCGGCCAGCCAATGCCACCGGTGACCGCCGACCAGCTGATCATCACCGGCATACAACCCGCCGCCCCGCCCCAGACGACGTTCTGCGACGTGCGGCGCTTGAGCACCAGTGTGTAGACGAAGACATAGAAGGCGATGGTGGCGACGGCCAGCAATCCCGACAGCAGATTGGTGGTCCACCACAGCCAGCAGAAGGAACCGACACTCAGTGCCACGCCGAACACCAGGGCGTGGCCGGTCGGTACGGTCGCCCGCGCCAACGGCCGTCGCGCCGTTCGTTGCATCAATTTGTCGATGTCCGCGTCGGCCACGCAGTTCAGAGTGTTCGCGCCGGCCGCGGCGAGCATGCCGCCGATCAACGTGTCGAGAATGAGCAGCGGATGGACCGTGCCCCGGTGGGCCAGCAGCATCGCCGGAATGGCGGTAACCAAGAGCAGCTCGATGACCCGTGGCTTCGTCAACGCCAGGTAAGCGAGCAGTTTGTGCGGGATGGCCCGACTTCGGCCCGGCGCGAGGCGCCCGCGAACGCTCACGCAAAAATCTCCTCGGAATCGCAGCAGCGCGCAGCTTCTACTACAGACGATGGTAGACCGGGCGCCCTCCGCAGCCGAATCGTAGGGTCGATTCACCACAAATTCCCAACAAACAACCGGGAAGGCGCACAGGTTGCCGTTTCGATGACGCCTGAAAGTGGTAAGCCGAAAGTTGTTCTCCAGCCAGCTCCGCGATCCCGCATTAGGGTGGAGATGGACCAGCCTGTCGACCTGAGGACTGAGCTTGTGACCACACTTGAAGACAAAGACATTTCCGCTCTCACCCAAGCGCACCACCCCGACGACTGGAGTGAGATCGACTCGAAGGTGGTCGACACCATCCGGGTGCTCGCCGCCGACGCGGTCCAGAAGGTCGGCAACGGCCATCCTGGTACGGCGATGAGTCTCGCGCCGCTGGCGTACACGCTGTTTCAGCGGACGATGCGACACGACCCCAGCGACACCGCCTGGCTGGGCCGCGACCGGTTCGTGCTGTCGAACGGCCACACCAGCCTGACCCTGTACATTCAGCTCTATCTCGGTGGGTTCGGCCTCGAGCTGTCCGATATCGAGGCGTACCGTACCTGGCACTCCAAGACGCCAGGGCATCCGGAGTTCCGGCACACCAGAGGCGTTGAGATCACCACCGGCCCGCTCGGACAGGGCTTCGGGTCGGCGGTCGGGATGGCGATGGCCTCGCGCTATGAACGGGGTCTGTTCGATCCGGACGCCGCCCCGGGAACCAGCCCGTTCGACCACTACATCTACGTGACCGCCTCCGATGGTGACATCGAAGAAGGAGTGTCGTCGGAGGCATCGTCGCTGGCCGCCGTCCAACAGCTCGGCAACCTCATCGTGTTCTACGACCACAACGAGATCTCGATCGAGGACGACACCAACATCGCGCTCTGCGAGGACACCGCCGCGCGCTACCGCGCCTACGGCTGGCACGTGCAGCAGATCGAGGGCGGCGAGAACGTGGTCGCCATCGAAGAGGCCATCCGCAACGCGCAGGCTGTCACCGATAGGCCGTCGTTCATCGAGCTGCGGACCATCATCGGCTGGCCGGCGCCCAATGCGATGAACACCGGAGACGCGCACGGCTCGGCTCTCGGCGACGAGGAGGTGGCCGAGGTCAAGAAGGTGCTCGGTTTCGATCCGGACAAGACGTTCCAAGTCAGCGACGAGGTTCTCGCACACACCCGCAAGCTGGTGGACCGCGGCAAAGAGGCCCACGACCGCTGGCAGCCGGAGTTCGACGCTTGGGCGCAGCGCGAACCCGAACGCAAGGCGCTGCTGGACCGGCTGACGGCCGAAGAGCTGCCGGACGGCTGGGACGATGACCTGCCGCACTGGGAGCCCGGCTCCGACGAGCTGGCCACCCGCAAAGCGTCCGGCAAAGTGCTCGGCGCGCTCGGATCCAAACTGCCCGAACTTTGGGGCGGTTCGGCCGACCTGGGCGGCAGCAACAGCACCGACATCGAGGGCGCCAACTCGTTCGGGCCACCGTCGATCTCCACGAAAAAGTACGACGCGGACTGGTATGGCCGGGTGCTGCACTTCGGTGTCCGCGAGCACGGGATGGGTGCCATCCTGTCCGGCATCGTGCTGCACGGCCCGACCCGCGCGTTCGGCGGTACGTTCCTTCAGTTCTCCGACTACATGCGCCCGTCGGTGCGGTTGGCCTCGCTGATGGATATCGACACCATTTACGTGTGGACCCACGACTCGATCGGCCTCGGCGAGGACGGCCCGACCCATCAGCCGATCGAGCACCTCGCGGCGCTGCGCGCCATCCCGAACCTGTCGGTGGTGCGTCCCGGCGACGCCAACGAAACCGCCTACGCTTGGCGCACCATTCTGGCCCGCGGCAACGGCAGCGGACCGGTCGGGCTGATCCTCACCCGACAAGGCGTGCCGGTGTTGGAGGGCACCAGCATCGACGGCGTGGCCCGCGGCGGTTACGTGCTGGGTGACGACGGCGGCAGTCAGCCGGACGTGGTGCTGATCGCCACGGGATCGGAACTGCAGATCGCCGTTGCGGCTCAGAAAGCGCTGGCGGACAAGGACGTTACTGCGCGGGTGGTGTCGATGCCGTGCGTGGAGTGGTTCGAGTCCCAGCCCGAGGACTACCGCGACAGCGTCCTGCCGCCGGCGGTTTCGGCTCGTGTCGCCGTCGAAGCGGGTGTGGCGCAGAGCTGGCACAAGCTGGTCGGGGACTGCGGACAGATCGTGTCGATTGAGCACTATGGGGAGTCCGCGGACTACAAGACCCTGTTCAAGGAGTTCGGCTTTACCCACGAAGCCGTGGTCGCCGCCGCCGAACGGGCGCTGGACAACTGAAAAGCGCTGCAGCACTAGATAAGGAAGCTACCTCATGACTCAGAATTCCAATCTCGCCGCGCTGAGCGCCGCGGGTGTATCCGTCTGGCTGGACGACCTGTCGCGGGATCGGATCAAGTCCGGCAACCTGCAGGAACTCATCGACACCAAGTCGGTCGTCGGCGTCACCAGCAACCCGAGTATTTTCCAGAAAGCGTTGTCGGACAGCGATTCCTACGACGACCAGATCGCCGAGCTGGCCGAGCGCGGCGCCGACGTCGACAGCACCGTCCGCACCGTGACCACCGACGACGTGCGCTCGGCGTGCGATGTGCTCAAGCCGCAATGGGAAGCCTCCGACGGGGTCGACGGACGGGTGTCGATCGAGGTGGACCCCGGGGTCGCGCACGACACCGACAAGACGAATCAGCAGGCCATCGACCTGTGGAAGACGGTGGACCGGCCCAATCTGTTCATCAAGATTCCGGCGACCGAGGAAGGCATCCCGGCCATCACCGCGACAATCGCCGAGGGGATTTCGGTGAACGTCACGCTGATTTTCTCGGTCGAGCGGCACCGTGCGGTGATGGACGCCTACCTGAAGGGGTTGGCTAAGGCCAAAGAGGCCGGGCACGACCTGTCGAAGATCCACTCGGTGGCGTCGTTCTTCGTCTCTCGGGTCGACAGCGAGGTCGACAAGCGACTGGAGAAGATCGGCTCGGATGAAGCCAAGGCGCTGCTGGGCAAGGCTGCGGTGGCCAACGCCCGGCTGGCCTACGCGGCCTACCAGGAAGTTTTCGTCGGCGGCGCCCAGTTCGAAGAGCTGAAGACTCACGGCGCGCGGGTGCAGCGACCACTGTGGGCGTCGACCGGTGTGAAGAACGAGGATTACTCCGACACCCTCTACGTCACCGAGCTGGTGGCGCCGAACACCGTGAACACCATGCCGGAGAAGACTATTGATGCCGTCGCCGACCACGGCGAGATCAAGGGCGACACGATCAGCGGCAAGGCCGCCGATGCCCAAGAGGTGTTCGACAAGCTGAACGAGCTGGGTGTCGACCTGGACGACGTGTTCATCGTGCTGGAGAACGAAGGCGTGGAGAAGTTCGAGGATTCCTGGAACGAGTTGCTCAAGGAGACTCAGGCTCAGCTCGACTCCGGCGCCAAGTGACACCAGCCGGCGACGAAGATTCCGGCACCGCCGGGATCGAGGAGCGGCGCAGATGACACCAGCCGGCGCGCACGCCGGTGCCGGACAGTGGCAGAACCCACTACGCGACAAGCGGGACAAGCGGTTGCCCCGCATCGCCGGCCCTTGCGGAATGGTCATCTTCGGCGTCACGGGTGACCTGGCTCGCAAGAAGGTGATGCCGGCCATCTACGACTTGGCCAATCGCGGCCTGTTACCGCCGACCTTCGGTCTGGTCGGCTTCGCCCGCCGGGATTGGGATCACGAGGATTTCGCCAAGGTGGTGCACGACGCCGTCAAGGAACACGCCCGCACGCCGTTTCGGCAGGTGGTGTGGGATCGGCTGGCCGAGGGATTCCGGTTCGTACCGGGCAGTTTCGACGACGACGCCGCATTCGGCAACCTGGCCGAGACGCTGGAGAAGCTGGACGCCGAACGCGGCACCGGCGGCAACCACGCCTTCTACCTGGCGATCCCACCCAAGTCGTTCCCCGATGTGTGCGAGCAGCTGAACAAATCGGGGTTGGCCCGTCCGCAAGACGACCGGTGGAGCCGGGTGGTCATCGAGAAACCGTTCGGCCACGACCTCGACAGCGCACGCGACCTCAACCAGGTGGTCAACGGCGTCTTTCCAGAGGAGTCGGTGTTCCGCATCGACCACTATCTGGGCAAAGAGACGGTGCAGAACATCTTGGCGCTGCGCTTCGCCAACCAGCTGTTCGACCCGATCTGGAATGCGCACTACGTCGACCACGTGCAAATCACCATGGCCGAAGACATCGGGCTGGGCGGGCGGGCCGGCTACTACGACGGCATCGGCGCGGCCCGCGACGTGATCCAGAACCACCTCATGCAGCTGCTGGCGCTCACCGCGATGGAAGAGCCGGTGAGCTTTCACCCCGCGGAATTGCAAGCCGAGAAGATCAAGGTGCTTTCGGCGACACAGCTCGCCGAGCCGCTGGACGAGACCACCAGCCGCGGCCAGTACGCCGCCGGTTGGCAGGGCGGCGACAAGGTGGTCGGGTTGCTCGACGAGGAAGGCTTTTCCAAAGACTCGACAACCGAAACCTACGCCGCGATCACGCTGGAGGTGCACACCCGTCGCTGGGCCGGGGTGCCGTTTTATCTGCGCACCGGAAAACGGCTGGGCCGCAGGGTTACGGAGATCGCTCTGGTTTTCAAGCGGGCGCCGCATCTGCCGTTCGACGCCACCATGACCGACGAGTTGGGTGCTAACGCGCTGGTGATCCGGGTGCAGCCGGATGAAGGTGTGACGCTGCGGTTCGGGTCGAAGGTTCCGGGCAGCGCCATGGAGGTCCGTGACGTCAACATGGACTTCTCCTACGGCTCGGCGTTCGCCGAAGACTCGCCCGAAGCCTACGAGCGACTGATCCTCGATGTGCTGCTCGGCGAGCCGTCGTTGTTTCCGGTCAATGAAGAGGTCGAATTGGCCTGGGACATCTTGGATCCTGCGCTGGATTACTGGGCGGCACACGGCAAGCCCGACGCGTACGAGGCCGGGAGGTGGGGTCCCGCGTCGTCGTTCCAGATGCTGCGCCGCACCGGCCGGGAATGGCGGCGGCCATGACGTCCCGCTTGCGGGGGAAGGGCGGCGGTAGATGATCATCGATCTGCCCGACACCTCCACCAACGCGGTCAACAAGAAGCTCGACGAGCTGCGCGAGAAAACCGGCGCGGTAACGCTCGGCCGGGTGCTCACCTTGGTGATCGCGACCGACACCGAAGCGGTTGCCGAGGAGTCGATCGACGCGGCGAATGCCGCCAGTCACGAGCATCCCTGCCGGGTGATCGTGGTGATCCGCCGTGATCCCGACGCCGCCGACTCGCGGTTGGATGCTCAGCTGCGCGCGGGCGGCGACACCACCACCGGCGAGGTCGTCGCTTTGCGGCTGTCGGGCCCGCTGGCCGAGCATGCCGGCAGCGTGATCGTGCCATTCCTGCTGCCCGACATCCCCGTGGTCACCTGGTGGCCCGACGGCGCACCGGCGGTGCCTGCCGAGGATCCGTTGGGTCAGTTGGCTCTTCGACGCATCACGGACGCCACCAACGACGCCGACCCGTTGTCGGCGATCAAGAGCAGGCTGTCCGGCTACAGCCCCGGCGACACCGACCTGGCGTGGAGCCGCATCACTTACTGGCGGGCGCTGCTCACCTCGGCGCTGGATCAGGCTCCGCACGAGCCGATCAACTCGGCAGTCATTTCCGGGCTGAAGAACGAGCCTGCGCTGGACGTCCTGGCGGGCTGGCTGGCCAGCCGGATCGACGGGCCGGTGCGTCGCGCGGTGGGAGACCTGAAAGTCGAGCTGGTGCGCGACAGCGAGACGGTCACGCTGCGCCGGCCGCAGCAGGGCGTCACCGCGACGCTCAGCCGTACAGCCCGCCCCGACGCGCTTGTTCCGTTGGCGCGCAGGGAAACCCGCGAATGCCTCGCCGAGGACCTGCGGCGGTTGGACCCGGACGTAATCTACTTTTCGGCGCTGGAAGGTATCAAGCGGGTGGAGTACGTATGAATGCGATCGTGGAGAAATTCCCGGACAGCGACGCGCTGGTGGCCGCGGCGAGCGAGCGACTGGTCGGCGCCATCGATGCGGCGGTGACAGCCAGGGGCCGGGCGCTGATCGTGTTGACCGGTGGCGGCAACGGCAACGGGATTCTGCGTCAGCTCAGCGATTCGGCGCAGCGGATCGACTGGTCGAAGGTTCACCTGTTCTGGGGCGACGAGCGCTACGTGCCCGAAGACGACGACGAGCGCAACGAGAAGCAGGCGCGTGCAGCCCTGATCGACCACGTCGACATTCCGGCGCGCAACGTGCATCCCATCGCCGCCAGTGACGGCGAGTTCGACGATGACCTCGCCGCAGCGGCCTTGGCCTACGAGCAGGTTCTCGCCGCCTACGCCGAACCAGGCGATTCCGCACCCGCTTTCGACGTTCACCTGCTCGGTGTCGGACCCGAGGGTCACATCAACTCGTTGTTCCCGGACACCGCGGCCGTGCGGGAGACCACCGAGCTGGTGGTCGGCGTCGAAGACTCCCCCAAGCCCCCGCCGCGACGGATCACGTTGACGTTGCCGGCTGTTCGAAATTCGCGCGAGGTGTGGCTGCTGGTGTCCGGGTCAGCCAAAGCCGAGGCGGTGGCGGCCGCGATCAACGGCGCCGACCCGGTCGACGTACCGGCGGCCGGAGCAGTGGGGCGTGAGCAGACCGTATGGCTGCTCGACGTCGAAGCCGCGGCGAAGCTCTAGCCCGTCGCGTCTCGGTGCTCACGTTCACGGCGATTCCACATGGGTGACAGCGCGCTAGAGATCACGAACCTGATTTACCGCTACGCCGAACTACTGGATGCCGGCGATTTGGACGCCGTGGCCGAACTCTTCGCGCACGGCCGGATCCACGGCGTGGAGAACGGTCCGCCGGAGACGGTGTTCACCGGAACCGCCGCAGTGCGGCAGATGTATGCGATGGCCACCCGCATCTACGAAGACGACGGCACCCCCAAGACCAGACACCACACCAGCAATGTGCAGCTCATCGTCGACGAGGCACAGGGAACCGCGCGCAGCACGTCGTACTACTGCGTCACCCAGGCCACCCCCGATTTGCCGTTGCAGGTGATCGTGACCGGGCACTACAAGGACACATTCCACCGGGTCGACGGCGCGTGGTGGTTTGACAGCCGCACCATGTTCGTCGACCAGCTCGGCGATGTCAGCCGCCATCTGAAGTTCTGAACACGTGGGAAATTCGAGCGCTTCCGTCAACCCCTTCGATCTGACCAGCGTCCTGGCCGACGCGCAGCGCAAGGAGACTCTCACTGATTGGGGCCCCGGCGAATTCGAAAGACCGCTGGGTGTGCTGCTCGCCGACTACGCGGAAGCCGACCTCAACGCCATCGGGATTCATATCCTTCGATCGGGCATTCTGCACAGCCTGCGAATGCGCCTGCGTGCTCAGGAATGGATCCGCCGTCACCCCGAGATCCTCGACGAGCGGATCACCGCACCGATCGTCGTCGTCGGGATGATGCGCAGCGGAACAACTTTGCTGCAGCGACTGCTGGCCGCCGACCCCCGCATCAACTGCGCCTACGGCTGGGAGGTGGTCGAGGTCGCGCCCCAACTCGACCACCGGTTCACCGGTACTGATCCGCGGATCGCGATCAGCGAAGCGCGTGAGTCGAAATCCCGTGAGCTTGCACCGCTGCTATTCGCCATTCATCCGATGTATGCCCGGCAGGCCGAGGAGGAGATCGTCTTCCTGGCCGACGCATTCTTGTCCCACGTTCCCGAATCCGGTGCTCATTTGCCCAACTACCGGTCCTGGCTCGACACCCAAGATTTCGCGCCCGCCTACGACCACCTGCATCGCATGCTGCAGTTTCTGCAGTGGCAGAAGGGGCGAAAGGGCTCGCAGGAGCGTCCAGTCGCGCAGCGCTGGGTACTCAAGTCCCCGGCGCACCTCGGCTACCTGAGCCTGCTGCGGGCGCGATTCCCGGATGTGCACGTCGTTCACATGCACCGTGACCCGCGCACCACCATCGCCTCGGGCGCCAGCCTGAACGCGACCCTGCATGCGATGCACGTGGACACCGTCGACCTGCACCGCGTGGGCGCCCAGTGGCTGCAGCGGATGGGTTGGACCAACGACCGCGCGATGACGGTCCGTGATGGCTGGGCTGACGACGGTACACGAGTCACCGACATCGCATTCCACGACGCGGTTGCCGACCCCATCGGTCAGGTGGCCCGGGTCTACGACACGGTCGGCCTGCCCCTTACTGTCGAGGCGGAGGACGCGATGCGGCGCTGGCTGGTCGAGCGTCCCGCCGAGGCGGCCCGTCCGCCGTACGGCCTGGCGACGTACGGCCTGCACGGCGAGCAGGTCGACGAACGATTCGCCTTGTACAACAAGCGTTTCCGGCAGCAGTCGAGAGGATCAGTGCATGGTTGACGACCCGGTCGCAACGGCAGCCCAGCATGAACAAGAACTCGCCGCACTCGGCCTGATCGAGCATCCCACGGTAAAGGCGGCATACCGCACCGTGGCGGACAATTGGCTGAGCCGGGCCAAGGCGTCGGAGGCGATGCGAGAGCGGTTCGACGCTTCGTTCGCCGAGGTGATGTTCTCGGCAGCGGTGTGGTCGTCGAACCAGGACAAGCTGCGGCCCAAAGTCAGTTGCATCACCCGGCTGGCCCATCAGGTGGGTGGTCGCAGCATCCCCGGATCCCGTTGGGGTATCGACAATCCGGACAGTGTTTACCGGGTGATCCCGATCTCGGGTGACGAACGATACGAGATCCACGGCCGAGTTGGCGAGCACCGCATGACCGAGAACTACTTCACCCTCTGGGACGCCCACATGGGCACCGTCGACGTGCTGAACGGCCGCTCCATGCAGGTCGATTCCGACGGCAGCTTCACCATCACCGTGGACGCCGACCCCGCCGACGGGCGGCCCAACCATGTGCGGTCTTCTGCTGCGGCGCACGAATTCTACATCCGCGATGTGCTGCTGGACTGGCAGCACGACGACCCGAACCATCTGGAGATCCAGCGTCTGGGTGGTGCGCCGGCGACATCGGCGCGCACACTCGACGAGCAGGCCGAGGCGACCGCGACGATGATGGCGTACTTCGCCGACTTCACCGGCAAGCTCAGCCACGGCGTGTACAAGATGCCGGCCAACCACTTCAATCTGGCCTGGTCGGCCGACAAATCCGGTGCCATGCGCAACCAGTTCTACGTGATGGGCCGCTTCGACCTCGCCCCCGACGAGGCGTTCGTCGTCGATCTCAATGATGGTGGCGCTGAATACTTCACGGTGCCCCTGAGCAATATCTGGGGCACCACGCTGGACATCCTCGACCGCACCGGAAGCCTGAACAAGGCACAGTCGGTCGGCAACGAGGACGGCACCTACACCTACGTGATCTCGCCGACCGATCCCGGTGTAGCGAACTGGATCGACTCGGACGGTCTGCGCGAAGGCATTCTGACGTTGCGAATGGCCGAGTTCGGCCAGACCGGTCCACATGACAAGCTCGGTGCTCACGGCAGGATCGTCACGTTGGACCGGCTCGACGTCGAAGTACCGACTCTGCCGCGGGTGAGCACCGGCGAGCGCGCCGCCCAGCGCGCGGACCGACGGAAAGCCTATCTGCGGCGACTGCCGGAAAGGGCTGCCTGATATGACTCGCTGGCTGATCACCGGATGCTCCACCGGCTTCGGACGCGAGATTGCCAGCGCCGCTCTGGAAGCCGGTGACAGCGTGGTGGTGACTGCGCGCCGCGCTGAGGCGGTGCAGGACTTCGTCGACCGTTTCGGTGACCGGGCGGTGGCGGTGGAACTCGACGTCACCGACGCCGACCAGATCGCGGCAGCGGTCACCGCGGCCGGGAAAGCATTCGGCGGCATCGACGTCCTGGTCAACAACGCCGGCCACGGCTATTTGTCGGCGGTAGAGGAGGGTGAGGACGCCGAAGTCCGGAAACTGTTCGACGTCAACTACTTCGGGGCCGTCAACATGATCAAGGCGGTGCTGCCGGCCATGCGGGCCCGACGCTGCGGCCACATTGTCAACATCTCGTCGATGACCGGCCTGGTGGCCAACCCGCCTAATGCCTACTACTCGTCGACGAAGTTTGCGCTGGAAGCGGTGACCGAAGCACTGGCCACCGAGGTGCGGCCACTGGGCATCAAGGTGACCGCGATCGAGCCGGGCGCCTTCCGTACCGATTGGGCGACACGGTCGATGAAGGAGTCGGGCACCCCGATCGCCGACTACGAAGACGTCGCGGCGCGCAAGGACTTGATTAAGCAATTCGCCGATTACCTGCCCGGCGACCCGAAGAAGGTCGCCGAGGCGGTGCTGATGGTGACCAAGCTCGACGAACCACCGCTGCGGCTGCTGCTGGGCCGTGACGTGCTCAAGGCGATGCGCGACAAAATCGCCGCCCTGACCTCCTCGATCGACAAGTGGGAAGCCGTTACCCGGGACGTCAACTTCCCGGCATCCTGACGGCTTCTGCAGCACACCAATTCGAGGCAACCACCTCGGCGCCACCCGCCGGAGGGCGATAATAACCGTCCATGGCAGACAGAAGCGGTGGTCCGGGACACGAACGGAAACGGATCAAGACCCTCGCGCAGGCGGCGATGAACGCCGATCTCACGGTGAATCAGGTCGAAGAGGTGCTGACCGGCCTGGGCGACACCATGAACGAGCTGAGCAGTTCACTGTCGCGCCTCAACAGCACCGTGGAACGCTTGGAGGGCGGACTGGACCACCTCGACGGCACCCTCGCGAGCCTCGACGATCTCGCCAAGCGGCTGATCGCGCTCGTCGAACCGGCACAGGCCATCGTCGAAC
>NZ_JBARMY010000104.1:0-7672 GCF_049802695.1 Mycobacterium sp.
CCGTGACGATGACGGCGACGAGCAGCCCGCGCAGGATCCGCATCGCTACGTTTAAGTCAGATTCGAGAGGCTTGGGTGTTTTGCGTGGCATCGGTTTCGGCGTCCGGCGCCTCACCGAATCGGCCGAGTACTAGGGTTCCGGCCACCGCTATGGCGAATCCCGCCACGACCAGCCAGCCGAAACCGTCGCGGGTGCGATCGCCGAGCCAGACGACTCCGACAAGCGCAGGTGCGACCGTTTCACCGACGACCATCCCGGCTACGGCCGTGGTCACCGATCCGCGCTGCAGAGCCGAGGTGAGGATCAGAAAACCTGCGGCTCCGCCCGCCAGCACCGCATAGAGCGCCGGATTGGTGTAGAACGCAGCTTTCCTCGGATCGATTTGATCGAGCAGGCGCACGGCGATCTCGACGACACCGAACCCGCTGCCCGCGCCGAGACCCAAGGTGACGGCACGCGCGCGGTCGCCCAGTCGGCCTCCGACAGCTCCCGCGATGAAAACCGCGGCAACCACAGCCAGCAGAGCCCACCCGAGACCGGCCGGGCCATGCCGGGAACCTTCAGGGCCGGCAGCGACGCCCAACATCGCCAGGCCCGCGCAGACCACGGCGACCGCGGTCCACTCGGCTCTCGACACCCGTACCGAAAGCAGCCAGGCGGCCAGGATCGCCGTGACCGCAAGCGAGGCGGCTATCGCCGCGGCGACAACGTAGATCGGCACCAGCCGCAGCGCCACCACTTGCAGCACAAAGCCGAGGCCGTCGAGCCCGAGCCCGGCGACATAGCGCCACTGCCGGGCCGCGCGGAACAACAGTGCGGCGTCCACGCCGGAGCCGCTGCCGGCTTCTACCGATCGCGTGGCCGCGGCCTGCAACACCGACGCCGCGCCGTAACAGACCGAGCAGCACAGGGCCAGCATCAAGCCAATCAACACACCTCGACGATACGAGAAGGCTCAGTTACCACCACCGGGCAGGATCCCGGAGACGGAAGAGGGCATATTGCCGTTGGCAACGGAGGTCATGAACCCGGGGCATTGCGCCTTGATAGCCATTCCGGCCAGGAAGCCGGCAATCGGCGGGGCGGCACCACCGTGGCCGCTGGCCTGCGCTGCGCTGCTCGCCAGGCTGCTGCCCGGTTGCACAAGCATGGGGCAGAACGACTGGGCCACCTGCGCTATGGCGTCACTAATCGGGTTGCCGCCATCAGCGCCGATGTTATCCAGCACCGAGCCGGCGGGATCACTGCCCGGGTCAGCATGAGCCGGGGTGGACGACGCCATGGCTGCGGTGAGGACGGCCACGGTGACGAGGAAAGGCCGCAGCACGCTGGCGGTCGTCGCAATGAAGTCCACCGGGTTGACCCGTCTCCGGTCGATCGCCACCCTGGTTCGCCGGAACAGCATCGGGCGACTGGACGGTACGCGCCGTTGGGTGGCCACCATGGTCAGTGCGGTCATGTCGAGCTCCTGTTTTCCCCGTCATGGCCTGCGCCATGCGGCATAGTTGTCACTTCCGTAACGTGAGCTCCATCGGTCACACCTGCAACACGATCAGATAACCCCGCGCACCCGCCGCGTGTCGATACTGCAATCGGTGAGACTTAGATGAGACATTTCTTAGTTTCGGTCCAAAACAACCAAGGATCGCCACAGTGAACCAGCGTGTCTGCGGTGGTTCACCATGTCGGCGAACCATCCCGCACCGACAGTGGCGTCGCGGTCAGCGCGCAACATCTCATCGATCACGTCGGCTAACGGGCTGATCCTAGGGGCCCACCACCGACGCAGCACCGGTTCCGGCGGCGGGGCGGACATCAGCGCCTGGCGAGCGGTGCGACGGTGCATCCTGTGCCGTTTGGCCAGCGCCCGCACCGACAGTGCGGGCGTAGACGCTGGCGACGGCGCTGTAGCGGCGTTCCACGTCGGCGCGGTCGGATTCTTCAGGCACCGACTCCAGGTTGGCGCGCTGAATCATCGCGGCTTGGTCCATCAGTACCCGAGCCTGATCAGCGTCGGTGGTCTGCTCCATGATCGCTTTGAGCGCCTCAAGTTCGCGCATCAGCAATGCGGGCATGCCGCTGCTGGCCTGGCGGACCTTGGCGAATGACCGCTGCACTAGATTCTCGTAGCTGACCTGCTCGCAGATAATGCGGACAGCGCCGGCGCGGTCGCGGTAGACCTGCGCCGGGGCCCACACCCGCACGAGCTTGCACAGGGTGTCGCCGAGCCAGTCCACGCACGAAAGCGCCGTGAATGTGTCGTTGACCGCCGGGGACAGTGCCCGGATGGCAATCTCCACCAGTTGGTCGATGCCGAAGGCGGGGTCCTGGGCGAGGGTGCGGACCGGCCCGGTTATCTGCGCGCGTCTCAGGCAGCGGGTAATGCGGCCGGCGGCTTCGGGCGGCCACACGGCGGCCAGTTTCCGGCCCTCCACCAAGAAATTTCCCGGACGGTAGGGCACGCGCACGACCGCATCAGCCGCCGATGCAGCGCGGATGAGCTTGTCGTAGCGGATGGCCTGCAGGTAGCCACCTTTCGGGGTAGGGATCATCGCCCCCGACGACTCGATGGTCTCGATCAGCGCGGCAATCTCATCAGGGTCGTCTTGCTGGTCCCCGGTGGACATCCGGATGTCGGGCTTTCGCACTCCGAGGTAGCGCGTCAAATCACCCGCGATAGCGGCGATCACGAAGGGAAGCTGGATCTGGATAGCGATGTGGTGAAGGAAGTAGATGAGCACGGCCAGATCGACGAGCACCAGCACGAATACGACCGAGACCGACAGGTGCGGCACAAACACACCGTGCTCTGCAGGGCCGATCGACAACAGCACCAGCACGCAGTACACGGCTGTCGCCACAAACGTGCCCAGCGTCAACTGAGTACCGCGATCGCGGATGAAATTGCGCAGCATCCGAGGCCCGAACTGGGTCGAGGCCAGCGTCAATGTGACGATCGTGACCGAGAAGTTGATCCCGATCACCGTCATGATCGCAGCCGCGACCGCGAGCAGAATCTCCCGTGCCGTGTCGGCGCTGCCGTTTTCCACCCACGCCGGCAGGCGGAGGACACCGTGGTAGACGGCGCGATCCACCTCCAAGGTGGCGCAAAACAGCGCGACCGCTGCGAGCACCTCGACGGTCGGCACCAGCCAGAAGTTGGTGCGCAGCACTTCGCGCCGCCACTGCGACAGCCCTGAAATTGACCGCACCATCCGAAGGTTAGGGCACTGGCAACCCCTCAGCGACGTCGGTGTCCTCCAGACCGCGGGAACAACCCGTTCTCTGAACGAAGTTTTCACCGATGCGCGCGATACCAACATCTCCGCCTGACGGCTGGCAGCGTCGCGGCCGGTGGTCGCCCAGATCGGAGAGGGCCTTGTCCGCCTCGATCACCCGTTCGGTTTTGACGCCGCCCTAAGGCGGCCAGCACATCGGCGAACGGATCGAGGATATAACTCAGCTCGACAACCGCACAGCTTGTGCCAGCCTTCGGTTGGTGACCCGCAGTTGGCGGTCCGTGCTGTCGGTGAGCGCGCGAACCCCGGCCGGCTGTAGCCGGCCGCAGAGCCGGCCCCAGTGCACCGCGACCTCGTCGCCGACGGCGACATCGGGCACCGCGCTGTACCCGTCGATCCAGATATCGAGCAAGCGTGCCGAAGGTTCCGTCAGCGCCAACGCATGACCATCCCAGATCAGCCTCTGGCCCAACACTTCGACCTGCTCGCCGTGACGGGCGATCACTTCTCCCCAGGAGATGCGGCAATCGTCCAGCACGCCCAGCGGATGTTCGTCCATGCCCCGGCCCAGAAATCGGGTCCACGGGTAGACGCCGAATACGTGAAAGCAGTGATTGCCGGCCGCCTCGCAAATCAGGTCGGGCGTGAGATGCGACCAATATCGACCTGCCTGCGGTCCGATGATGGCCAGCAACGCCTCGAAAAAGTCACCCGCGTCGACGTCGGCGCCAACGCCGCCGCCAAGCCAGTACGACTGGACAACTCGGTGATCGAGCGGATCGGTGATCCCAGTCAGTTTGGACAGCACTTGCAGATACGGCCAGGCTCCGGAAAACTTCATCGCCGCCTGACGCACGTCATCGACCGAGCCGTCTCGCAGGGTGGCTCCCAGCGGGGGACCGCAATAACCGAGTGCGTTGGGCGCGTAGGCGTACCTGGCAAACATCTCGGCGCCGCGAGTGTCTCGCTGGTCAGGGGTCGGCGCCGACACGCGTCACACCCGACCGGACTGTCCTACGAGCTTGACGGCATCGCGGTGCATGCGACCGAAGTTGTAGTAAGCCGCGCAGGCACCCTCGGGGGACACCATGCAGGTCCCGATTGGGGTCTCCGGCGTGCACGCAGTGCCGAAAACCTTGCATTCCCAGGGCTTCAGCACACCCTTGAGCACCTCACCGCACTGGCAGGCCTTCGGATCGGCGACCCGCACGCCGGGCATCGAGAACCTGAGTTCGGCGTCGAACTCGGCGAAGTCGTCGTGCAGTCGCAGTGCACTCTGTGAGATGAACCCCAGCCCACGCCATTCGAAGTGCGGACGTAACGCGAACACCCTGCCCATCAGCGCCAGTGCCGCTGGATTTCCGTGTTCGGGCACCACGCGCTTGTACTGGTTTTCCACCTCGCAGCGGCCCTCGCGGATCTGGCGGAGCAGCATCGCGACCGACGCCAGAATATCCAGTGGCTCGAATCCCGCTACCACCAATGGCTTTCCGTACACCTCCGGCACGAAGCGGTACGGCCGGTTACCCACCACGGTTGACACATGCCCGGGGCCGATGAAGCCGGACAGCCGCAGGTCCGGCGAATCCAGGATGGCCTTGATCGGCGGCACGATCGTGACGTGGTTGCAGAACACGCTGAAATTGGTCAGGCCCAGGTCGCGGGCCCGCACCAGCGTGACGGCGGTCGAGGGTGCGGTGGTCTCGAAACCGATAGCGAAGAACACCACTTGCTTGCCGGGGTTGTCGACCGCGATCTTGAGGGCGTCCAGCGGCGAGTAGACGAACCGCACGTCGGCACCGCGCGCCTTCGCGTCCAGCAGGCTGCCGTTGGAGCCGGGCACCCGCATCATGTCACCGAAGCAGGTGAAGATCACGTCGGGTTGGCCGGCCAGCCACATCGCGTCGTCGATGCGGCCCATCGGAATAACGCAGACCGGACAGCCCGGGCCGTGGACGAGTTCGACATTGTCCGGCAGCAGATGTTCGATACCGTGCCGGTAGATGGTATGGGTGTGCCCGCCGCACACCTCCATGAACTTGAAGTGGTCGGGGCCTGCCCCGGCCAAATGCTGGATGGCACCCAGTAGTTTGCGGGCCGCCGCTGGATCACGAAACTCGTCAACGAATTTCATCGCTCTTCCCTTTCCCGTCCTACACAATGGCCGAGGAATCGAATGCTTCCATTTCGGTGGAGTAGGCATCGCCGAGTTTCTTGATTGCGGCCAGTGTGAGCAACGCTTCAGTCTCGTCGATCTTGGCCATCGCGAAGCCGACGTGGACCAGTACCCAGTCGTCGCTCTCCGGCATGTCCTTTTCCAGCAGGCGCACGCTGATCGTGCGTTGCACGCCACTCACGTCCACCTTCGCCAAGTAATTTGCGGCGTCGGTGATCTCGACTATCCGGCCGGGAATCCCAAGGCACATGTCATGCTCTCCTTTCTCTCCCAAGTCCGATTCAGCAGATTCGGGGCAGCGGATCCCCGACAAGCATGTCGACGATCCGGGTACCGCCGAACCCGGTTCTTAGCACCACGGTTTCGGCAGGTTCGGTGACGACCTGCCCGACGTCGGCCGCATCCGCCCCCAGCGGATGGGAGCGCAATGCGGCGAGCCCTGACTCGGCCTCCTCCGCAGCGACGACGGCGATGAACTTGCCCTCATTGGCGACATAGAGCGGATCGATGCCGAGCAGTTCGCACGCGCCGTTCACCATGGGCCGCACTGGAAGTCGCTCCTCTTCGAGCAGCACTCCGAGACCGCTGGCCTGGGCCAGTTCGTTGCAGACGGTGCCCACCCCGCCGCGGGTCGCGTCGCGCAGCCAGCGGGTGGACGGCGCAGCCGCCATGAGCAGTTCCACCAGCGGGCTGACCGAGGCGGTGTCGGATTCGATATCGGCCTCGATGGCCAAGTCGCCGCGGGCGAGCATGACCGCCATGCCGTGATCCCCCATCGACCCGGACAACAGCAATTTGTCCCCGGCGCGCACCGACTCAGCCGACAGCTTGCGCTCTGCGGGAATGACGCCGGCTCCCGCGGTGGTGATGAACATCCCGTCGGCAGCGCCCTTGGGCACCACCTTGGTATCGCCGGTGACGATCTGTACACCCGCTCTCACAGCGGCGGCCGCCATGTCGGCGACGATCCCTTTGAGTTCGGTGATCGGGAAACCCTCTTCGAGCACGAACGCCGCCGAGATCCACGACGGCACAGCGCCGACCATCGCAAGGTCGTTGCAGGTGCCGTGCACGGCCAGTTCACCGATTGAGCCTCCGGGAAACCGCCTTGGCTGCACTACAAACGAATCGGTGGACATCGCCAGGCGCTCGCCGCTGGGCAGGGTAAGGACCGCGCCGTCGCCGAGCGAGCATAGCAGCGGGTTGCGGAAAGCCTCCACGAACACCGCGTCGACGAGTGCCGCTGAGGCCTTGCCGCCTGCGCCGTGCGCCAGGGTGACGTGGTCGTCGAGCAGCCGGGGGCGTCGCCGGCGGAACGTCTCGATCCGCTCGATCACCTCTCCCTCGGCGAATCGCGGTCCCGACGCGAGATAGTCGCCCGCTGATTTGTTCATGCAGCCCCCAGGCCCTGATCACGGATTCGTTCGTGCGTTCCCAACCACAACTGGTAGCCCAGCATCGCATGAGATTCCTGAATGCGATGCACGCTTTGCGAGCGAACGACGAAGCAGACGTCCACATTCGGGTTGTCCAGAAATGCACCGCCGTCGTATCCGGCGAAACCGACGGTGTACAGGCCGCGTTGGCGCGCCTCGGCCAGCGCCGTGAGCAGGTTGGGGGAATTGCCGCTGGTCGACATGGCGATCGCGATGTCGCCGGCCCTCGCGCGGGCGATCAACTGACGAGCGAACACCAGGTCGAACCCGACGTCATTGCCCAACGCGGTCATGATCGCCTGGTCGGCGGTCAACGACCACGCCGGCAACGGCTTGCCGATCGGTGGCCGGGCGAATAGTCGGGTCAAAGTGGTGGAATCGGTGCAACTGCCACCGTTTCCGAAGGTGAACATCCTTCCCCCGGCGGTGAAGCGGCGTGCCATCTCGGTCGCGGAGCGCTCCAGCAAGTCGGCGTTGGCTTCCAGCGTGGAGCGCCGCAGTGCCACGCTCTCGGCCGCTTTCGCCTGAGCCGATGCGGCCAGGTCGGCGAGTAGTGAGGTGGGGTCGTCTTCCTGGGCGTCGATGAACGGGTACAGGAAGTTGGTGGGTTCGTCGTCTGCTGCCATCAGACGTCCTCCTCATTGTTTTCATTCATCTGCGCCGCTCCTCGATCCCGGCCGAGCCGGCATCTTCGTCGTCGACTTCGGTCATCTGCGCCGCTCCTCGATCCCGGCCGAGCCGGCATCTTCGTCGTCGACTTCGGTCATCTGCGCCGCTCCTCGATCCCGGCCGAGCCGGCATCTTCGTCGTCGACGCGGCA
>NZ_JBARMY010000105.1:0-7537 GCF_049802695.1 Mycobacterium sp.
GCGGGGTACTCCTCGGCGGCCCGACGCGCGGGAGACCGAGCCGGCAAGCGGGCTCGGCTGGGCAGCAACCCGGAGCTGTCGTCGGCTCGGACCGCCCTGAACCGTTGACCGCCGCAAATCCCTCCGATCGGGACACGCAGCGCTCCAAGGTCTATGCGGCCGAGCACTTCGTCCGGACCTTGTTCGACCGTGCGGCTGAGCACGGATCGCAGGCCGTCGAGTTCTTCGGCACCCAGCTGACCCTGCCGCCGGAAGGGCGGTTCGCCTCGGTTCCGTCGGTGCAGCGCTACGTCGACGACGTCTTGTCGCTGCCGGCGGTGCGGCGGCAGTGGCCGGCGATTTCGCCGCTGACGGTGCGGGCACGGCGGGCGGCCACCGCGGCACACTACGAGCAGCGCGACGGCGTCGGGGTGATCGCCGTGCCGGACCGGCAGACCGCAGACTGGGCGATGCGAGAGCTCGTCGTGCTGCACGAAGTGGCGCACCACCTGAGCGACGCGGGCCCCGCGCACGGCCCGGCGTTCGTGGCAACCATGTGCAGACTGGCCGAGCTGGTGATGGGCCCAGAGCTCGGGCATGTGCTGCGGGTGGTCTACGCGAAAGAAGGCGCCCGATGAGCGAGTCGGCTGCCCAAAGCGACACCGAAGCCGATGTTCGCGCCCGTCGAGTCGAGGCACAGCTGACCGACGACGAGCGGTTCTCGCTGCTGGCCAGCGTGATGGGTGGCAGTGAGCTCTTCCCATTCCACGACGAGCGCTTCCCGGCCGACGTTCCGAGAAGCGCGGGCTATGTGCCCGGCATCCCGCGTCTGGGCGTGCCGGCGCTGCGGATGAGCGATGCCAGCCTGGGCGTGACGAACCCCGGCTACCGGCCCGGCGACACCGCCACCGCTCTCCCGGCCGGCCTGGCGCTGGCCGCGACTTTTCATCCGGCACTGGCGCGTTCGGCTGGCGCAGTCATCGGGAGCGAAGCTCGCACCAAGGGCTTCAACGTGTTGTTGGGTCCCGGGATCAATCTCGCGCGTGACCCACGCAACGGCCGCAACTTCGAATACCTTTCCGAGGATCCACTGCTGAGCGCCACCATCGCTGCTCAGTCGATCACCGGAATCCAGGAGCAGGGCGTCATCTCGACGGTCAAGCACTACTCACTGAACTGCAACGAGACCAACCGGCACTGGCTGGACGCGGTAATCGACCCGGACGCACACCGCGAAGCCGACCTGTTGGCGTTCGAGATTGCCATCGAGCGCTCCCAACCGGGCGCGGTGATGACGGCGTACAACAAGGTCAACGGCGAATACGCCAGCCGTAACGACGTGTTGATCAACGACATCCTCAAAGGCCAGTGGGGATACCGCGGTTGGGTGATGTCCGACTGGGGCGGAACACCGAGCTGGGAGTGCGCGCTCAACGGTCTCGACCAGGAATGCGGCGTGCAGATCGACGCTATTCTCTGGCAGGCTGAGGCGTTCACCGAGCCGCTGCGAGCCGCCTACGCCGACGGCAGGCTGCCCAAAGAGCGGCTCTCGGAGATGGCCCGCCGGATTCTGCGTTCGATGTACGCGGTAGGAGTCGACTCGTGGGACACAGCGCCCGCACCGATTGCTCGTGCCCACAACGCTATTACGTTGGACATCGCCCGGCAGGGGATTGTGCTGCTGCAGAATCGTGGCCTACTGCCGCTGGCACCTGAGTCGGCCGCGCGGGTGGCCGTAATCGGCGGCTATGCGCAGGTCGGTGTCCCGACAGGATTCGGGTCGAGCACCGTTGTTCCGCCCGGCGGTTATGCGAGCATTATCCCGATCGGTGCGCCCGGCTTGGCCGGCAACGGCCGCAACTTGTATCTATTACCGTCGAGCCCGCTCGAAGAGTTACGAAAGCGCTTGCCGCACAGCTGGATCGAGTTCGACCCCGGCATCAGCCCGGCTGAGGCGGCGCTGGCGGCACGGCGGGCCGATGTCGCCATCGTCTTCGGCATACGCGTCGAAGGGGAGGGTCTGGACAGTGCTGACCTTTCGCTGCCGTGGGGTCAGGATGCGGTGATCTCGGCCGTGGCTGATGTCAACCCGAATACCCTGGTGGTTCTGGAGACGGGCAACCCGGTTGGCATGCCGTGGCGTGCGTCGGTCAACGCGATACTGCAGGCCTGGTACCCGGGGCAGGCCGGTGGTCAGGCGATCGCGGAAATCGTTGTCGGCCAAATTAATCCGTCGGGTCGGCTGCCGGTGACCTTCCCGGTGGATCTGGCGCAGACGCCGCGTCCTGTGCTGCCCGGCCTTGACGTGCCGTTGGGAACGCCGACGACGATCCACTACTCGGAGGGATCAGATGTTGGATACCGGTGGTTCGCGAAGACGGCGGTGGCCCCGATGTTTGCGTTCGGGCACGGCTTGTCCTACACCAGCTTCGAGTACCAGGACTTGACGCTGCAAGGCGGGGACACAGTCACCGCAAGCTTCACGGTCATCAACACCGGCGACCGCGCGGGAGCCGATATCTCGCAGCTGTACCTGACCGCCGACACCGACGGAATGCTACTGCGGCTGTTGGGCTATCAACGTGTCGAGCTCGAACCTGGCGAGTCCCGCCAGGTCAGCATCGAGGCCGATCCGCGCCTGCTCGCCCGCTACGACGGCCGGGCTGGTAGCTGGCGAATCGACGGCGGCGTCTATGCGGTGGCGGTGAGCACTTCAGCGGTGCAGCCGAAGCTCACCGCTGAAGTCGAGCTGGTTCCCCGGGCCTTCGGCCGCGTGATTCACGGCCGGCTTGACCGCGGGACGGAGGCTACTTGACGGCTACCAGTTCTTCGCCGCAGGTGCAGAGATAAGCCTGGCTGCCCTCGGCGCAGTGGCACTCGACCTCCACAAGCACCCGGCATCCGCAGCCGTCGTGGCCGCAGGTCAGTACCGTGCCCTTCGCGTAATCGGTCATGTCTGTGAACCCCTTCTGATGTCAGGAACCTTCGGTTGGGCTCCATGCGTGCATCGCCACCATACCCCCCAAGGGTATGTCGCGCAGCGATACCCGCCGCGAATCGCCAGCTGGTTCTGGATCACCGAACCTCGGTTTGATTGCCCGGCTCCTCCTCGGGCCACTAGGGGGCCCTCGTCGTCGCCGGGCTAGCGTTAAACGCATGAGCCAGGAACCAACCCCACAGCAAGTCGATACGTTCCTCAACAGCATTGTGATCGGCGATGACCCGGCGCTGTCGGCGGCTTTGGAAGCCAGCGATTCAGCCGGACTGCCGCCCATCGCCGTATCGGCACAACAAGGCAAGTTTCTTTCGCTGCTGGCCGGCGCGACCGGGTCTCGCCGCATCCTCGAAATCGGCACACTCGGCGGCTTCAGCACCATCTGGCTGGCGCGCGGCGCCGGCCCGGAAGGGCGCGTGGTGACGCTGGAATACGAGGCCAAGCACGCCGAGGTGGCGAAAGCCAACTTGGAACGAGCCGGCGTCGGCGAGCGGGTCGAAGTAGTTGTGGGAGCCGCGCTGGACACGCTGCCCACCCTGACCGGTGGCCCGTTCGATCTGGTGTTCATCGACGCGGACAAGGAGAATTACGTCGCCTACCTGGAGTGGGCGCTCAAGCTGAGCCATTCCGGCTCGGTGATCGTGGCGGACAACGTCATTCGCGAGGGCCGCGTGTTGGAACCGCAGCCCGACGACCACGCAGCCCAAGCGGTCCGTCAGACGATCGAGGCGATGGGTCAGCACCCGCGACTGGACACTGCCGTGATTCAGACGGTCGGCGCCAAGAAGTGGGACGGCCTCGCCATTGCCTTGGTCAAGTAGCTCGCGCGCCTTCGCGTGAGCGTGCATAGCGTGCCCGGGCCAAGCGGCGTGTCGTGTACAAACACGCACGCTTGCCCTAGGGGTGACAGTGTCATCCGCACACGGCACCGGTTGCCGCCGAACCCACCAGCTTGACGTACTTGCCCAGCACTCCGGTGGTGTAGCGGGGCGGCAGCGGAGTGAAACCTTCGCGCCGCGAAGCCAATTGGTCCTCGTCCACCAACACGTCAAGGGTCGCTTTCGCGACGTCGAGCCGGATCCGGTCGCCGTCGCGCAGGAACGCGATCGGCCCACCGTCCACCGCCTCGGGAGCGATGTGTCCCACGCACAACCCGGTGGTGCCGCCAGAGAACCGGCCGTCGGTCAACAACAGCACGTCCTTGCCCAAGCCCGCACCCTTGATGCCCCCGGTGATCGCGAGCATCTCCCGCATCCCGGGCCCGCCTTTTGGTCCCTCGTAGCGAATCACGACGGCGTCACCGGCAGTGATAGTGCCGTCTTCGAGCGCATCGAGTGCCGCGCGCTCACGGTCGAAAACCCTTGCCGTGCCCTCGAACACGTCGGAATCAAAACCGGCTGACTTGACCACGGCACCTTCCGGCGCCAGCGAGCCGCCGAGGATCGTGATTCCGCCCGTCGGGTGGATCGGGTTGTCCAAGGCTCGCAACACCTTGCCGTCCGGGTCGGGCGGTGCGATGTGCGCCAGATTCTCCGCCATCGTGCGCCCGGTCACGGTCAGGCAGTCGCCGTGCAGCAGACCGGCGTCCAACAGCGCCTTCATGATCACCGGCACTCCGCCGATGCGGTCGACATCGAACATCACGTGCTGCCCGAAGGGCTTGACGTCGGCCAAGTGCGGCACCTGCGATCCGACCCGCCGGAAATCGGCCAGTGACAGCTTGACGTTGGCCTCGTAGGCGATGGCCAACAGGTGCAGCACCGCGTTGGTCGACCCGCCGAACGCCATCACCACCGCGATCGCGTTCTCGAAGGCCTCCTTGGTGAGGATGTCGCGAGCGGTGATGCCGCGACGCAGCAGTCCGATGACCGCTTGACCACTGCGGCGGGCGAACCCGTCGCGACGGCGATCGGTTGCCGGCGGCGCGGCACTGCCGGGCAGTGACATACCCAGCGCCTCGGCGGCGCTGGCCATGGTGTTGGCGGTGTACATCCCCCCGCAGGCGCCCTCACCGGGGCAGATAGCCCGCTCGATGGCGTCGACATCCTCTCTCGGCATCAGCCCGCGGGCGCAGGCACCCACCGCCTCGAAGGCATCGATGATCGTGACGTCGCGTTCGGTACCGTCGGAAAGCTTCGCCCGCCCCGGCAGAATCGAGCCTGCATACAGGAACACCGAGGCCAGATCGAGCCGCGCGGCGGCCATCAGCATCCCGGGCAACGATTTGTCGCAGCCCGCCAGCAGCACCGAGCCGTCGAGCCGCTCGGCCTGCATGACGGTCTCCACGCTGTCGGCGATCACCTCGCGGGACACCAGTGAAAAGTGCATGCCCTCGTGGCCCATCGAGATGCCGTCGGACACCGAAATAGTGCCGAACTCGAGCGGATAACCGCCCGCGGCAAATACGCCCTCCTTCACCGCCTTGGCCAGCCGGTCCAGTGACAGGTTGCACGGCGTGATTTCGTTCCACGACGACGCCACCCCGATCTGCGACTTGGCGAAATCATCGTCGTCCATACCTACCGCCCGCAGCATTCCTCGGGCGGCGGCCTTCTCCAGGCCATCGGTGACGTCACGGCTGCGGGGTTTAAGGTCGACGGGCGGCGATTGGGCCGGCGTCGAGGCAAAGTCAGCGGTTACGGCCATCATCCAAGTATGCTCGCGGCGTTAAGGCTGCCCAAATTGACGACTATACCCCGCCCGGGTATAAGGCCGGAGTAATGATCGAAATGCGAACCCATGCCGGTCGCGCCGCGGCGGCTCTGGCGGCGCTGCTAGCCGTCTTAGTGCTGTCCGCCTGTAGCGGGTCCTCGACCAAAGACAACGCCGGCGCTCCCAAGCCCCCCAATCACAACCTCGCCGACGTCGCCTTCGCGACGCACATGATTCCGCACCATCAACAGGGTGCCGACCTCGCGGCAATGGTTCCGGCTCATTCGACCAACGCCGACCTGATCAAGCTGGCGTCGGGCATCGCATCGACTCAGAAATCGGAGATCATGATGCTCGCGGGCATGGTGACGCAGTGGAGCGCTCAACCCGATGCCGACACCCGCGGGCCGGCCGATAAGGCCATGACGGGCATGGTCGATCAGGCAACCCTGACCAAATTGGGAACGTTGAACGGCACCGACTTCGACAAGTTGTGGCTGCAGTCCATGATCAGTCACCATCAAGGTGCACTCGACATGGCCAACACCGAGATCAAGAACGGCAAAGATCCCGACGCAATAGCAATGGCGAAGAAGATGGCCAGCGCGCAGCAGGGCGAGATCAACCAGATGGTAAAGATGCTGGGAGGCTAGATGGCATCGGCACGCGGCTATTCGTCGCAGAAAGACAACTACGCGAAGCGGCTGCGGCGCATCGAGGGCCAGGTGCGCGGTATCGCGCGCATGATCGACGAGGACCAGTACTGCATCGACGTCCTTACCCAGATCAGCGCCGTGAACAGCGCGCTGCGGGCGGTGGCGCTAAACCTGCTCGACGAGCATCTCGGCCACTGCGTCAGTCGCGCGGTCGCCCAGGGCGGGGACGAAGGCGACGCCAAGCTGGCCGAGGCCTCGGCGGCCATCGCGCGACTCGTCCGCTCCTGATCACTCACTTTTCCGGTAGACCGTGGTTGAGTAGTGGCCGTGGGCGCACTCCGTACCGATGGAGCCGCGCCCGCCGTCGGTTTAATGATCCGTCCCGGACGTAGGGGTCCCTGGACACCGCAAACCGTCCTGCAGTTAGCGGTGTTGGCAGGCGCCGCTTTCATCTACGTCACCGCGGAGATTCTGCCGGTGGGCGCGTTGCCGGCGATCTCGCGGGATCTGCATGTCAGCATCCCGGCGGTCGGCACACTGCTGGCGTGGTACGCCCTGGTGGCGGCGGTGACGACGGTTCCGCTGGTGCGCTGGACCGCACGCTGGCCACGCCGGCGAACCCTGCTGCTCGCGTTGACCTGCCTGACCGCCTCGCAGCTGGTCTCGGCGATGGCGCCCAACTTCGCTGTTCTAGCGGGAGGCCGGGCGCTCTGTGCGCTGACGCACGGCCTGCTGCTGTCGGTCCTCGCCCCGATCGCCACCCGGCTGGTGCCGGCCAGCCACTCCGGCCGCGCAACAACGTTGGTCTATGTCGGCATCGGGCTCGCGGTGGTGGTCGGCAGCCCGCTGACGGCGGCGATGAGCCTGCTCTGGGGCTGGCGGATGGCCGTGGTGGTCATCACCGCAGGCGCGGCTTTCATCACCGTGGCGGCTTGGGCCGCGCTGCCGGAGCTCGTGCTGAGCGGCGACCAGCTCGCAAGCGTCGCGCGCGGTGCGCGTCATCATCGCAACCGCCAACTAGTCACCGTGAGTGTGCTCACGCTGGTCGCCGTCATCGGCCAGTACATCTGCTATACCTACATCGTCGTGATCATCCGCGACGTGGTCGGAGTCCGAGGGCCCAATCTAGCGTGGCTGCTGGCCGCCTACGGCGTCGCCGGGCTGAGCGCGATGCCCCTGGTCGCCCGGCCGCTGGACCATCGGCCCAGGGTCGCCGTAATCAGCTGTGCCGCGGTTTTGTGGGCGACGTTCATGC
>NZ_JBARMY010000106.1:0-9569 GCF_049802695.1 Mycobacterium sp.
AAGCCCTTGCGCCGCTTGCTACTTGCCCGGTGATCGACAAAGCGATAGTGAATCTTGCTTACGCGCCGACCACCTTGGCCAACTGGTATAACGCGGTGATGACGAATTATCCCCAAGGGCATCGCTATGTCGCGGACAGCATGTTCACCTCGGCTTCCGCCGAAGAGCTGCTGCCGGGCATCCGCGGAATCATCGAAACGATGCCGCCGCACCCTTCGCATTTCATCTTCACAGGCTGGAAGACGTCCCCGGATCGCGCCGACATGGTCTATGGTCTGGAAGACGAAATCTACCTGGCGCTGTTCACCATCTGGCAGGATCCCGCCGACGACGAACGGTACCGCGACTGGGCCGGATCGAACATGGCGGCGATGTCGCACCTGGCCTCCGGCATCTCGCTCGCCGACGAGAATCTGTGCCGGCGTCCGGCGCGCTTCATCACCGAGTCCAACATGGCGCGCCTGGACGAGGTGCGCACGGCCTACGACCCGGATGGTCGATTCCACAGCTGGATGCGCGGCGTTTGACGCTTGGGTGCGGCACAGTGTGAGCACACCGCTGCGGTGACCGAAGAAACGCGTGTGACTGTCGATAACCGCGGCCGCTGGGCCGTTAGTGAACCGAACGAGCGTTTCACTCGTGTCACGAGCAGGAGGTGAATAGAGTGCCTAACGGAATCAGCTCGGCGGCCGCAGAAGCGGCGTTGATGAAGGCACTCTACGATGAGCACGCCCCGGCTCTGTGGCGGTATGCCCTGAGGCTCACCAGCAATCCGAGCCGTGCCGAAGATGTCGTCCAAGAGACGCTGTTGCGGGCGTGGCAACATCCGGAGGTCGTCGGCGATTCCGAGCGCTCGGCCCGGGCCTGGCTGTTCACCGTCGCCCGCAACATCATCATCGACGAGAGCCGTACCGCACGGGCCCGCAAGGAAGTCGGTTCGCTGGACAGTGCGCCCGAGCAGGCCGCTCCCGATGAAGTCAACGCCGCGCTCGACCGGCTGCTGATCGGCGAAGCGATGGCTCAGCTTTCCGAACAACATCGTGCGGTGGTTCAACGGTCCTACTATCAGGCCTGGACCACCGCGCAGATCGCCACGGACCTGGGCATAGCAGAAGGAACCGTCAAGTCGCGACTGCACTACGCCATGCGCGCCTTGCGACTTACACTTCAAGAATTGGGGGTGACGCGATGATGGCGCTAACTGGCCATCCGCGCGCCCGTCGGCTCCGAATAGCTGACGGGGCAGGAAACGAGGTGGCACGATGACGTCACTATGGCGGTCCGGACGGCCGTTCGACGACGAACCGCCCGCCAACGGCGGCGACGACGAGTACGCGATGTGGGATGCCGCATACGTGCTGGGCTCACTGTCGTCGGTTGAACGGCGGGAATTCGAAGCGCACATGGCCGGCTGCGTGTCATGCCGGCAAGCCGTTACCGAACTGAGCGGCATGCCTGCGCTGCTGTCGCAGCTCGACCCCGACCAGGTCGCCGCGATCGCCGAGGGCGACGACAAGTCCGGGGAAGCGTCGTCGCCTCCAGACATGCTGCCGTCGTTGCTTGCGAAAGTGGCTTGGCGG
The DNA here is from genome assembly GCF_049802695.1 of Mycobacterium sp. GTDB lineage: Bacteria > Actinomycetota > Actinomycetes > Mycobacteriales > Mycobacteriaceae > Mycobacterium. Next base: position 1,581 of record NZ_JBARMY010000106.1, read on the forward strand.
CGGCGACGGTCGCGCGTGTTCACCTGGACGGCCACCGCGGCCGCGGCCGCGGTGCTGGCGATCTGTGTGTTCATCGGAGTTCAGGGCCATTCCCTGACCGGTGTGTCGACGCCGCCACAGGCGAGCGTGTCGGGGCTGCCGATGGGTCAGGTGGGCACCGCGGCGCTGGCCTCGACTGTATCGGTCAACCCCCGGCACTGGGGAACCTACATCGACTTGAACTGCGTCTGCCTGGCTCCGGTGACCTCTCATCACGACACGCTGGCGATGGTCGTGGTGGGGCGCGACGGCAGTCACACGAGGTTGGCGACCTGGGTGGCCGAGCCCGGTCACACCGCCACGCCCGCCGGCAGCATCTCGACGCCCATTGACCAAATCGCCTCAGTGCAAGTCATTCTCGCTGACAACGACCGCGTGCTGTTGGAGCGCTCGATGTGAGAAATTTCGGGCAGCAGTGAACTAAAGCCTTTTAGGGGCCGTGTTACTGGCATCGTCACAAGTTAGGTGAACAGATGGCCAGGCAACACCGGGTAGTCGACCACATCGTCGAGCACCTCGCCAACATCGGCATCGAATACCTTTTCGGCGTCGACGGCGCCAACATCGAAGACCTCTACGACGCAGCGCATTTCCACTCCGACATCAACGCCGTCTTAGCAAAGCACGAGTTCTCGGCCGCAACCATGGCTGACGGCTACAGTCGCGGCGGCGCGGGGCTCGGTGTGGTGATGGCGACGTCGGGCGGCGGAGCGCTGAACCTCATCGCAGGGTTGGGCGAGTCGCTGGCCAGTAGGGTGCCGGTGTTGGCATTGGTGGGTCAGCCGGCGACCACTATGGACGGCAGAGGCAGCTTTCAGGACACCAGTGGGCGCAACGGTTCGCTGAATGCCGAGGCGCTGTTCTCCGCGGTATCGGTGTTCTGCCGACGGGTGCTGATGCCCGCTGACATTCTCACCGCGCTGCCCGATGCGATCGCCGCGGCATGCCGTGGTGGCCCGGCAGTGTTGTTGTTGCCCAAAGACATTCAGCAGAAGTTTGTCACGGTAAACGGATACATCGGGAATGCTGACACCCAGATCCCGGCATCGGTTCCCCGGATCGGCGACCTGCACCCGATTGTGCGCGCGCTGCGCGGCGCCAACGGACCAGTCACGATAATCGCCGGCGAACAGGTGGCTCGAGACGAGGCACGCCGGGAACTCGAAGAGCTGCGTGCCCTGCTGCGCGCACGGGTGGCATGCGTACCCGATGCCAAGGACGTCGCCGGAACACCGGGTTTCGGGTCGTCGTCGGCGCTCGGAGTCACCGGCGTGATGGGACATCCCGGCGTGGCTGAGGCGGTGGCCGGCAGCGGTTTGTGCTTGGTTGTCGGCACGCGGCTGTCGGTGACCGCGCGTGCCGGTCTCGACGATGCGCTGGCGGCCGTGCGCACCGTGTCGATCGGCTCGGCACCGCCCTACCTGGCGTGCACCCATGTTCACACCGACGATCTGCGCACGTCGCTGGTGATGCTGACAGCGGTGCTGTCGGGACGCGGACGGCCAACCGGGCTGCGGGTGCCTGACGTGGTGCCCCACGAAGAACTACAGCCCCCTGCCTTCGACGGTCCGGGTGTGCGCTACCGCAACGCGATGGCGGTGCTGGACCGTGTGCTTCCCGCCGATGTCGACATCGTCGTCGACGCCGGCAACACCGGGGCGGCCGCCATTCACTATCTGCCGGCCCGGCGTGGTGGCCGGTTCACCGTCGCGCTGGGCATGGGCGGCATGGGTTACAGCTTCGGCGCCGGCATCGGCATGGCGTTCGGGCGCTCGGTGAGTGCTCGTACGAAGAGTCAGAGGCCCAGCCGGCGCACCGTGGTGATCGCCGGCGACGGCGCGTTCTTCATGCACGGCATGGAGATCCACACCGCGGTGCAATACCGCCTGCCGATCACGTTCGTCTTGCTCAACAACAACGCCCACGCCATGTGCGTGACCCGCGAGCAGTTGTTCTACGACGACCTCTACAGCTACAACCGATTTCGTCCCAGCCGACTGGCGCCGGGCCTGGCGGTCATGTTTCCCGGCCTGTCGTCGGTTGAGGTGGACGACATCGACGCACTGCCGGCCGCGCTGGAACGGGCAATAGCCGTAGACGGTCCGTCGGTGGTCAGCATCGAGTGCTCCGCCGACGAAATTCCGCCCTTCGCCGCCTTCCTGAACCAACGGGGCGACCATCCCGTTAACCAACAAAGAGCCACAACTCATGAGGAGAACCGATCCGATGTCCCTGCCCGCGCTTGACGACATTCACGCTCACACCGGTACCACCGAGCCGATCGAGGGAGTGGTCCGTATCGAGACCTCGCCGCTGGAGCAGACCGCGCCGATGTTCATGGCGAAGATGCGGTCGATGTATCCGCACGACGAGGTCTTCGGCCAGTACTGCACCGTCAACGACTACGTCGACTGCCCACCCGACGAGTTGTTCGAATACTTGGCCGATACCCGCAGTCTCGAAGAGTGGACGTACACCCTGCGTGACTTCACTCCGGCCGATGAGCCCGGGCTCTGGCTCGCCTACGACCGGTTGCTGCCCGACACCGAGATCTACACGCGGACAGTGGCCAACGCGCAGGCGCGTACCGTCGACTACCACTGTGCCTGGGACCAGGGCCGGCACCTGTGGATGATCTACGTGATGCGGGTCCTGGATGCGCAGGTCGTGCTCAACAAGCCGGGTTCGGTTGTGCTGTGGACCAATTGCCACCACCCGTTCTACGACGAGAACCCCTACCCCGAGGCCGTTCCGCCGCACCGCACGGGCTGGGTCGGCGACTTCTGGGACATCTTCGGCGCCGGTCACGCCCTGGAGCTGAACAACCTCAAGACCATCGCCGAATACCGCCACCGTAACGGCCTGCCGATCACGCCGGCTTGGATGAAGTGAGCTGAGATGAGCACTGCCATGAGTCAGCCCACCGTCAGCCTGACCGACCTTTCCACCTACCTGCCCGGCGAGCCCATCGGCGCAGACTATTACGCGCATTTCGCCGGCTCGGACGACCTCGCGGCCAACTTGATGTTCCGCGCCCCCAAATACCGCCACCATGTCGGGCCGGACGAAACCGCGATCGACATGGTCGAGCGAGCCGCGCGAGGGCTGATCGAGCGGCACGGTCGGGACGTCATCGAAAGCGCCGACGTGTTGATCACCCATACGCAGTTGCCCGACATGCCGTTTTACGGAAGTGGCGGCGGGATGGCGCATCGGCTCGGTATGCGGCCGAACTGGGTGCTGGATCTGCACAACGGCGGATGCGCGGCATTCGTATTGGCGCTCAAGGTGGCTCGTCAACTGCTGACCTCAGGCGAGGGACACACCGCGGTGATCGCGATTACGCAGAATGCGGCCGGGCAGATCTTCGACCAGCCTGGCGTGCGACGCAAGGCGCAGTCGTCGGTTCCCGGCGACGGTGCTGCGGTGGCTTTGGTCACGCTGTCAGACGATTCACCCATTCTCGACGTCGAGTGCCGCACCTACGGTGAATACGCCGGCGACATGACGATCGCGATCGACCCGCCCCGCAAGTGGTGGGGAGCCGGACCCGGTGAAGGGTGCATCGGTTTCACCGAGTCCAAGATCACCAAGGTGTTGGCCCGTGGCAATCGGCAGGTTCCCGAAGTCGCACTCGCGGTTTGCGACCGGATGGGAGTGTCGCCGAAAGACTTCGGGCTGCTGGTGACGAATCAGCCCAACCGGGTGTTCCTGCGCAATTGGCGTGAAGCGCTCGAGGTGCCGCGCGAACGTCATCGCGACACTTTTGACGAGTGCGGCAACCTGTTCGGTGCCGGAATCCCGGTCAATCTCGATCGCGCGATATCCGATGGTCAGGTCAAGCCTGGCGATCTCGTCATGATGGCCGCGTTCGCGCACGCCGGTGACTTCGCCGGTGCGGCGGCGCTGCGCTGGGGCGGACGTGGCTGATGTCAACGCTGTTGGAGACAAGCCCGATGACACCGGAGATACTCTGTGCGCTGCCGGATGCGATCGATCCGCTGGCCCTGTCGCTGAACGAAAACCCATTCCCGCCGCTGCCGGCGGTGCGCTCGGCGTTGATCCGCTCGATCGACGTCGCCAACCGGTATCCGGAGTTCCTGCCCCAGCAGATGCGAACGCTCGTTGCCGGGCACGTCGGGGTGAGCGACCGGCAGGTTGTGCTGGGAGCGGGTGCAAGCGGGGTGGCAATGCAGGTGCTGCATGCGGTGACGCGGCCCGGTGATCGAATTGTGCTGAGCCAGCCGACGTTTGACGGATATCCGATCTTCGCGCAGATGGCGCGCCTCACACCGGTCACCGTTCCGCTCAACGAGCAGGGCCACCACGACCTGGCGGCGATGGCCGAGGCGGCGGTGGGCGCACGCGTCGTGGTTCTGTGCCGGCCGCACAACCCGACCGGCACCCTGGAATCTGTCACCGATGTGCAGAGTTTCCTGCGCCGAGTGCCGACCGACACGATCGTGCTGCTCGACGAGGCTTACATCGAGTTCGTTGCCCCCCAGCACCGCATCGACGGACCGGAGCTGATCCGGCACTTCCCGAATGTCGTGGTGTTGCGGACGTTCTCGAAGGCCTACGGGTTGGCCGGACTTCGGATCGGCTACGGGTTCGCGTCACCGGAGCTGGCCACGATACTGTGGCGGATGCAGTTGCCGTTCGGCATGGGCATCACCAGCCTGGTCGCGGTGGCGGCGTCCTATGATGCCGAAGACCAGCTGCGACAACGCATCCTGCGAATCACCGGGGAGCGCGACTACCTGTGCCGGCGCCTTCGGGTGATGGGCGTTCGCCCCGCCGACGGGCACGCCAACTTCGTCTACCTACAGGCCGTCGGGCGGCCCTGGCCTGAGGTGTTCGCCGACGCGGGCCTGCACGCCCGCTTCTATGACGACGGCGGTGTGCGAATCACCGTCGGAAGCCGCGCCTCGACCCAGGCGGTGCTGGCCGCGGTGGCGAAGTCGCTCCGCTGAATCCCATAGCCCGGCCGAATCGCGTCCGGAAGTGCGGTAAGAAAAGGGCGTGGCCGCTTCCGAAACCGATCCGATCGCCCAGGCGAGAGCCAACTGGGAGCGCGCCGGCTGGGGTGACGTGGCGCCGGGCATGGTGGCGGTGACGTCGGTGATGCGCGCCCACCAGATCCTGCTCGCCCGCGTCGAGACGGCGCTGCGGCCCTACGACCTGAGCTTCTCCCGCTTCGAGCTGCTGCGCCTGTTGGCATTCAGCCGCAGCGGAGCGCTGCCGATCACCAAGGCGTCCGACCGGCTGCAGGTGCACGTCACCAGCGTCACGCACGCGATCCGTCGCCTGGAAGCCAGCGGGTTGGTGCAACGGCTGCCGCACCCCACCGACGGGCGCACCACGCTGGTGCAGATCACCGACCTGGGCCGCTCGACGGTCGAGGACGCCACCGTCACGCTCAACGAGCAGGTGTTCGCCGATATCGGGATGTCGGCGGGGGAGTCGCAGGCGTTGGTGTCGTCGATCGAAACCCTGCGCCGCGGCGCCGGGGACTTCTAATCCGCTAACAGCGGAGGCAACGGGATGGTCGCCGTGACGGCTGTCCCGGCTCCGGGCCGCGACCGGATGTTGAGCCGTCCGCCGACGAGCTCTGCGCGTTCCGACATCGACAGCACGCCGTAGCCGCCCATCTCGTCGCTGCCCAGCGGATGCTCGAAGGTGTCGAAACCGACCCCGTCGTCGACGATCTCCAGTCGCGCGGTCTCGTCGTCGACCGCGAACCGCAGCCGGGCCGTCGTCGCACCGGCGTGTTTGACGACGTTCTGCAGGCCCTCCTGGGCGATGCGGTAGAGCGCAATCTCGATGTGTTCGGGCAGCCGCACATCGCACAGATCCAATTTAGTGTCCAACTGCGGTATCGACCGGGCCAGGCTGGCCAACCCGCCGGACAGGCCGAGGTCGTCGAGGACGGGTGGTCGCAACCCGCCGATCGCGGCGCGAGCCTCCTCCAGTGTCAACCGGGCCAGCTCCCGGGCCTCCTCGAGTTGCTCGGACGCTTCGACCGGATCGTCGCCGACAGCGCGTGCCGCGGCGTCGAGCCGATACGACAGTGTGATCAGGCGCTGTGAGATTCCGTCATGGATGTCGCCGGCCAGCCGACGCCGTTCGATCTCCTGCGCTTCGATCACCTGCTCGACGAACAGCTCATGGGCGCGTTCACGGGCCACCAGCTGACGGTGCAACCGCGCTTGATGCAGCGCCCCGGCAATCAGCCGGCCGATGACCCGCAATAGTTCGACGTCACGGTCGGTGAATTGCCGGCGCTGCACGGTGTGCACGTTGAGCACCCCGACCAAGCCACCCGGATCGGTCTCCATCGGCATCGACACCATCGAGGTGAAGTCGCGGCCCCGCAACGATTGGATCGGCAGGTAGCGCGGGTCGGATTCCTTGTCGTGGCTGATCACGACCGGCTCGCGGTGCCGGGCCACCCAACCCGAGATCCCCGATCCGAGCGGCAGCTGGATTTTCCCCACCTGGCCGTCAAATGGCGGCGTGGCACCGGCCAGCGTCAGGGAGCGCTCGCTGTCATCGAGCACATGCACGAAGCACACGTCGGTACCGGTCGCCACGGTGATCATCCGGGCGGCCGCGGCCGCCAGCGGCTCGACAGCTGGACCGCGGGAGGCCGCCTGGATGAGTTCCCGCAACAGCGCCAACTCACGGTCGGCGTCGACGAGGTCACGCACCGCGTGCGAACTGCGGGTCTCCTCGGGCGGCTGGGGCGCGTTCACTGGTAGATCCCTTCGCGCAGCGCGGTGGCCACTGCGCCGGTCCGGTCACTGACACCGAGTTTGCGGTAGATCGAACGGAGGTGGCTTTTGACCGTTTCCTCGCCGATCACGAGCTTGTTGGCGATGCCGCGGTTCGACAGCCCGGTCACCATGAAGGACAGGATCTCGCTTTCTCGTTGGGTCAGCCCCTGGCGTGCGCCGGGCCAGAATTCGTCACGCTGCAACCGGGCCGCGGTGTCGACCGCGCGGGCCGCCATTCCCGGGTCGAGCACGGTTTCACCGTGGTGGGCCAGCTCCAACTGACGCACCAACTCGTCGCTGCCGATGCTTTTCAGCAGGTAGCCGCGGGCACCGACCCGCAACGCCTGGAACAGGTACTGCTCGTCGTCGTAGACCGACAACATGACAACCTTGAGGTCCGGGTCGCGTTCCCGCAGCAGAAGACACAGGTCCAGGCCGCTGCGGCCCTGCATGCGGACGTCGCACAGCACGACGTCGGGCTGCAGTTGCTCGACGACGCCGGTCGCGCGCTCGGCGCCGACCGCATGCCCCACCACCTGCACTCTGTCTTTGAAGGCGGCCAGCATCGCCTTGAGGCCCTCGATGACCATCTCGTGATCGTCGACGAGGACGAGCCGAACAGGGGCTACTCCTTTCGAGGCCGGTTCGGTGTCCGCCATGGCAACACCATAAAGCGAAATGCTTACCTCAATCCCCCTTATGGGGGACGCCCGTGCGGGCTACCTGCGGGCAGGCTACCGACATGGGAGCCACGGGGACAGCGACAGCCAGGCGCACATTCTGGTGGGACCGGGCGTGTCCGGTCGATGCCGACGTCCACCCGTTACGCGCGGTGGTGTTCGACGCGGACAGCGCGCTGGGTCAGGTCGGCGGCGACGACGACCTGGTGCCCAGGGCCGGTCTCATCGACCTGGTGATGAGCCTGTTCGTGGAGGGCATTTGGGTTGCCGTCGTCAGCAGGCAAGACCGGGAGCACGCGCAGACATCGGTCCGCCAACTCATCGGCGACGGTCTCGTCGAGACGATTGTCAGCGCTGACGACTTAGACCAGCCCGGCAGCGCCAGCGAGTTGTACCGGCTCGCATTGTGGGAGCTGGGCGTCCGGCCGGAGAGTGCACTTGCCGTCGGGGGATCGGCGTCGAGCCTGCGTGCCGCCCGCGTCGCAGGACTGCCC
>NZ_JBARMY010000107.1:0-15068 GCF_049802695.1 Mycobacterium sp.
ACCATCGAGGTGTAGAGGTAGCGGTCCAACCTGATGCGGCCGGTCTCGTGGTCGACCTCGTACTTGTTTCGCTGCCCCTTCGGGATTTCGATGGTCACGTCGAATTGCACCGTCTCGGCTCCTTCACGGGTCACGGCTCGTCTGCTGACGTCGGAGGTCCACCCTAGTGGAGCGATAGCCTGCACAGAACAGCTGCCGACCGCGCGGGTTTGATCCGTGACCGATTCGGCAGAATGGGCCAGACAGTCAGGGGCAGGCAGGAGAGTCATGCGTCCCACCCGGTGGCGGCGGTCCACTCACGCGATCGTCGGGATTGGTGTGCTCGCGCTGGTGGCCGCCGTGGTGGCGGGGGTCGCGATACTCAATCAAGAGGATCACGGCACCTCACGTGCCCAGACCGTGCCCGCTCCACCGGCGGCCACGGCGCAGCCGAGCATCGTTCCGGTCACCGACACCGCGCCGATGCCGACCGGCGACGGCCTGGCCACCACGCTGACGGCGGTGTCGAGCGACCCGAACCTGGGCGTTCTCGGCGGCCGGATCACCGATGCGATGACCGCCAAACAGTTATGGCAGCGGGCCGACGATCTACCCCTCAAGCCGGCGTCGACCAACAAAGCGCTGACCGCCGCCGCGGCGCTGCTCGCGGTGGATCCCGGTGCGCGAGTGACGACGAAGGTGGTCGCCGGTGCGCAGCCGGGAGTGGTCGTTCTCGTCGGCGGCGGTGACCCGACCTTGTCGGCGGTGCCGCTCGGTCAGGACACCTGGTATCACGGTGCGGCCCGCATCAGCGATCTCGCCGACCAGGTGCGGCGTAGCGGCATGACACCCACCGCGGTGCAAGTGGACACCTTCGCGTTTAGCGGCCCCACCATGGCACCGGGCTGGGATCCCGGCGACATCGACGGCGGCGACATCGCCCCGATCGAGTCGGTGATGCTCGACGCGGGCCGAATCCAGCCCGCGACCGACCAGTCCGCCCGGTCCCGCACCCCTGCACTGGATGCGGGACGCGCGCTGGCGGCCGCACTGGGGGTCAACCCGGCCATGGTGACGATCGCGGCAGCCCCCGCCGATGCGCGCGAAGTGGCCGCCGCGCGGTCGGCGCCGTTGATCGAGCGGCTGGGCGAGATGATGAACGCTTCGGACAACGTGATGGCCGAATGCATCGGGCGTGAAGTTGCGGCAGCCATGCACCGGCCGCTGAGCTTCGCCGGCGCCGTCGACGCAGTGACCAATCGGTTGGCGCTAGCGCACATCGGCACCAGCCGTGCCACGCTGATGGACTCCAGCGGGTTGTCGGTCGACGACCGGGTGACCGCGCAGACACTCGGTGACGTCATGCAGGGGGCGGCCGGACCGGATCAGCCGGCGCTGCGCCCGCTGCTCGACGTGCTGCCGATCGCCGGAGGCAGCGGAACGCTGTCCAACCGTTTTCTGGACCCACACAGCAGCGACGGTCAAGCAGCCGGTTGGTTGCGGGCCAAAACCGGGTCGTTGACCGCCGTCAACTCGTTGGCCGGGGTGCTCACCGATCACAGCGGACGGGTGCTGACCTTCGCCTTCATCTCCAACGACGCGGGCCCGACCGGTCGGACCGCGATCGATACCCTGGCCGCGACGCTGTGGTCCTGCGGATGCCTGACATGACCGGATCGGCTCCGAGAGAGGGTGGCGACCCGCTGCACCCGGCTTCGCCGCGCTTGCGATCACCACGGCAAGACGGTGGCGACCCGCTGCACCCGGCTTCGCCGCGCTTGCGATCGCCACGGGAGTTGACCGTGGGACGCGCCGTGGACTGGCGGTTCGCGGCCACCGTCGGTGAGCGGCTGGCCCGGCCGGCCCCACCGTCCACCGAGTACACCCGGCGTCAGGCGATCGACGACCTGGCCGGTGCCGCCAAGGCGGCCGAACCGCCGGTGCGGGATGTGACCGGTCTGTACACCAACGGCGCCGTGCCAGAAGCGCGGATCGTCGACCGACGGCAGTGGATTCGCGCGGCGGCCGAATCGATGCGGGTGATGACCGGCGGGACGGACCGGCCCCGCGGCTTCATCAGCGGACGGCTCACCGGTGCGCAGACCGGCGCACTGCTGGCTTTCGTTTCCTCCGGCATCCTCGGGCAGTACGACCCGTTCGCCGCCGAGGACGGTGGATGCCTGCTGCTGGTGTATCCCAACGTCATCGCCGTCGAGCGTCAGCTGCAGGTGCAGCCGTCGGACTTCCGGTTGTGGGTGTGTCTGCACGAGGTGACGCACCGGGTGCAGTTCACCGCCAATACGTGGCTGTCCGGCTACATGTCGCAGGCGTTGGGTGTGTTGACGCAGGAGTACGGCGAAGACGTCACGCAGGTGGTGAGCCGGCTGGCTGAATTCGTCCGCGGGCGCGGCTCCTCTACCGACGACACTCCCGACGCGCACTCGTCGGGGGTCCTCGGCCTGGTGCGCGCGGTGCAGTCCGAGCCGCAGCGCCAAGCCCTCGATCAGCTACTCGTGCTGGGCACCTTGCTGGAGGGCCATGCCGATCACGTGATGGACGCCGTCGGGCCGGTGGTGGTGCCGTCGGTGGCGACCATCCGCCGCCGGTTCGAAGAGCGTCGCCAACGCAGGCAACCGCCTCTGCAGCGGTTGCTGCGCACGTTGCTGGGCATTGACGCCAAACTCAGCCAGTACACCCGCGGCAAAGCGTTCGTCGACCACGTCGTCAACCGGGTCGGAATGCAGCGATTCAACGCGATCTGGTCGTCGCCGGAGACGCTGCCGTTGCCCGCCGAGATCGAAGAACCGCAGCGATGGATCGACAGGGTGCTGTAGCGGAGCTGTCGGCGGCCGTCGCGGCTTACGCCAAGGCGTATGTGGCCGACGCGGACAGCTGGTGTGTGGCGCTTTCCGGTGGCCCGGATTCGCTGGCGCTCACCGCCGTCGCGGCCCGGCTGCGGCCTACTGTTGCGCTGGTCGTCGATCATGGTTTGCAGGCTGACTCCGCCGCTGTTGCCGCCGCAGCCCGCGACCAAGCGCTTCGATTGGGGTGTGCTTCGGCACAGGTGCTTTCTGCGCAGGTGGGTTCCGATGGCGGTCCGGAGGCCGCGGCGCGTACCGCCCGTTACCAAGCATTGGACGCCGCCCGTGAGGATCGTCCGGTGCTGTTGGGCCACACGCTCGATGATCAGGCCGAGACGGTGTTGCTGGGGCTGGGACGCGGATCGGGCGCCCGCTCGATCGCCGGTATGCGTCCCTATGACTGGCCGTGGTGCCGGCCGCTGCTCGGTCTCCGGCGCACCGTGACGCATGCGGCGTGCCGGGAGCTTTCGTTACGGGCCTGGCAGGATCCGCACAACACCGACCGCCGGTTCACCCGCAGCCGGTTGCGTAGGGAGGTGTTGCCACTACTGGAAGACGTGCTGGGCGGTGGGGTGGCCGAAGCGCTGGCGCGCACGGCGACGGCGTTACGCGAGGACACCGACCTGCTCGACACGCTGGCAGACCTGGCCCTGACCGCGGCGACCGACGGCGCGGGTCTGGGCACCGACGCCTTGTCGGCGTTACCGGATCCCATTCGGCGCCGGGTCATCCGCGGCTGGCTGTTGGCCGCCGGCGCCGCCGGGCTCAACGACAAGCAGATCCGCGGCGTCGACACCCTGGTCACCGGCTGGCGGGGACAGGGCGGGGTGGCGGTCGGATCGACACTGCGCAGCCAACGTTTGTTCGTCGACCGACGAGCCGGTCTGCTGACTCTGCGGGCCGAGCCGGTGTAGGGCCGGGCAATCGACACTGCGCCTTGGTCGTCCGCGCCGTAACATGGCACGCTGTGGTCGTGGCAGCGGAATCGGCCGAGCTGTATCCCGGGGACATCAAGTCGGTGCTGCTGACCCAGGCGGAGATTCAAAGGCGCACCGGCGAGCTGGGCGCACAGATCGGCTATGACTATCGCGAACAGTCAGCTGCCGGTCGCGAGGACCTGCTGCTGATCACTGTGCTCAAAGGTGCGGTCATGTTCGTCACCGATCTGGCGCGGGCCATCCCGCTGCCGACCCAGTTCGAATTCATGGCCGTCAGCTCCTACGGCATGTCCACGTCGTCGTCGGGCGTGGTGCGCATCCTCAAAGATCTCGACCGCGACATCAACGACCGCGACGTGCTGATCGTCGAAGACGTCGTCGACTCCGGGCTGACCCTGTCCTGGTTGCTGCGCAACCTGGCGACTCGCCGTCCCCGCTCGCTGCGCGTGTGCACGCTGCTTCGCAAACCGGACGCAGTCGGCGCCCACGTCGACATCGCCTACGTTGGATTCGACATCCCCAACGAGTTCGTGGTGGGTTATGGCCTCGATTACGAGGAGCGCTACCGCGACCTGCCCTACATCGGGACCTTGGACCCGAAGGTCTACGAGCAGTAGTCGCTCAGAACAGCTCCCATACCACGGTCACCGAGAAACTCACCGTCTGCCGGCCGGGTTCCAGCGGAATGTCCGTGGCCATCGGCGCCCGCTGCGTCGCTGTCGGCGGCACGGTCGAGGGTGCTTCGGAAATCGAGACGACCTGTCCCAGTTGCAGTTCAGACAGCCGCGCGTACTGCTCGGCGCGGTTTTCGGCGTCCTGGAACGCTCGTGCCCGCGCGTCTTTGACCAGCTGCGACTCGTCTTCGATGGAATAGCGCACGGAGCTGATGCGGGTGGCGTCGCCGCCGGTACTGACGACGACAGCCAGCACGTGGGAGGCGGAGTCCAGCTTGCGGATCTTGATCTGGATGGTGTTTTCCGCGCGATATCCGGTGATCGTGCCGGCCGTGCCGTCATACTGCGGCTGTACGGTCAGACCGGTGGTGCTGATGTCTTTTCGGTCGACGCCGGCGTTGTCCACCGCGTCGATGACGGCCTGCTGTCGCTGGTTGCTCTGGTTGGTCGCCGCGGTGACGTCGGTTGCCGTGAATTCGATACCGACATCGGCGGTCAACGTGTCCGGCGCGCCCTGTACTTGCCCGGAACCAACCACCGTCACCTGCCGCGGAACTTCATCGCCGCCGCTATCGCAGCCGGAAACCAGCGCAAGAGTCAATCCGGCGACAGCGCAGAAGCGCAGCGGCGTCCCGCTTCCGGCGAAGGGCATGACTGCACTTTAGTCAGGGAGCGGCACACATCCTTGGTTACGGGATGAGGGCTCGACACGTCGACGAACGGCCTGATGAAATCGAGCCCGGCTATCAGCGCTGATAACGGACATCTCCTCTAATTCGTTAGAGGTGGGCGGACGGTGTCGCTGGCGGGGCACCTGACAACAGGGATTACGGCGTCACGATGATCTTGCAGTGCCGCTCCGGGTGGGCGAGGTCGTCGAACGCCGCGCCCACTCCGTCGAGGCCCACCTCGCCGGTGATCACCGGATTCACGTCGATCTCGCCTTCTGCGATGGCCCGCAACGATTCGGCGAATTCAGTCGGATCGTAGGCCAGCACGAACTGCACGCTGATCTCCTTGGCGATCGCGAAGAACGGGTGCACCGTGTCGGCCTGCATGCACACACCGGCGACGACCAGCCGGGTGCCGGGCCTGGCGCGCCGCAGCACGTCGTCGATGATGCCGGGCACGCCGACAGCTTCGAAAGTCACCGTGGCGCGGGTCGAGTCGAACGGCGAGCCCTGCGCGGGGTCGACGGTTCGATGCGCACCCATGCGGGTGGCAAGTTCCCGCCTGGTCGGTGAGAAGTCGGACGCCACGATGTTTTCCACGCCGCGAGCTCGAAGTGCGGCGATGATGGCGATGCCGATCGGACCGCAACCGATCACCAAAGCCGTCTCGCCGCGTTGAACGTTCGATTTGTTGACGGCGTGCAACCCCACGGCCATCGGCTCGGTCAGCGCGGCGCGGCTGGGGTCCAGTCCGTTGGGAACAGCCAGCAGCAGCGGTGCCGAGAGCAGCATTCGCTCGGCATAGCCGCCGATGGTGCTGTTGGAGTAGACGATCGGCTCCACACCCTTATTCGACAGCAGGACCGGAAGCGACGTCACGAGGCTTCCCGCCGGGTGGGTTTCGGTATCGGGACCGGGTTCGAGCACCTCGGCACTGAACTCGTGACCCATGAAGATGTCACGCTGTAGATCGACCCCGCCGCCACCGTAGCTGCCCGCCATCTCGTCGGTCAGAGCGAGCACCTCGGCGCCGTGTGCAGCGAAATGCAGGTCGCTGCCGCAGATTCCGCACGAGCGGACCGCGACCAGAACCTGACCCGGTCCCGGCACCGGCTCCGGCACGTCGTCGCGCAGCACCATGCGCCCGTCGCGCAGCACGGACGCACGCATCAGCTTTTTTCACTTTGCAGCTTGAGCTCGTCGGTGTGCTCGGTGATCGCTTTCACCACCGCCTCACCGGCCCGGCCGAGCAGTTGTCCGCGCATGCTCTTCGCCCACTCGTGTGACGCCCGCGGCGCTTCGAGCTGACCCTTGAAATGCGGTATCACCTTGCGGGCGAACAAGTCGTAGCAGTGCTGGGTCGCTGCTGGAGACGCCCAGTCGTGACCGAGCAACAAGAACGTGCCGAACCCGCCGGACCGCTCGAGCAGATCGTCAATGTAGGCGATGGCGTCGTCGGGTGTACCGATGCAGCAGTTGCCGGCACCGGCGTAAGCCTCGACGAACTCGCGTGGGGACTGTTCGCCCTCGATGCTGTTGGACAGTGGGACGAAACCCGCGGCGCCGAAGTAGTCGGCGAAATCCTGCAATCCGTACACACAGTCGTCGATCGCCTGGTCGCGGGTGTCCGCCAGATGAACGATGCCCAGCACTCGCCAATCAGCACGGTCGGGCTCGGCGTGCCCGGCTTTCTCGGCCTGGTCGCAAACGATCTGCCAGGTGTTCTCCAGCGCCGCGTAGCCACCGGGCACCGACATCGACAGTGACAGCAGCGAGGTGCCCAGCGCACCCGCCAACCGGGGGCCGGACGGCGATATCATTGCCGCAGCAGCAATTTCGGGATGAGGCCAGGTATAGGGCCGGATGTGCAGCTGAGCGTCGCGTAGGGTGAACCAGTCGGAGTGCCGGTCGATCCGCTCACCGGGCTGCGCGCGGAACAGCGCCAGAATCGTCTCGAGGGATTCGTGCATCATCCGGCGCTGCTCGACTGGATCCAAACCCATCATGTAAGCGTCCGACGGCAGAGCTCCCGGCCCAGCGCCGAACATCACCCGGCCCCGCGTCAAGTGATCCAGCAAGACCCAACGGTCGGCCACCATCAGCGGATGGTGATACGGCAATGAGACCACTCCGGTGCCCAGCCGAATGTGCTTGGTGCGCTCGGCTACTGCCGCGATGAATAACTCGGGGCAGGCGATCAACTCGTAACCGCCGGAGTGGTGCTCGCCGAGCCAGGCTTCATCGAAGCCCAGGCGGTCCAGCGCGACCACCCGTTCCATGTCGTATTCGAGTGCGACCGTGGGTGATTGGCCGACCGGATGAAACGGTGTGACAAAGACGCCGAAGTTCAACGGGCGGTTCACTGCAAGCCCACACCAGCCAAGAACTCGAGCAGAAGTTCGTTGACCTCCGTGGGGCGTTCCTGCTGCAGCCAGTGCCCGGCACCGTCGATAATCACTTCCCGATAGGGCCCGGTCACCAATTCGGTGACCCGGTCGCGGGGAGTAAAGCCCAGTACCGGGTCCTCGCCGCCGGCGATGAACAGCGCGGGCACCGTGATCTTGGCGCTCACCGCTTCGGCCATGATCTCCCAATTCCGGTCTAGGTTGCGGTACCAGTTGAGCCCGCCGGTGAAGCCAGTGCGGGTGAATTCGGCGACGTAATGGTCGACTTCGTCGGCGCTGATCCAGTCCGGCAGACCGTCGGGCTCGGGTAGCCGTTCGATGAACCCTTCCGGACCCGGTGCGATCATCCGCAACGCGGCTTCCTGGTCGCCGCCCAGTCGAAGGCCGCCCATCATCCGCCGGATGGTCCTGGCGGGATCGCTGCTGAGTTCGGCGTCGGCGACACCGGGTTCCTGAAAATAAAGCATGTAGAAGAAGGCGTCTTTGAAGATTGCGCGAAACGCCTGGGTGGGCGGCACCTGCGCGCGCGGCAGCGGCGGCACGCTCAAACCCGCGACCGCGGTGACACGGTTGGGGTGTAGCTGCGCCGAACCCCACACCACTGGTGCGCCCCAGTCGTGACCGACCAACACAGCCCGTTCGGCGCCGACGTCGTCGAGCAGGCCGACGAGATCGGCGCTCAGTTCGCCGATGCTGTAGTCGGAGATGTTCTCCGGTCTCGTGGAGCGGCCGTATCCGCGCTGGTCGGGTGCCAGTACGTGATATCCGGCCGCGGCCAGTGCCGGGATTTGGTGACGCCAGGAATAAGAGAGTTCGGGAAAGCCGTGCGCCAGCACGACGACGGGGGCGCCGCGATCTCCGGCTTCGATTGTGTGCAATCGCACACCATTGGTTTCGATGAACCGGTCGGTGGACGGGACGGTGTTAGGCACCGCTTCACAAAAGCACACGTCCGGCCTGGCCGGGACGGGTTCGGTGGCACCGCCAGGCAGCCGCCGGGAACAATAGTTCGTTGGGCTAGCGGTAGCCTGAACTATTCCAGCGGTGTATCGGGGAAGGACCTGGCCGACCACGGCCGATGCTTGATGAACCGGAAAAACGTGATCCGCACACTCACGGCGATCGGTGTCGTGTTGGTGTTGGGCTGGTCTTTCTTCTACTTCAGCGACGACACGCGCGGCTACAAGCCCGTCGACACGTCGGTGGCCATGGGTCAGATCAAGAGCGACAACGTTAAAAGCGCTCAGATCGACGACCGCGAACAGCAGGTGCGGTTGACGTTGAAGGATGGCAACCACGACACCGATGGCTCCGCGAAGATCATCACCAAGTACCCCACCGGATACGCCGTCCCCCTGTTCGACGCCCTCAACGGCAAAAACGCCCAGGTCAGCACCGTGGTCAATCAGGGCAGCATGCTGGGCTCTCTGCTGATTTATGTGCTGCCGCTGTTGCTGCTGGTCGGGCTGTTCATGATGTTCTCCCGCATGCAGGGCGGCGCCCGGATGGGCTTCGGTTTCGGCAAATCACGGGCCAAGCAGCTTTCCAAAGATATGCCCAAAACCACCTTCGCCGACGTGGCCGGCGTCGACGAGGCGGTGGAGGAGCTCTACGAGATCAAAGACTTCCTGCAGAATCCGAGCCGGTATCAGGCGCTGGGCGCCAAGATCCCGCGAGGTGTGCTGCTCTACGGGCCGCCGGGAACCGGAAAGACGCTGCTGGCCCGCGCGGTTGCGGGGGAGGCCGGTGTCCCGTTCTTCACCATCTCCGGCTCGGACTTCGTCGAGATGTTCGTCGGGGTTGGGGCTTCACGTGTTCGTGACCTCTTCGAGCAGGCCAAACAAAACAGTCCCTGCATCATCTTCGTCGACGAAATCGATGCGGTGGGCCGCCAGCGCGGTGCCGGGCTGGGCGGTGGGCACGACGAGCGTGAGCAGACGCTCAATCAGCTGCTGGTCGAGATGGACGGTTTCGACCCTCGTGGCGGCGTCATCCTGATCGCGGCCACCAACCGGCCCGACATCCTGGACCCGGCACTGCTGCGGCCGGGCCGCTTCGACCGCCAGATTCCGGTGGCCAACCCGGACTTGGCCGGCCGGCGCGCGGTGCTGCGAGTGCACGCGAAGGGCAAACCTATCGCTTCGGACGCCGACCTGGACGGGCTGGCCAAGCGGACCGTCGGCATGACCGGCGCCGACTTGGCCAACGTCATCAACGAGGCGGCGCTGCTGACCGCTCGCGAGAACGGGACCGTGATCACCGGTCCTGCTCTGGAGGAGGCGGTGGACCGGGTGATCGGCGGACCGCGCCGCAAAGGCCGGATCATCAGCGAGCAGGAGAAGAAGATCACCGCCTATCACGAGGGCGGGCACACCTTGGCGGCCTGGGCGATGCCTGACATCGACCCGGTCTACAAGGTGACGATCCTGGCGCGGGGCCGCACCGGCGGGCACGCGGTGGCGGTGCCGGAGGAAGACAAGGGACTCCGCACCCGCTCGGAGATGATCGCGCAACTGGTTTTCGCGATGGGCGGGCGCGCTGCCGAGGAGTTGGTTTTCCGCGAGCCGACGACGGGCGCGGTGTCCGACATCGAGAAGGCCACCCAGGTCGCCCGCGCGATGGTCACCGAGTTCGGCATGAGTTCCAAGCTGGGTGCGGTGAAATACGGCACTGAACACGGCGATCCGTTCCTTGGCCGGACGATGGGAAATCAACCGGACTACTCCCACGAGGTGGCCCGCGAGATCGACGAAGAGGTCCGCAAACTGATCGAGGCCGCTCACACCGAAGCGTGGGAGATCCTCACCGAATACCGCGATGTGCTCGACACGTTGGCCGGCGAGCTGCTGGAGAAGGAAACTCTGCACCGCGCGGAGCTGCGGGCGATCTTCGCTGACGTCGAAAAACGGCCCAGGCTTACGATGTTCGACGACTTCGGTGGCCGCATACCGTCGGACAAACCGCCGATCAAGACGCCCGGCGAGTTGGCCATCGAGCGAGGTGAGCCGTGGCCCAAGCCGGCGCCCGAGCCCGCGTTCAAAGCCGCGATCGCTCAGGCCAGCCGCGCACCCGCTCAGGGCGAAGCTGAGCTTCCCACCAACGGTGCCACCGGTTCTCGTAACGGACCGGGCGGCTCCGGCGGCGATGCTGCCGATCGGCGTCCCACCCAGCCCGACTACGGGGCACCGGCGGGCTGGCATGCCCCCGGCTGGCCGCCGCAGCAGCCGCCCGGCTACTGGTATCCGCCGTCGCAGCCCGCAGCACCGCCCAATTACTGGCCGCAGCCGCAGCAGTCTTACCCGCGTCAGCCCTATCCGCCTTATCCGCCTTATCCGCCGCCGAGTCAGCCCGCGCCGGATGCCGACAAATCCCCGGACCGGCAGAACGACGATGCGCGCCGACCCAACCCGCCAGCGCACGGCTGACGAAGGAGGCTTCGATGGCGCAGCCGGAACTTCGTAGCCCGCCTCGGCATGTGCCGGTCTTCGATCAGGCACGTGCTGAAGCCGCGGTTCGTGAGTTGCTCTGCGCTGTCGGCGAAGACCCGAACCGACACGGGCTGGCAGAAACTCCGGCCCGGGTGGCCCGGGCTTACCGGGAGATATTCGCCGGGCTTTACACCGATCCCGACACCGTGCTGGACACCACATTCGACGAACAGCACGACGAGTTGGTGATAATCAAGGAAATCCCGTTGTACTCCACCTGCGAACACCATCTGGTGGCTTTCCACGGTGTCGCCCACGTCGGCTACATCCCCGGCAACGACGGGCGGGTCACCGGCCTGTCGAAAATCGCGCGGCTGGTCGACCTGTACGCCAGGCGGCCGCAGGTACAGGAACGCTTGACCGGGCAGATCGCTAATGCGTTGATGAGTAAGCTCGATCCGCGCGGAGTGATCGTGGTGGTGGAGGCTGAGCATTTATGCATGGCGATGCGCGGTGTGCGCAAACCCGGCGCCATCACGACGACGTCGGCGGTGCGCGGACAGTTCAAGACTGATTCCGCATCCCGGGCCGAGGCGCTCGAACTCATACTGCGTAAGTGAGTACACCCGCGTGCAGGTGATGGGCGTGCTGAACGTCACCGAGGATTCGTTCTCCGACGGTGGGCGTTACCTAGACCGCGACCTCGCCGTTCAGCACGGACTCGCACTGGCTGCCGAGGGCGCCGCCATCATCGACGTCGGTGGTGAGTCGACTCGGCCCGGTGCCGTGCGCATCGATCCGCAGGTGGAAACCAGCCGAGTGATCCCAGTCGTGAAAGCACTTGCTGCGCAGCGCATCACGGTCAGCATCGACACGATTCACTCCCGGGTGGCGCGCGCGGCGCTGGAGAACGGTGCAAGCGTCGTCAACGATGTGTCCGGCGGACGCGCCGACCCGGCGATGACCGACCTACTGGTGGAGGCGGGCGTGCCGTGGGTGCTGATGCACTGGCGTTCGGTGTCCGCCGATCACCCGCATGAGGTGCCGGAATACCGCAACGTGGTGGCCGAGGTGCGCGCAGAACTGCTCGCCGTCGTCGATAAGGCGGTGGCCGCCGGTGTCGATCCGGCGAACCTGCTGATCGACCCCGGTTTGGGTTTCGCCAAGACAGCACAACACAATTGGGCGCTGCTGCATGCACTGCCGGAGCTGGTTGCCACCGGGATCCCGGTACTGGTCGGCGCATCGCGCAAGCGGTTCCTCGGACGGTTGCTCGTCGGGCGTGACGGCGCCGTGCGACCGCCGGACGGACGCGAGACGGCCACTGCGACGGTATCTGCGCTGGCCGCCCTGCATGGGGCGTGGGGGGTGCGGGTGCACGACGTGCAAGCCACGGTCGATGCGCTCAAGGTGGTGGCGGCATGGACCCAACCCCAACTGGTCGACAGTGATGGCTGACCGCATCGAGCTGCGCGGTTTGACCGTTCGCGGCGGCCACGGCGTCTTCGAGCACGAACGCGCCGGCGGTCAGGACTTCGTCGTCGACATCACCGTGTGGATCGACCTGGCCGTGGCCGCCGCCAGCGACGATCTCTCGGATACTTACGATTACGGCACGCTGGCCCAGCGGGCGGCCGGAATCGTCGCCGGGCCGCCGCGCAATCTGATCGAGACGGTGGCCGGCGAGATCGCCGAGGACGTGATGAACGATGAGCGGGTGGACGCCGTCGAGGTGGTGGTGCACAAGCCGCAGGCGCCGATTCCGCAGACCTTCGCCGATGTGGCGGTGGTGGCCCGGCGGTCGCGGCGCGGCGGTCGCGGTTCGGTGGTTGCGGCCGGAGGCGGCAGCGTATGACGCGCCGCCGGCCAGGAGTGGCTGAGACGTCGCGCGCCGACGAGGATTGCCGCTGATGGCTGAAGTGGTGCTGTCCATCGGGTCGAACCTCGGGGACCGACTGGCCCGGTTGCAGTCCGTGCTCGACAGGCTGGGCGACCGGGTGCGGGTCGTGTCACCGGTCTACGAGACTGCGCCGTGGGGCGGCGTCGAGCAGGGAGCGTTTCTCAACGCGGTGATAGTCGCCGAGGACCCGGCCCTGGACGGTCACGGCTGGTTGCGCCGGGCTCAGGAGTTCGAGCAGGCGGCGAACCGAGTCCGTGGTCAGCGGTGGGGCCCGCGATCCCTGGATGTCGATTTGATCCGGTGCTCGCGAGGCGGCGTGGAGCTGACGTCGCGGGACGAGGGGCTGACGCTGCCGCACCCGTTGGCGCATCTGCGGGCATTCGTGATCATCCCCTGGCTGGATGTGGAACCGGACGCCGTACTCACGGTGACCGGAGAGCAGCGGGCCGTCGTCGAGTTGCTTGCCGAGCTGGATCCTGCTGACCGCGACGGCGTGCGATTGACCGATCTGGTGTTGAGCCCGCGTCCCGAAGCCGGCAACGGGTCGTCTCCGGCGTCGGGAAGCTGATGGGGCCGACCCGACGACGGGACCTGACGGCCGCGGTCTTGTGCACTGGGGTGATCGGCTATCTGCTGGTGGTGCTGCTGTACCGGTGGTTTCCCCCGATCACGGTATGGACAGGGGTTTCACTGGCCGCCGTTGCCGCGCTCGAGGCGATGTGGGGTCGCCAGGTCCGCGCCAAGATCAACGACGGCGAGATCGGTGACGGGCCCGGCCGACTGCACCCGCTGGCGGTGGCCCGCAGTCTGATGGTTGCGAAGGCGTCGGCCTGGGTGGGTGCGCTGATGCTGGGTTGGTGGACGGCGGTGTTGCTGTACCTGATCCCACGCCGATCGATGATGCGCGTTGCCGGCGAGGACACGGTCGGTAGTACGGTGGCGGTCGTCAGCGCGTTGGCTCTGGTGGTTGCCGCGTTATGGCTGCAACATTGCTGTAAGTCGCCGTCGGATCCGACCGATCGGGGCGATAGCGCGGAGAATTAACGGCCGTGAGAATCGCCGGAGTGCGGCGACACGCGGAATGACCTCGGCCCGGTACAGTCAGGCCATGACCGTTCTGTCCCGCGGCGCCCGGATCCGGCGCGGCGGCCGCAGGCCGGGCTGGCTGCTGTTGACGGCGTTGCTGGTGCTCGCCATCGGGGCTAGCTCTGCGTTGGTTTTCACCGATCGGGCGGAGCTGCTCAAACTCGCGGTGATCCTGGCCTTGTGGGCCGCCGTCGTCGCGGCGTTCGTGTCGGTGATCTACCGGCGGCAAAGTGATGTCGACCAGGCCCGGGTGCGCGACTTGAAGCTTGTCTACGACTTGCAGTTGGACCGCGAGATATCGGCTCGTCGCGAATACGAGCTGACCGTCGAGTCGCAGTTGCGTCGGGAGTTGGCCTCCGAGTTGCGCGCTCAGGCCGCCGACGAAGTGGCCGCGTTGCGAACGGAATTGGCTGCGCTACGAACCAATCTGGAGATCCTGTTCGAGACCGAGCTGGACCAGCGTCCTGCGCTGGAAACTGAACGGGCCACGGCCCGGGGCTACAGCGAGTGGTCCGGCACCGGGGACGGCGCGCCTGCCGACTGGGTTTCCAGCAATCGGGTGACGTCGGTGCGGGCCGAAACCAACCCCGGGCGGGCCGAGGACAGCTCGATCATCGATGTGCCCGAGGAGCCGGTGCCGCGGCAAAACGTCATCGATGCCGCAGAGGCCTACCGCGGCCACCATGCGTACCGGTCGCCGGAGGAGTTTCAGCGCACCGAGGTTTATCGCGCGGCGGCTGAGGTTTACCCCGGCGGTGAGGCCCATCGCGGGTCGCACTGGCGCCCCGCCGAGGACGACCGTCCTGGGCAGGAGCCGCAGGACAGTCGGCAACAGCGCCATGCCCAGGGTCAGCGGGAGGCGCCACCGCCCCCGGTCGAGCCGTCTTACCAGCAGCCCGAACCGCAACCCCAGTCAGAGCCACCGCCCGAGCCGCAGCGGCCGGGTTGGTATCCCGAGTCTGCCGCCGGATTACCGCACCCCGGTGGTGCGACGGGGGAGCGGCAGCCGGCGGGCCCCGACGGGTGGTGGTCGCCGGGCGGAGTCCCGACTGCTCCCGACGATGACGACTCGCCGAACACTGACCCGGGAGTCAACGGCCGGGCGCCGGTGCGCCAACCCTCGTCG
>NZ_JBARMY010000108.1:0-9934 GCF_049802695.1 Mycobacterium sp.
GCGTCGGCGGCGCCGTTCTGGGCGACGGCGAGGATCTCACCGGTCGACGGCTTGATCACCACGATCATCGCCTGGCGGCCCTGGTTGTTCACGGCGTGTTGGGCGGCGTTCTGCACCACCCGGTCCAGGCTGATCGTCACCGACGGCGCCGGCGACGGCTCCACCTCGTTGAGCACGGCGACGTCGACACCGTTCTGGTTGACGCTGACGATCCGCCAGCCGGCCTGGCCGTCGAGTTCGTCGATGACGGCCTTCTTCACCTCGTTGACGATCGCCGGGGCGAACCCGTCGTCGGTCGGCAGCAGGTCGGCCTGCGGCGTGATGACCACGCCGGGGAAATTCCGCACCACCGGGGCCAGCTGGTCATTGTCGTCTTTGCGCAGCGTGATCAAGTCGAACGGTTTGCCGGTCGCGCTGGCCTGCTCGGCGATCAGTTGCGGGTCCAGCGTGTCGTCGAAAGGCCGCAGCGCGTCGACGACCGCATGCGCCGTCGCGATCAGATAGGGGCCGGCCCGGCCGGCGTCCAAGGAGTAGTGATAGACGTTGCCCGGCGCGAGCACATCGGTTCCACCGACCTCGTTGACCGAGGCTCGGCGCGGCGGATCGGCCCGCAGCGCCAACATCTGATGCTCACCCAGCCTCGGGTGCAGATCGGTGGTGTTCCAGCGGACCTGCCAGTGACCTTCATAGCGGGCCATCTGCAGCTGACCCTCGTAGACCCAGCTCCGCTTCTTGGGCAGGTGCCAGGTGTAGCGGTATTTGATGGTCCCGGTGTCTTCGGTGTACCTCGAGCCGAGGACCTGCGCGTCGAGGTGGCTGGCCTGCAGCCCGGACCACGCCGCGTTCAACGCTTCCCGCGCCTCTTCGTCGCTATCGGTGAGCCGTGCGGCGCGGGCGGTGTCGCCCACGGCCAGCGCGGAGAAGAACTGCTCGGCGGCCGGCAGCGGACCGTCCGGACGTGGGGTGCAGCTCGGCACAGCCCCCGCGGCGAGTATTGCCAGAGCGACGACGCGTGTTACCAGTGTGGTTTTAGTTGCCATTGTGGCTGATGTTAGAACTGAGGAAGCGACGCGAGCGGCGACACACCGAAACCCGACCGTTATCCGTTCGGGATGGTCTTTTCGGTGCCGTGTTGTTCGTCGAGACATAAACGTGCGTGCACCGTCTCGGCGTGTCGTCGCAACCGTTTAAGTGTCGCGAGCCGTATACCCCGGCTAGTCGAGCAGCACCGTCGCGAACGCCCCGACGTCCCGGAACCCGACGCGGGCATAGGTGGCGCGCGCGACAGCGTTGAAGTCGTTCACGTACAGGCTGGCGATACGCCCGGTCCCGACGATGACGGCCGACAGCGTCGCCGTCCCGGCGGCGCCCAAGCCCTGCCCCCGCCGCTCAGGATGCACCCAGACCCCTTGGATCTGCCCCACCGCCGGGGATTGCGAGCCTACTTCGGCCTTGAAGACGACCTCGCCGTGTTCGAAGCGGGCCCACGCCCGGCCGGCGGCGATCAGGCCAGCCACCCGGCGCCGGTAGCCGCGACCGCCGTCGCCGAGACGCGGGTCGACACCTACCTCACCGATGAACATGTCGACCGCGGCCACCAGGTAGGCGTCGATTTCGTCGGCCCGAACCTGGCGCACCTCGGTGTCCATCGCACAGCTGGGCATCCGGTTCAGCGCCAGCAGGGGCTGCTGTTCGCGGACGTCGCGTGCCGGGCCCCAGGCGGACTCCAGTCGCCGCCACATCGGCATCACTAATTCGGCCCGGCCCACCAACGACGAGCACCGCCGGGCTGTGCTCATCGCTTCGTCGGCGAACACCTTCAGATCATCGGGCCTGCCCCGCAACGGAATCAGGTTGGCCCCCGCGTAGCACAACGACTCCTCGGCGCCACGCCGCGTCCACAGTTCCCCGCCGATCGCGGTGGGGTCGATGCCATGGTCGGCGACCCGCGCGGCGACCATGCACGACCCGACCGGGTCATCGTCGAGAACGCGACGCACTGCTGCCGCATCGCGCACCACCGACACTCGTCGCTCGTCGGCCAGGCGAGAAAGGGGCGGAGCCGACATAGTGATTCTTTCGTTGGCGGCTGGGTGGGGCCAGTCGGCCATCGACCGACTATGTCAGCTTACGGTCACAACTGGTGAACCAGTAGTTGCTGTGGTGCCCGGTTGTTCGCCGTGTTCGCCGAGTTCGCCGGCGAGTCGCATCGCCTCCTCGATCAGCGTCTCGACGATCTTGGCTTCCGGCACCGTCTTGATCACTTCGCCCCGCACGAAGATCTGACCCTTGCCGTTGCCCGATGCGACGCCGAGATCGGCCTCGCGGGCCTCCCCCGGACCGTTGACCACGCAGCCCATCACGGCGACCCGCAGCGGGACGTCGAGCCCGTCCAAGCCGGCGCTGACCTCGTTGGCAAGCCTGTAGACGTCGACCTGCGCGCGCCCGCACGACGGGCAGGACACGATCTCCAGCGAGCGCGGATGCAGATTCAGCGACTCCAGGATCTGAGTGCCGACCTTGATCTCCTCGACCGGTGGCGCCGACAGCGACACCCGGATGGTGTCGCCGATGCCCTTTGACAGCAGCGCGCCGAAGGCGACCGCCGACTTGATGGTGCCCTGAAATGCCGGGCCGGCTTCGGTGACGCCGAGGTGCAGCGGGTAGTCACACTGCGCGGCCAGCAGCTCGTACGCCCGGACCATCACCACCGGGTCGTTGTGTTTGACGCTGATCTTGATGTCGCCGAAGCCGTGCTCCTCGAACAGCGAGGCCTCCCACAGCGCCGACTCGACCAGGGCCTCCGGCGTGGCCTTGCCGTATTTGACCATGATCCGCTTGTCCAGCGACCCGGCGTTGACGCCGATGCGGATCGGGATGCCGGCCTCGCCGGCGGCTTTGGCGACCTCACCCACCCGGCCGTCGAATTCCTTGATGTTCCCCGGGTTGACCCGCACCGCCGCGCAGCCGGCGTCGATCGCGGCGAAGATGTACTTCGGCTGGAAGTGGATATCGGCGATCACCGGGATCTGGCTCTTCCTGGCGATGGTCGACAGCGCGTCGGCGTCCTCCTGGCGCGGGCAGGCCACCCGCACGATGTCGCAGCCGGCTGCGGTGAGCTCGGCGATCTGCTGCAGTGTGGCGTTGATGTCGTGGGTCCTGGTGGTGCACATCGACTGCACGGAAATCGGATGGTCGCTGCCCACCCCGACGTCGCGAACCATCAGCTGGCGGGTCTTGCGCCGCGACGCCAAGGTTGGTTGGGGCAGGTCCGGCAGCCCGAGACTGACACCGCCGACGCTCATTTCTTCTCCTACTGGCTGACCTCTACTGGAACAGCCTGATCGGGTTGACCAGATCGGCGGTCACGGTCAACAGCATGTAACCGACCACCAGCACCAACACTACGTAGGTTGCGGGCATCAGCTTGAGGTAGTTCACCGGCGCCGCGGCCACCTTGCCGCGGGCGGAGCGGATCATATTGCGGATCTTCTCGAACACCGCGATCGCGATGTGTCCACCGTCGAACGGCAGCAACGGCACCAGGTTGACCACACCGAGGATGAAGTTCAGCTGAGCCAGGAACAGCCAGAACGCTTCCCACAGACCATGGTTGACGGTGTCGCCGCCGATGATGCTGGCGCCGACCACGCTCATCGGGGTGTCGAGGTCGCGATGCCCGCCGCCGATGGCGTGCACCAGCGCGCCGACTTTGGTGGGGATGGCGGCCAGCGACTTGCCCATTTCCACCGACAGGCTTCCGGTGAACGCGAACGTCGCCGGGATCGCGGTGGCGACGTTGTAGTGCGTCGGCCCGAACGCCGGCGCGCCGACGCCGATCACTCCGACGGTGGCCGGGACAGCACCGCCCTTGCCGTTCGACACCCAGCGCTGGGTCTGCGTGACGTCGACGTACTTGGTCATCTTGGTGCCATCGCGATCGACGACCACCGGAATGCTGCCGTGCGCCTTCTGCACCGCCGCGGCCAGTTCGGTGAAGTTGCGCACCGGCTTGTCGCCGACTTGGACTACCACATCGCCGGCCTTGATGCCGGCGGCCGCTGCAGGGCCCTGGCCCGTGCACTGCTCGAACTGGCCTTGCTTGACTTCCTTCGCCGCACAGGCCGTTTGACCGATGACGGCGGAGGTGGGCGGGTGCAGGTTCGGCAGCCCCCAGGTCACCGCGATCAGATAGATCAGCACCAGGCCGATGGCGAAGTTCATCCCGGGCCCGGCGAGCAGGACCGCGCTGCGCTTCCAGGTCTTCTGTTTGTACATGGCGCGGTCACGTTCGTCGGGCTCGAGCTCTTCGACCGCGGTCATGCCGGCGATGTCGCAGAAGCCGCCTGCCGGGACGGCTTTGAGGCCGTACACGGTCTCGCCGCGTCGCGTCGACCACAGCGTCGGACCGAAACCGACGAAATAGCGGCGCACTTTCATGCCGGTCGCCCGCCCGATCCACATGTGGCCGCACTCGTGCAGCGCCACCGAGATCAGGATGGCGAGCGCGAACAGCACGACGCCGATCACGAACATCATCGGGTTACAAACCTCATCGGGTTCGTGCCACCTTCCTCAAACCGCCCCATTTCCAATGACTCGACCGCGCGTCGCGTTTGTTCGCGGGCCCAGCGCTGCGCATCGAGTACGTCATCCACGGTAGCGGGTGGCTCGCGCCATCGGTCGGCGGTGCCGAGCACGTCGGCGATCGTGCCGACGATGGCGGAAAAACCGATCCGACCCGCAAGGAAAGCCTCCGCCGCCTCTTCGTTGGCGGCGTTGTACACCGCGGTCATGCAACCGCCGGCCTCTCCGGCTTGCCGGGCCAGCTTCACCGCGGGAAAGACCTCGGCGTCCAACGGCTCGAACTCCCAGCGGCTGGCGGTGCTGAAGTCGCAGGCAGCGGCCGCGCCGGCGACCCGTGCCGGCCAGCCCAGCGCCAACGCGATCGGCAGCTTCATGTCCGGCGGGCTGGCCTGCGCGATCGTCGAGCCGTCGGTGAAGGTGACCATCGAGTGCACGATCGACTGCGGATGCACCACGACTTCAATGCGCTCGTAGGGGATGCCGAACAGCAGGTGCGTTTCGATGAGCTCAAGTCCCTTGTTGACCAGCGACGCCGAGTTCAGGGTGTTCATCGGGCCCATCGCCCAGGTGGGATGGGCGCCGGCCTGCTCGGGGGTGACATGCTCGAGCTCGGCGGCAGACCAGCCGCGGAACGGGCCGCCGGAGGCGGTCAGCACCAGCTTGGCGACCTCGTCGGACGTGCCGCCGCGCAGGCACTGCGCCAGTGCCGAATGCTCGGAGTCGACGGGCACGATCTGACCCGGGTGCGCCGCCCGCAACACCAGCGGTCCCCCGGCAACCAGTGATTCCTTGTTGGCCAGCGCCAGGCGGGCGCCGGACGCCAACGCGGCCAGGGTGGGCCGGAGGCCCAGCGCGCCCACCAGAGCGTTGAGCACGACGTCGGCCTCAGCGTTCTCGACCAGTCGGGTGACCGCGTCGGGGCCGCGGTAGGTGACGTCACCGACCGTGTCGGCCGCCTGCTCGTCGACGACTGCGATGTCGGTGACGCCGGTCGCGGCGCGCTGTTGTGCCAGCAGCTCCGGTCGCCCGCCGTAGGCTGCGAGCCCGACCGCCTGGAAGCGGTCCGGGTTGGCGGCGATGACTTCCAGCGCCTGGGTGCCGATCGAGCCGGTGCTACCCAGCACCAGCACCCGCAGCCTGCCTTCGCCCTGCCCCGTTGCCCGAGTCACGCACTTATTGTGCCGCCTGCTGCAGGAATAGCGCCCACAACTACGGCGAGTCTTGGCGTGGTCGACGTCCGGACACGTCGTAGCCTGACTGGCGACGAGAGAGGCGGCTGCCATGGCCCGGATTCGGCAAAAATCGCTCACCGCGACCAGCATCGCCGCGATCGCGGTGCTGGCGTTGCCCGGATGCGCCAGAACCGGAGACCACCCGGCGCAATCATCGACCGTCACGACGACAGTCGTCGTCACCACGGTGACCACAGTGGTCCCGCCGACCACGACAACGTCTGCAGTCGCTGCGGGTAGCGTCGTCGGTCCGGGTTGCGCCGAATACGAGCAGCAGGTGCCGACCGGGCCCGGATCGGTCAGCGGTATGGCGAAGGACCCGGTTGCCGTCGCCGCGTCGAACAACCCGCAGTTGACCACGCTGACCCAGGCCCTGTCGGGCCGGCTCAACCCGGGGGTGAACCTCGTCGACACCCTGAACAAGGGCGAGTTCACGGTGTTCGCCCCAACCGATAACGCCTTTGCGAAACTCGATCCGGCCACCACGGACCGGCTGAAGACCGACGCGCCTTTCTTGAACGCGATCCTGACCTACCACGTGGTGAACGGGCAGCTGACCCCAGCGCAGGTGGACGGCGTGCATCAGACGCTCGACGCCAACACGACCCTGACCGTGACCGGTACCGCCAACGAGCTCAAAGTCAACAACGCCGGCGTGCTCTGCGGCGGGATCAGCACCGCGAACGCACAGGTGTACATGGTCGACACTGTCTTGATGCCACCGGCCCCCTGATTCGGCGCTGACTGATGCGGCACTGACTGATTCGGCACTGACGCGCGTCACCTGATGCGGTGCGGCCCAATCCGGGGCCCCCGTCGCTCCGAATGCCTCTGCGTCGGGCACACTCGGGCGGCGAGGGCCGGCGACGTAAAGGAGTCCAAAGCAATGACGCACCTTCCGGGTAGACAAGTCGTGGCGGTGAGTTTGGCGGCGGTCGCTGTCGTCGGCTTCTCGGCCTGTTCCAGTAAGTCTGATTCGGCGAAACAAAGCAGCACCAAGCCCGCGACAAGTACGGCGGCGCCGGCGGGGACGTCACCCGCGGCCGATCCCGGGGCCGGCCTGGTCGGCGCCGGGTGTGCCGACTACGCTGCACTGCACCCCAGCGGACCGGCGTCGGTGGCCGGTATGGCACAAGACCCGGTCGCCACCGCCGCGTCGAACAACCCGATGCTGTCGACCTTGGCGTCGGCACTGTCGGGCAAGCTGAATCCGCAGGTCAATTTGGTCGACACGCTGAACAACGGCCAGTACACGGTGTTCGCTCCGACCAATGACGCCTTCGACAAGCTGCCGGCCGAGACGATCGACAAGCTCAAAACCGATTCGCAGCTGCTGACGAAGATTCTGACCTATCACGTCGTGCAGGGGCAGCTCAGTCCGGCCAAGGTCGACGGCCCGCACAAAACCCTGCAGGGCGCTGACGCGACGGCGACGGGCGCCGGAAACGACCTCAAGGTCAACAACGCAGGCTTGGTGTGCGGAGGGGTGCACACCGCGAACGCGACCGTTTACATGATCGACACGGTGCTGATGCCGCCCGGTCAGTAAAAGTCTCGTTCAGGCAAGGCGGTCCGGTTCGCCGGACCGCCTTGCCATGCCCTGGCTCAGGGTTTCGGACTCCGACCCCATCGCCGCGTGGGCGATCCGCGAGCGGGACGGCACCGAATAGCAGACATGCTTGCCCTGGCGCTGATCGGTTTCGTCGGCGGTCTGATCACCGGAATTTCGCCGTGCATTCTGCCGGTTCTTCCGGTGATCTTCTTCTCCGGCGCGCAGCGCGACGCCGGTGACCCGGCTCCGCTGCCGGAATCCGGCGGCGGCGTCGCTGTGGCGGTCAAGCCGAAACGTGCACTGTCCGAAACTTTGCGCCCGTACCGGGTGATCGGCGGCCTGGTACTCAGCTTCAGCCTGGCCACCCTGCTCGGCTCGGCAGCGCTGTCGCTGCTGCACCTGCCGCAGGACGCCATTCGCTGGATCGCGCTGGTCGCGCTGGTCGCCATCGGACTGGGCCTGATCTTCCCGGCGTTCGAGCGGCTGCTGGAGCGGCCGTTCTCCCGTCTTCCACAGAAACAATTCGCAACACGCGAGAACGGATTCGGTCTCGGCCTGGCGCTCGGTGTGCTCTATGTCCCCTGTGCAGGCCCCGTGCTGGCGGCGATCGTGGTGGCCGGGGCGACCGCGCGGATTGGAGTCAACACCATCATCCTCACCAGCGCGTTCGCGGTGGGCGCCGCGCTGCCGCTGCTGTTCTTTGCGCTGGCCGGCCAACGAGTGGCGAAACGGGTGACCGCTTTCCGGCGCCGCCAGCGCCAGATCCGGATATTGGCCGGGGTCGTGACGATTCTGCTGGCGGTGGCGCTGGTCTTCAACCTGCCCGCCCTCCTCCAGCGGGCCATCCCGGACTACACCAGCACGCTGCAGCAAAAAGTCGGCGGCGACGACCGGATTCGGCAACAGCTCAACCTCGGCGGCATTGTCAACGATCAGAATGCCGGACTCTCCAATTGCAGCAACGGAGCAGCTTATCTCGAACAGTGCGGGCCTGCGCCGGCTTTGAAAGGCATCACCGGGTGGCTGAACACGCCTGGAGATAATCCTATCGATCTGAACTCGCTGCGGGGCAAAGTCGTGCTGGTCGACTTCTGGGCTTATTCGTGCATCAACTGCCAACGCGCTATCCCGCATGTCGTCGGCTGGTACCACGCCTACCGGGACAGCGGTTTTGAGGTCATCGGCGTGCACACCCCGGAATACGCGTTCGAGAAAGTCGCCGCCAACGTCGCCAAAGGCGCTGCGGACCTGGGCATCAAGTATCCGGTAGCGCTGGATAACGGCTACTCGACCTGGACGAACTATCGCAACCGGTACTGGCCGGCCGAGTATTTGATCGACTCGAAAGGCACGGTCCGGCACATCAAGTTCGGCGAAGGTGACTACGACGTCACCGAGAAGCTGATCAGGCAGTTGCTCACCGAGGCCCAACCCGGCACCAAGCTAACCCGGCCCGTGGACGCGCCCGACACCACGCCCAAGCCCGGGCTCACCCCCGAGACCTATTTCAGCGTCGGCAAAATGGTCAACTACCGCGGCGTCGGAGTGTATGACGAGGGCTCAAGGGCTTTCAGCTATCCGCCGAGTCTGGCCGCCGACAGCTTCGCGTTGAGCGGCCCGTGGTCGCTGGATTACCAGGGCGCGACCGCCAACAGCGACGGTTCGAGCATCAAACTCAATTACCACGCCAAGAACGTCTACCTCGTTGTCGGCGGCACCGGCACCGTCACCGTGACAAAAGACGGCAAGTCATCCACGCTGCCGATCAGCGGGCCGCCAACGTCACACCAGATCCTCTCCGCTGACCAGGTCGCGCCCGGAACGCTCGAGGTAAAACCGAGCGCGGGCTTGCAGGTCTATTCCTTCACCTACGGCTGATTTCGCTGTAATCAATCCGATACCGGCTTGGCTCCGAAGAAACCATGTCAGAGTCGAATAAGACGGGGTGGACCGTCTTAAGAATTCAACAAGGAAGCAAACGGTAATGAAAATGCAAAACAAGACCATCGCGGCAACCGGTATCGCGGCGGCTGCGGTGATGGGCCTCGCGGTGGCAACCTCCCCCGTGGCGGCGGCAGCCGACTTAGTCGGCCCGGGATGCGCCGACTACGCAGCCCTGCATCCCAGTGGTCCGGCGTCGGTGGACGGGATGTCGCAAGACCCGGTCGCGGTGGCGGCATCGAACAATCCGGAACTGACCACCCTCACTGCAGCGGTATCGGGACAGCTCAACCCGCAGGTGAACCTGGTCGACACGCTCAACAACGGGCAGTACACGGTCTTCGCGCCGACCGATGCTGCGTTCAACAAGCTTCCCGCATCGACTCTCGACCAGCTCAAGACGAACGCTCCGATGCTGAACAGCATTCTGACGTATCACGTGCTGCAGGGACAAATGAGTCCCGCCATGATCGACGGCACCCACCCGACGCTGCAGGGCGCCAACGTCACCGTGACCGGCCAAGGCAATAACCTCAGGGCCAACAATTCCGGCGTAGTCTGCGGCGGCGTGCCCACCGCAAACGCGACGGTGTACATGATCGACACCGTGATGATGCCACCG
>NZ_JBARMY010000109.1:0-3135 GCF_049802695.1 Mycobacterium sp.
CATCTCCGCCGAAGCCTGGGTGGTCGCCGACATGGACAGCGGTGCCGTCGTCGCCGCCCGGGACCCGCACGGCCGGCACCGGCCGGCCAGTGTCATCAAGGTGCTGGTGGCCATGGCGTCGATCAACGAGCTCAGCCTGAACAAGGCGGTTCCCGGCACCGCCGAGGATGCCGCCGCCGAGGGCACCAAGGTCGGCGTCGCGCCGGAGGGCACCTACACCGTCAACCAGTTACTGCACGGGCTGCTGATGCACTCCGGCAACGACGCCGCCCACGCGCTGGCCGGGCAGCTGGGCGGCATGCAGATTGCCCTGGAGAAGATCAACGTGCTGGCCGGCAAGCTGGGCGGACGGGACACCCGCGTCGCGACACCATCCGGGCTGGACGGGCCAGGCATGAGCACCTCCGCCTACGACATCGGCCTGTTCTACCGCTACGCCTGGCAGAACCCCACCTTCAGCAGCATCGTGGCGACGCGGACGTTCGACTTCCCGGGTCACGGCGACCATCCCGGCTACCAACTGGAGAACGACAACCAACTGCTCTACCACTACGCCGGGGCGCTCGGCGGCAAGACCGGCTACACCGACGACGCGGGCCAGACTTTCGTCGGTGCCGCCGACCGCGACGGGCGGCGGCTGGTGGCGGTGTTGATGCACGGCACCCGTCAGCCGATACCGCCGTGGCAGCAGGCGGCACATCTGCTGGATTACGGGTTCGCCACCACCCCGGGCACCCGGGTGGGGACGCTGATCGAGCCCGATCCGGCGCTGGTGGCGCCCAAGCCCGCGGCGGACACCGGGTCGCCGGACACCAGTGCTCAAGCCACCGGGATAGTGCCGGCCGCGGAGGCGCTGCCGGTGCGCGTAGGCGTCGCGGTGATCGGCAGCATCATCGTCTTCGGCTTGATCCTCGCTGCGCGCTCGATGAACCGCCGCCCGCAGAATTAGACCGCACGCAGCAGCCACTTGACCGGTCCGGCGTCCTTGCCGCGGCGCGGGCCACTATAAACGCGGTATGAGCCGCAACCGTCGAGCGTTGCTGGTCGGCTTGACGGCGGCGAGCGTGGGCGTCATCTACGGCTACGACTTGTCCAACATCGCCGGGGCCCTGCTGTTCATCACCGATCAGTTCCACTTGACCATCGGGCAGCAGGAGTTGGTGATGACCGCTGTGGCGGTCGGTGAAATAGCGGGTGCGCTCGGCGGCGGTGTGCTGGCTAACGCGATCGGCCGGAAACGCTCGATGGTGTTGGTGGCGGCCGGCTACACGGTGTTCGCGGTGCTGGCGGCGATGTCGGTGTCAGTGCCGATGCTGCTGGCGGCCCGCCTACTGCTGGGTGTGACGATCGGTGTCTCCGTGGTGGTGGTGCCGGTGTTCATCGCCGAATCGGCGCACGCGGCGTGGCGAGGCTCGCTGCTGGTGGCCTACCAGGTGGCCACGGTCACCGGGATCATCGCCGGCTACCTGGCCGCTTACGCGCTGGCCGATTCGCACAGCTGGCGAGTGATGCTCGGGTTGGCCGCGGCGCCGGCCGCTTTGGTGACGCTGCTGGTGCTGCGCATGCCCGACACCGCGCGGTGGTACCTGTCGAAAAGCCGAGTGGCCGATGCCCGCACGGTGCTGCGACGGGTCGAGGGCGAGGCGGACGTCGAGCGGGAAATCACCGAAATCTTGGGCGCGCTCAGCGAAGAACGCGGCGCGGCGCTGGCCGAGATGCTGCGCCGACCGTATCTGCGGGCCACCGTCTTCCTGGTGGGACTGGGGTTTCTGATCCAGATCACCGGCATCAACGCAATCGTGTATTACAGCCCACGGTTGTTGCAGGCCATGCGATTTACCGGCAACTTCGCGTTGCTGGTGGTGCCGGCGCTGATTCAGGTCGCAGGCCTGATCGCGGTCGGGGTATCGCTGGTACTGGTTGACCGGCTCGGCCGCCGGCCGATCCTGTTGACCGGTATCGGCGTCATGATCGCCGCGGACGCGGTGCTGGTCGGTGCGGGTGATTCCGGTGCGGCGCCGATGATCGGCGTCGCCGGCGTGCTGTTGTTCACCGTCGGGTTCACGTTCGGATTCGGCGCGCTGGTGTGGGTCTACGCCGGCGAGAGTCTGCCGTCGCGGCTGCGCTCGATAGGCTCCTCGGCGATGCTGACCGCCAACCTGATCGGCAACGCGCTGGTGGCAGCGCTTTTCCTGTCGTTGCTGCAAACGGTGGGCAGCAGCATCACTTTCGCCGCGCTCGGGGTGTTCGCCGTGGTCGCCTTCGTCTTCGTCTACCGGTTGGCGCCGGAGACCAAGGGCCGCCAGTTGGAGGAGATTCGGCACTTCTGGGAGAACGGCGGACGCTGGGCATGACGCTGATCAGCGCGAGCGTCGTGGCCTTGACGGGAGTGATCTGCCGGCCGGGCTGGTTGCAGATCGCCGGTCGGCGAATCCTCGATTGCGGCGCGGGTGCCCCGCCGCAACGGCCTGACGTCGACCTGGCCGGCGCGGTCGTGGTGCCCGGATTCGTCGATGTGCATGTGCACGGTGGCGGCGGCGCGTCGTACACCGACGGCGATCTCGCCGACATCGAGCGGGCAGCCGCATTCCACCGCCGACACGGCACCACGAGCACCCTGGCCAGCCTGGTCACCGCATCGCCCGCCGACTTGCTTGCGGGACTGCGTGCGCTCGCCGAGTCGACACGGTCCGGAGTGATCGCCGGTATTCACGTGGAGGGGCCGTGGCTGAGCCCGGCCCGCGGCGGTGCCCACGATGTCGGGCAGCTGCGCGACCCGGAGCCCGCCGAGGTCGACGCGGTGCTCGCCGCCGGTGACGGTGCGATCAGGATGGTGACGCTGGCGCCCGAACGCTTCGGCAGCGCCGCAGCGATCAGTCGCCTGGTCGATGCGGGAATACTTGTGGCCGTCGGTCATACCGATGCCACCTACGAGCAGACGCGGCAGGCGATCGATTCGGGAGCAACGGTCGGCACGCATCTGTTCAATGCGATGCGGCCGCTGCATCACCGGCAGCCCGGGCCGGCGCTGGCCTTGCTGGAGGATCCCCGGGTGACTGTCGAGCTCATCGCCGACGGGGTGCACCTGCATCCCGCGGTCGTGCGCGCGGTGATCGACGCGGTGGGACCGGAGCG
>NZ_JBARMY010000110.1:0-6622 GCF_049802695.1 Mycobacterium sp.
GCCCTGGACACCGAGATCGCCCGGGTCGCCGGCGGCTCGACGACCACCTCTTCAAAGTCCTCGGACACCACCAGCCCCACCACCAGCGCGGTGGCTGCGCCGCCGCCATCAGTCACCGACGTCGTCAACGCATTGCGGGATTCCGCGGAAAGCGCCCGCCAGGTGGCCCTGACGACGTCGGACTACCGGGCCGGGTTGCTGGCGTCCATCTCGGCTTCCTGCACAGCTGCCGTCACGGTGGCATTGGCGCCGGGACAAGCGGCACCATGACCTCCACCGAACCCAGTGGCAGCACGACGTCCGCCCGTCCGAGCGACCAGCCCGCCGCCGCGCTGTGCGACGCGCTGGCCACCGAGCATTCCGTCATCTACGGCTACGGGATGGTGTCCGCACACTCCGACGCCGAGCTCAACCCGTTGGTGTCGGCCGCCCTCAACGAGCACCGGCAGCGTCGCGACGACGTCATCGCGATGCTGGCGGCCCGGTCGGTGACGGCGCCCGTCGCGGCCGCGGGCTATCAACTGCCCATGCCGTTGACCAATGCGACCGACGCGGCGCGGCTCGCCGTCCGGATGGAAGGCGACACCGCGGTGGCGTGGCGTGCAGTCGTCGAACAGGCCAAAACCTCCGACGACCGCGGCTTCGGGACCAACGCGCTGACGCAAAGCGCCGTCCTGGCCGCGCGGTGGAACCAGGTGCTGGGCGTATTCCCGCTCACCACAGCGTTTCCCGGCGGCAGCGAACACTAGCCCGCCGATGATGCGCGCCGCCGCGCGGCGTGCTGAGGAGCCGGGCGGTTTGATTCAGCCCGACAGCGCGGCGGCGATGTCGGTGACGGCGCTGTGGACAGGCAGCTCGCGGGTCTGGCCGCTAAATCGGTTGCGCAGCTCGACCACGCCGTTCGCCCAACCGCGTCCGATTACCACTATCCACGGGACACCGAGCAGTTCGGCGTCCTTGAACTTCACTCCCGGCGACGCCTGACGGTCGTCGAGCAACACCTCGATACCCAACCGGTCCAGGTCCGCGGCCAGGGCGCCGGCTCCGGCGCGGGCGTCGACGTCTTTGTTGGCGATTACCAGGTGCACACCGAATGGCGCCACCGACGCCGGCCAGCGCAGCCCCAACTCGTCATGGTGCTGTTCGGCGATG
Source organism: Mycobacterium sp. (assembly GCF_049802695.1). Lineage (GTDB taxonomy): Bacteria > Actinomycetota > Actinomycetes > Mycobacteriales > Mycobacteriaceae > Mycobacterium. The sequence goes on from NZ_JBARMY010000110.1 coordinate 1,153, forward strand.
ACGGCGACGAGCCGCGACACCCCCACGCCGTAGGAGCCCATGGTCAGCCGAACCGGCTTGCCGTCTTCGCCGAGCACGTCGGCGGTGAAGGCGTCGGTGTACTTGCGGCCCAACTGGAAAATGTGGCCGATCTCGATTCCGCGCGCGGAGACCAGCGGGCCGGCGCCGTCGGGTGAGGGGTCGCCGTCGCGGACCTCGGCGGCCTCGATGGTGCCGTCGGCGGTGAAGTCGCGTCCGGCGACGAGGCCGACGACATGCTTGCCCGGCTGGTCGGCACCGGTGATCCAGCTGGTGCCGTCGACGACGCGCGGGTCCACCAGATAGCGCACCTTGTTGTCGAGCACCGCCTTCGGTCCGATGTAGCCCTTCACCAGAAACGGATACCGCGCGAAGTCAGCATCGTCGAGCAGCGCATAGTCAGCCGGGTCCAGCGCCGCACCGAGGCGGCGGTCGTCGATGTCGCGGTCACCCGGCACGCCGATGCCCAGCAGTTCCCAGTCCCCACCCGGCTGGCGCACCTTGAGCAGGACGTTCTTCAACGTGTCGGCGGGGCTGACGACGCGACCCAGATCAGCGCTGTTGGCCCAATTCACCAGGGTGGCGATCGTCGGTGTGTCGCCGGTGTCGTAAAGCACCGGCGCGGGCAGCCCGTCGACCGGAACGGCCTCTGGGCGCGCGGTGACCACGGCCTCGACGTTCGCGGCGTAACCGGATTCCACGCACCGCACGAAGGTGTCTTCACCGATCGGGCTTTCGGCGAGGAATTCTTCGGAGGCGCTGCCGCCCATCGCGCCGGAAACCGCCGACACGACCACGTAGCGCACCTCGAGCCGGTTGAACATCCGCTGGTAGGCGTCGCGGTGTGCGTGGTACGCGGACTTCAGACCGGCGTCGTCGATGTCGAAGGAGTAGGAGTCCTTCATCACGAACTCCCGACCGCGCAGGATGCCGGCCCGCGGCCTGGCCTCGTCGCGGTATTTCGACTGGATTTGGTAGAGCACCAGCGGGAAGTCTTTGTAGGAGCTGTACTCGCCCTTGACGGTCAGGGTGAACAACTCTTCGTGGGTGGGCCCGAGCAGGTAGTCGTTGCCGCGGCGGTCCTTGAGCCGGAACACCCCGTCGCCGTACTCCGTCCAGCGGTTGGTGGTCTCGTAAGGCGCCCGCGGAAGCAGCGCCGGGAAAAGGATTTCCTGGCCGCCGATGGCGTCCATCTCGTCCCGGACGATGCCCTCGATCTTGCGCAGCACCCGCAACCCGAGCGGCAGCCAGGTGTACAGGCCGGGCCCGATCGGGCGGACGTAGCCGGCCCGGATCAGCAGCTTGTGGCTGGGGACTTCGGCATCCGCCGGGTCGTCGCGCAGCGTCCGCAGAAAAAGCTCGGACATCCGGGTGATCACAGCGGGCCAGCCTAGCGGCGATCGCGAGCGCGGCTGAAAGCCGGGCGAAGCGGGTCGCCGCCATCAGCCTAGTCAACGCCGCGAGACAGCAGCCAGGGCTGTGGTTCCCGGTCGAATCGCGACCGTGGGTGCTGCCTCGCGAAGCTGAAGCGGCCTAGAGTTCGCCGGCGTCTATCGCCTCTTTGACTTCTTGCGCGTGGGCGACCTCCTGCGCGGAGTACCCGATCAGTAACGCCACGCCGCCGGTCAGGATCGCCACCCCGGCCACCCACAGCAGGCCGTAGCTGTAGCCGTGGTCGAGCGCGTGCAATTGCGCCGGGTTCATGTACTTCACCGGGCCGTTGGTGCCGCCCAGGTACAGGGTGCGCGAGGTGATGACGGCCTGGATGACGGCCAGCACCACCGGCCCACCCAAGTTCTGCAGCATCATCACAATCGCCGACGTGGGGCCGATCCGGTCCAAGCCGACGTCCGTAATCGCCGCCAGGGCGAGCGGAACGATGGTCATGCCGATACCCATTCCGCCAAGCGTGATCAGCACTACCAGAGTCGGGAAGTACGGCATGTTCCGGTCGAGCGTCGAACCGAAGAGCATCGCACCGAACACCAGGATTCCGCCGCTGATCACCACCACCCGTGGTGAGAACCGGGTCACCAGCTGCGAGGAGACCCCCAACCCGATGCCGAACGCGATGGTGAACGGGATGAATCCGACCCCGGCGCGCAGCGCGCTGTAGCCCATCAGCTCCTGGACGTACAGGCCGATCAGCACGGTCACGGTGAACAGCACGCCACCGCCGAGAAAGATGGCCACGAAGGTGGCCAGTCGGTTGCGGTCGAAAAACAGATCGAACGGCACGACGGGGTTTTCGGCGGTGCGCTCGACGAGCGCGAACGCGATGAAGGCCGCCAAGCCGATCACCGCCGAGCCGACGGTGGTCACGGAGATCCAGCCCTTTTCCGGGCCCATCGAGAACGCGAACACCGCAGCGGTGCAGGCCACCGTCGCCAGCACTGCCCCGGCGGCGTCGAGCTTCATCCGCTCCCGGTGAGTTTCCCGCAGCGCGGTGCGGGCCAGATAGATCATCGCCAGCCCGATCGGCACATTCACCACAAACGCCAGCCGCCAGGACACTTCGGTGAGCGCTCCGCCTACCACCAGGCCCAGCACCGAGCCGATGCCGCCCATCGCGCCCAGCACTGCCGTCGCAATGTTGCGCGAGGGCCCCTTAGGGAAGGTGGTGGCGATCAGCGCCAGGCCGGTCGGCGTGGCGATCGCGGCGCCGATACCCTGCAGCAGCCGGGCGGTCACCAGAGTCGCGTCGTCCCACGCTATGCCACACAAGGCAGAGGCGATCGTGAACAGCGCGACGCCGACGATGAAGGTGCGCTTGCGCCCGATGGTGTCACCGAGGCGACCCCCGAGCAGCATCAGTCCGCCGAACGTCAGCACGTAGGCGGTGATCACCCAGCTGCGCCCGGCGTCAGAGAGGCCCAGCTCGTTCTGGATCTTAGGCAACGCGACGATCGCGATGGTGCCGTCCATCGTCGCCATCAACTGCATGCCGCCGATCGCGACGACCGCCGCGATGAACCGGCGAGACGGCAGCCAACTGGGCAAATACCGGTTGACCCGAGTTTGGGTGGCCTCTGGGACGGGCAGTGGGACTCCTCGTTCCGGGCGGGGCGTGGTCCAGCCGTGGACTACCCGCTCTGCATCATTGAGAGCCGTCATAAGGAGCTACCCTACAGTACTCTTAAGATTCGTTTAATTGCCGAAGGATGCAACCGCCCCGATCACGACGATCGCCGGCGGTCGGATGACTTCCCCGCGGATGCGCTCCGGCACCTCGGCCAGGGTCGTCCGCAACGTCCGCTGAGCGGCCGTCGTCCCGTTCTCCACCACCAGCACCGGCGTATCTGCAGGTCGGCCGCCCTTCAGCAAGGCTTCAGTGAACAGCTGGATACGTTCCACCGCCATCAGCAAAACGATGGTGCCCGTCAAAGCCGCTAAAGCGTTCCAATTCACTAACGATTCGGGGTGATCGGGCGCGACGTGGCCGCTGACCACCACAAATTCGTGGTTGACGGCCCGATGAGTGACCGGAACGCCGGCCAGGGCGGGCACCGCTATGGCACTCGTCACACCTGGGACCACCGTCACCGGAATCCCGGCATCGGCGCAGGCAAGCACTTCTTCGTAGCCGCGGGCGAAAACGAACGGATCGCCGCCTTTGAGGCGCACCACGAACTTGCCGGCCTTAGCGTGTTCGATCAGCAGGCCGTTGATGGCGTCCTGGGCCATCGCGCGCCCGTAGGGAATCTTGGCGGCGTCGATCACCTCCACATGCGGGGACAGCTCGGCGAGCAGTTCCGGCGGCGCCAGCCGGTCGGCGACGACGACGTCGGCTTGCGCGAGCAAGCGGCGGCCCCGAACGGTGATCAGTTCCGGATCCCCCGGGCCGCCGCCGACCAGCGCCACCCCACCATGCACGACGTCGGCGCTTTCGACGGCGACGACGCCGCTCTGCAAGGCTTCCCGGATGGCCGAGCGGATCGCCGCCGACCGGCGGTGCTCCCCGCCGGCCAGTACTCCCACCGAGAGTCCGGCGTATTCGAAGGACGCCGGGGTGACCGCCGTGCCCTCGACCGCAATGTCGGCGCGCACACAGAAGACACGGCGCCGGTCGGCTTCGGCGACCACGGCGGCGTTCACCTGCGCGTCGTCAGTGGCCGCGATCGCGTACCAGGCGCCGTCGAGGTCACCGTCGCGGTAATCGCGCACCGACATGGTGATCCCGCTCATCGCCTCGACCGCGGGGGTGGCGGCCCGGGTGATGACATGCACGTCGGCGCCGCTGGCGATGAGCAGTGGAAGGCGCCGCTGCGCGACGGTACCGCCGCCGACCACCACCACCTTCTTGCCGCCGAGCCGCAGACCGGCAAGGTAGGCGTTCTCAGTCATCGTGTTCCACTGCGGGCAGCGGCGCGGGCGACGAATCGCGTCACCGCGTGCGGGGCCGCGGCCGGATGGGTGTGAAGGTAGGACGCATGCACCCCACTGTGCACCGCGCCCTCGCGCACCGGAGCCAGGTCGGAACCGGAATACACCCATGCAGGCGGGTACTGGTCGGTGAAGGTGACGGCGGTCCGGTGGAATTCATGCCCGACCCGACGCTGGCCCGCTTGGTAGAGCGCCGAATCGGCCGCTGCGACGGCGTCGCGGTAGCCGAGCGTCAAGTGGTCGGTGAAGCGCGCCGAGCCGGCCAGCACGCCACACATCGGGTAGCCGTCGAGTTCGGACGACAGATAGGTCAGCCCGGCGCATTCCGCGTGCACCGGCGCCCCCGCCGCGGCAAGCGTGTTGATCTGTTGCCGGGCAACGTCGTTGGCGGAGAGCTCGGCGGTGAACTGCTCGGGGAACCCGCCGGGCAGGACCACCGCGCAACTACCGTCGGGCAGCGGGTCGGTACGCGGGTCGAACTCGACCACCTCAGCACCGGCGGCGCCGAGCAGCTCGGCGTGCTCGGCGTAACCGAAACTGAACGCCTTGCCGGCGGCCAGCGCCACAGTGACCGAGTGGTGTCCTGCGTCGTCTTCCACGGCAGCTGACGGCGACCAGGGCCAAGAGCTGACCCGCGCACCCGCGACCGCCCGGATGGCCGCGACGTCGACATGCCGCGCGACCAGCGCCGTCATCGCCGCAATCGCCGCCTGCGCGTGCCGGCCGTGTTCGACGGCTGTAACCAGACCCAAGTACCTTGTCGGCACGGTGATTTCGTCGGCGCGTGGGATGGCGCCCAGCACCGGGAGGCCGGTGTGCTCGCAGGCCTGACGCAGCACCTGCTCGTGCCTGGGCGAGCCGACCCGGTTCAGGATGACCCCGACGATGCGGGTGCGGGTGTCGAAGGTCGAAAAGCCGTGCAGCAGTGCGGCGATGCTGTGACTTTGGCCGCGCGCATCGACCACCAGGATGACCGGGGCACCGAGCAGGCCGGCGACATGCGCGGTCGAGCCCGGCGCCGGTATCGGCGCCGCCGCACCGATGCGCCCGTCGAACAGCCCCATCACAC
>NZ_JBARMY010000111.1:0-21667 GCF_049802695.1 Mycobacterium sp.
TCGTCGGACCCCGAAGTGGTCAGGGGCGCCGAGTAGACGATGGCAACTGCGGCGCACATCGCAACCGCTGACTCTGCCGCCGCAGCGCTGGAAAGCGGGAACCCACCGTCTCAAGGCACCGGCTGAAATGTGTGATGCAGTAGCAGGTACACGAAGGCTGCCGCCTTCGCCCAAGCATGGCTTAGCGGCGACAGCGCCGGCATCGGCGCTGTCGACCGCAGTCGTCGCCTTCACGCTGCCGTCCCTCCTCGCAGAGCGCACACTGCCGCCCAGAGTCGGTAGCGACGGCCCGTCCCAATCGGCATGCATCGTGCCCAAGGTCCTGCGCAAAGGTAGCAGGGCGCCCTCTGCCTGCGGCGTTCCCACGCTGATGCTCATAACAGGGGATAGGATACTATAAGTTTGTCCAATGCTTTCCAAGATACGAAAAGTATGTATACTACCGATGGCGGTGAATAGCGGTTTGTAGATATTAGGCCTGCACATACACATCGGCTAGGCACCCGCCGCAACGGCCGCAGGCCTTAACGACCGGGCCGGTTTGTCCATTGGACCGTTAGGAGAAGACATGGCATTTGTGACCACACAGCCGGAGATGCTGGCGGCCGCAGCCGGCAGCCTGCAAGGCATCGGCTCAGCGATCACGAGTGGGAATGCGGTCGCGGCGGCTTCCACGACCGGTGTGGTGCCTGCCGCTGCCGACGAAGTATCGGCGATGACGGCGGCGCAGTTTGCCGGACACGCCGAGATGTACCAGGCGGTGAGCGCCCAAGCCGCGGCAATCCACGAGATGTTTGTGAACACACTGGGTATCAGCGCCGGATCGTACGCAGCCACCGAGGCTGCCAACGCCGCCACCGCGCTTTAAGCCGCCAAAGGTTTAACTATGGATTTCGGGGCTTTCCCACCAGAGTTCAACTCCGCACGGATGTATTCGGGGCCAGGCTCAGGCTCGATGCTGGCCGCTGCCGCGGCCTGGAACGGGTTGGCCGCGGAATTGGATTCCGCCGGGTCAGCTTATGGGTCGCTGGTCTCGGACCTGACGAGCGGCTCGTGGCTGGGTCCATCGTCAACAGCTATGGCGGCCGCCGTGGCACCTTACGTGGCGTGGCTGAATAACGCCGCGGGCCAGGCTGAGCAATCGGCCGCTCAGGCCATGGCGGCGGCGGGCGCATATCACACCGCGTTCGCCATGACGGTGCCCCCGCCGGTGGTTGCGGCCAACCGCTCTCAACTGGCGGCATTGGTCGCGACGAACATTCTGGGACAGAACACCCCCGCGATCGCGGCTACCGAAACCCAATACGCCGAAATGTGGGCCCAGGACGCTACGGCGATGTACAGCTATGCCGGCAACTCGGCGGCCGCTTCGACGTTGACGGCGTTCACCTCCCCGCCGCAGATCACCAACCCGGCCGGGATGGCCAGCCAGACGGTCGCAGTCGCCCAGTCCACCGGCACCTCCGCCGGGACCTCGCAGGCGTCGCTATCGCAGCTGATCACTACGCTGCTGCAAGGGCTCGCGTCGCCCGCCTCGTCCGCTGCATCCACGCCGTCCGGTTCGGGGCTGTCGTCACTCCTCAGTCAGCTAATGAGTGGGCTGGGGAGTGGGTCTTCCACCGGGGCGTCCGCGGCAGGGCTGGGCGGGAGCTCCGGAGGGTCCCTCTTGCAGTCTCTGATTGGCGAGTATCTTTATCTTCCAGGGTTATTCGGCACATTTGGCGCCATGGACGCGCTCTCGCCCATTATGAATACCCTGGAGACAGCCCAACCCGTCGCCACAATTGCTGACGAGGCCGATGGTGCGGCGGGCGCGGCGGCGGCGGAGGCCGCCGATGGTGCAGTGGGGTCAGCGTTCGGCGGGGGCTTTGGGGAAGTTGGGGCCTTGGGAGGCCTAGGCGAGGCGGGCTCGATCGGGGCGTTGTCCGTGCCGTCGAGCTGGGGCTGGGCCGCGGCGGGAGCCCCGCTGGGAATGCTGGCACCCCCGGGTATGACGTTGGCGGTTCCGGCCGCCGACCTAAGTGCTGGATCAGGCTTGCCACTCGTCCTCGGCGGATTACCGCGGGCTGCCGGAGTGGGCGCTGCGGCCGGAGTGGGCGCTGCAGCCGCCAAATACGGGTCACGCCTTAAGGTAGTGCCGCGTTCACCAGCCGCTGGGTACCCGGATGAGCCGGAAGCCGCGTCAGCTTCGGAGCATCCGGTGCCCGCTGGGTTCCCGACGAACGGACACGCGCCGCCGGGGTACAGGGCGGCGATCGTCTACCTGCCAACCAATGGACACGCGCCGGCCAAGGTATGACAGGCAGGGGACGCAGCAATGTACTCGTCGTCTGTCGGCCGTGCCGCACGTGCTGATCAAAAGGCAACCATTCCATTCAGATGAGGAATCGTCGCATGCCAACACATTTCATGACGGATCCCAACACCATGCGGGATATGGCCGCAGCGGCAAGAGCAAGCCTCGCAGCAGGTTCTGAGCACCCAGCCGGGGAAACCTCAGCAGCGCAACTTTTTTCACGTTGGGAGGACAGTGAGTATGACAATCGATGAAGAGTTCGGCGATGTTGATTCCAAGAGCGCGTTGATTTGCGCCCAGGTCGCCTCGTTGGAGGCCGAGCACCAGGACATCATTCGTAGTCAGTGGCTGTACCAGCACGGCATAGCCGAGAACAACTACAACGACACACGGCAACTCGCGGCGTGCCAGCGAGCTTCCGAAATCAGCATGCCGGCCCTTTTCGTACTGCGGACACGCACCGGCGATCACGATGAAACGCCAAGTGTGGCATCTGCTTCGCTGTCGATTCCGTCGAAGCGGCTGCACTTGGCTCGTAGGAGTTGAGGTGGCAGTCCCTGACTTGATTCCCGTGCGTGCGAGGCGCAGCGCGTCTGCCGAGGTACTGCGGACAGATCGGAACGGCTACGACGAAGGTATTGCGGCGCTCGCTCGCCGTCTCGTGACCGCAATTGAGGATCGCCGACGCTCTGGTGAGCTGCTTGATCGTCTGCTATGGGGTGTTAACCTCCAGCGAAAGGGCGGAACGTATGGCGATGGAGAAACCGGCGGCCGTGGTGTCGGACCCGGGCTTGATATTTGGCGGGACGCTACAGATGCGGCGCTCGGCGATGTGATGAACAGCCCGGCGGGCTCAGGGGGGGAGAACCGTGCCACCACTAAGGCACCGATGAAGGCGCAACGCCGGTTCAGGCTCGACCTGTCGTGGTCACGGCTTACCCCGATTTTCGTCCTCGACGTCGCGGTGCTGTTGCTGGTCACTCGGTGTTGGCCGGAAGAATGGCAGCGCGCTGTCCCGGCGTGGTGGGTCGGTGCCGCTGTGGCGGCGATGGCGACACTGGCCGGAATGCTCACCTATCGAGGTATCACGTTGGCTTCCGGACTGGCCGCGTGGTTATGGAATTGGTCTGCCGACCCGGAGGCGTCACTGGTGGCCGGCTGTACGCCCGCGATCAATCACCAGCGCCGCTTCAGCCCCGACGTGGTCGGAGTCCGCGAGTATCGGGGTTTATTGGCGGCCGTGATCGCGGTCGACACTGCAGCGGATGAACAGTCCGGGCGGCACCACCGCTCGGTGGCAGAGTCGAGTGCCAACTTGCCGGTGAAGGTTGTCGCTGCAGGGCTAAGCCAGTTTGATGTGTGTCTCGACAGCATCGACATTGTGTCGGTGCGGACTCGACTGATTCCCGACGTCATTACTGGCCCCGGGCCGCATAACGACAGGCCGGGGATTGGTGCGGCTATTGATCAGATCAGCACATGGCTGGTGTTGCGGATGGATCCGCAACGCAATCTTGGCGGGGTGGCGGTGCGTGATTCGGTGGCCTCGACCTTGGCGGCGGCCGTCGAACGCTTGGCCCACCGGGTCGATGGGCGGCAATGCGCGGCGCGGCCGTTGACTGCCGACGAAATCGCCGATGTAGACACCGCCGTGCTGGCGGGTCTGCAACCTACGTGGCATCGGCCGGGTTGGCGCCACTTGAAGCACTTCAATGGATACGCGACCAGTTTCTGGGTGTCGCCGGCGGACATCACCTCAGAAACGCTGGACGCGCTGTTGTCAGCAGACACGGATGCCACCGTGGTGACGATCCGGCTCAGACTCCATCGTGGCCAGCCCGAGGTCTCGGCCTGGGTGCGCTATCACACGAGAAGCCCGCTGCCGCGCCAGATGTCGAGTGGGTTGAATCGCCTCATCGGCCGCCAACTGGGGGCTGTTCAGGCCAGTATGCCTGTCCCGTTGCGGCGTCCACCACTCGTGGTGCCGGCCCGAGTGCTCGATGACGACGCAGAGCTGGCGGTGCCGCTGGGGCAGCTGCCCAAACAATCACTGAGCGTTGTTAAGAGATAAGGACCAGCAGTGGACGACCACTCACGGTCAGGCGCTTCGTGACCCTGCAGATAGGTAATTTCAACTTAACCGGTGGCCGCGAAAGGACATTCCGGTGATCGACTCAAAGCAACGCTTCCGCGAGTATCTGGCGGCCGACCTCGCCGCGCACGATCTGCATCGCTGGCGGCCGTACTACCGGTTGACTCAACGGCCGTTGCACTTCCAGCGCCTGCTGCGTAGAGCCGAGTACTGGGGCAACGTGCGGCGCGATCCGGTCGGGCAGCTCCTGTTCATCTGGTTTTGTCTGCGGGCCAGGACAGTCGGTCAGTGGCTCGGGTTCGTTATTCCGCGCAACGTGTGCGGTCCCGGACTCTCGATCGCGCACCCAGGGTCTGTCGTTATCCACTTCGGCACCAAGGTCGGTGCCCGATGCCGGATGCACCAGGGCGCGACGATCGGAGAGGCCGGTGGGCGATACCCGGTGGTTGGTGACGACGTCTTCATCGGTCCGAACGTGGTGATCATCGGCGCGAACGTCGGCGATCGGGCGCGTGTGCACGCCGGCGCAGTGGTGACGAAGGATGTGCCGAGCGGCGCCGACGTCATGGGTGTCCCCGCGCGGATTGTGCCACCCTTGAACGGTGAGGTCAGGTGGTCTAAGGCGGCAGTATCAACGTCAAACGATTGATGGATACCCTTTCGGTAGTTGAGATTTGGCTGTTGTCGACCAGCGAGCACCCAGCGAGCGGTGAGATGGTGTTCAACTAAGCAACGGTTCGCGGAGGATTTGGCGGCTGACTCTCGCGGCGCACGATCTGCATCGCTGGCGGCCGCACTACATTTTGACCCGACGGGCGTTGCACTTCCAGCGCCTGCCGCGCAGGGGCGAGCGGGTCTCGGTGCACGCCGGCGCGGTCTCGACGCAGGACGTACCGTATGGCGCTGAAGTCGCGGGAAAGCTCTAGCTGTTTGTTTTTCACCGGACCGGACCGGACCGGACCGGACCGGCCGACGCCCCAGTCCTTCTGCCGCGTTAGCGGCAATACTCTAAGTATGTGAACCGCAGTTCGCTGATGCAACAGTATGTAATATAGTGTTCTGTTGCAGCTCTGGTTTGCTACGCCGCGCGTCACCCGCGGGCACGGGCGTCAGCCTTACCCCGCTGTAGGGAAACGAGGTGAGTTAGGTAATGACGAGGATGCTGAGGGATCGAGTCACCGACGTCGATTCACCGAGTTCGCTTTCGGGGCGTGCCCGTGCACGTCGCTGGAGCCGCTTTTCGGAAGTGTTCCCAGAAATTTCGGAAATGCGCGTGCTGGACCTAGGCGGCACACCCATGTCGTGGCTGCTGGCACCGGTCCGTCCTGCCGCGCTGACCGTCATCAATCTGTTGCCACTGGCGAGCGATGATCCGACGCTGAGGGTCGTGCGGGCAAATGCCTGCGAACTTCCCGACGGGCTGCGGCGAGAGAAATTCGATCTGGTCTACTCCAACTCGCTGCTCGAGCACGTCGGGGGGCATGTCCAACGACAACGGCTCGTTGACAATGTCCACCAATGCGCCGACCGACACTGGGTGCAGACCCCATACCGCTACTTTCCAATCGAACCACACTGGTTGTTCCCAGGTATCCAGTGGCTACCGTACAGCGCCCGAATCATGCTGTCGCAGAACTGGAATCGCGGGCACGTCAAGACTTACACGCGCGCCGAGGCGGAGGTACAGGTCAACGAAATCGACTTGGTAGGGATCGCGCAGATGCGCATGTACTTCCCAAACTCGACGATTTGGTACGAACGGTTCGCCGGCCTGGTCAAGTCGCTGGTGGCCATCCGCTCCGATTCCGCTCCGCGAGCATGACAAGTCGCGATAACAGAGTCAGCTGAGCACATCGGTGCGGGTTGCTGGCCGTGCAGGATCCCCGGTTCATCCGGTTACGTGTGACCGGTGCGCTCTCCGGCGTTGACGAGCGTAGTACGCGGCCTTAACTGTCCTCGGGGCGGACAGCATTCGAACCATCTTGTTGAACCAAGCCGCGTGCGGACCGCCTGGGCGGCGCTGTGTTTCGTCGAGGTCTGTTGGCCCGCAGTCTGTTCTCCGGCTGCTCCCCGTGATGAACACGCAGTGTCCGTTGCGGAGACCGTAAACTATGTAAAGCGCCAATAATGCGACAAAAAGTATGTAAAACGCGCCTGCGGGTGTACCATCGGTTCCATTACGCCGTCAGGGTGAAACGATAACCGCGGCCGCCGCCAGGGCCGGATTACTTCGTTAGGAGGAGCGGGTGTGTTCGTGACCACAGAGCATGAAATGTTGGCTTTCGCGCCGGCGACCGGCATCTACAACGACTGTGCTGCACGCGAGGATTCATTCTGTCGGGCCAGACCCGATCACGCTGGCACCACAATCACAATGCGAACCAGACAACACACCGCAGTTGGCGATGTCGCGAAAGTGGTCGGGATCGGCGTGCCGGGCGAACCGTTCGAAGATGTCGTTCAAGCAGGTCCGGATGGCCATGGGGACGAAGTAGGCGCCTGGGAAATCCCACCCGAGCGGCCCGAGTTCAGCGTGGTTTCAGCTCTTTTCGCGGATGTGCTCGAAAGCGAGCGCTCCGAACGACAGCAAGGTTGCACGAGTGTGACGCTGCCGTCGACGCTCGGAGACGGCAGATGAGCGCAAACCTGATGCCGGTAGTCGCGCAGGTGGAAAGAGCCGCTCGCGAACACCCTGAGGCAAACGCGGTGACTTCAGCCGACGGACACCTGTCGTATGCGGAATTGTGGTTGCGATCGCTTGCCCTGGTGGAGCAGCTGAATGAAGCAGGCATACGTCGGGGCGATCCCGTTGCGCTGTGCTTACCTCGGTCCATCGAGTTGGTAGTCGGCGCGCTGGGCGTCCTGGCTGCCGGCGGCTGCTACATAGCGTTGGACCCGGAATATCCCGACGACCGGCTTGGCTTCATGCTTGCCGATTCGGGTGCACAAATTGTCGTTGCGAAGGCGGATGTGGCCGCGCGAATTAGTGCGACCCGTGCGATAGAACCGATGCATTCTGTCGCCTCGGCACTGGCTGTCCCGGTAACGGTTGCGGCCGAAGATCCGGCCTACATCGTGTACACCTCAGGGTCCACGGGCCGCCCGAAAGGCGTAATCATCGAGCACGCCGGCCTAGGAAATCTTATTGATTGGCATGTGAGAGCGTTCGGTATCAGCGAGTCCGACCGATGCGCGCTGATATCGAGTCCCAGCTTCGATGCGGCTGTATGGGAGATCTGGCCGTGCCTGGCCGCCGGCGCTTCGCTGCACGTGCCACCGGGGCGGGTGAAAACCGATCCCATCGCGTTGCGTGACTGGTTGCTGGCCGAACGCATCACAACATCGTTTGTGCCGACGCCGCTGTGCGAGGCGGTCATGGCGCTCGACTGGCCCGACATTGCCCCCTTGAGGGCCATGCTCACCGGCGGCGATGTGCTGCACCTCCGCCCGAGGGCGGGTTTGCCGTTCCGGCTGGTCAACAACTATGGCATTTCGGAAGCCACCGTGGTGTCGACCTCGGGCACGGTAACGCCTGCAGAAGAAGTGGCTGGGTGCGCCGAGCTACCAACGCTCGGTTCGGCCATACCGGGGGTCAAGCTGACGGTGGTCAAGCCCGATGGTCAGCCGGTCCCGCCCGACACCGCCGGTGAGCTCGTTATAGGTGGGGTTTCGGTCGGCCGCGGTTACGTGGGTCATCCAGAACTCAACCGGACCAAGTTCTTCGTCGACGCAGCCGGTGACCGTTGTTACCGCACAGGCGATTTGGTGCGGCTGCGTGCCGACGGCCAACTCGTTTACCTGGGTCGACTCGACGAGCAGGTGCATATCCGGGGCCTGCGTATCGAACTCGGTGAGATCGTCGCAGTGCTTGACCAGCACCCGAAGGTCTGCGCCAGCACGGTGGTCGCCGTCGGCAACAACGGCGCGCAGCGGCTCAGTGCCTATGTCGTCGGCGCGGCGGGTCGGCCACCTGCAACAGCAGAGTTGCGCGAGTATCTGTCAAAGCGGCTGCCCCCCCACATGGTTCCGGCTGACTGCACAGTACTGGCTGAGCTTCCTACCAATGCGAACGGCAAGATCGACCGCAAGTTGCTGCGCGAGCTTGGAACTCAGATCGCCGGTCGCGGCCACCTGGCGCCGCCACGAAATGATCTCGAGCGCATCTTGGCCGACATCGTGGCCGAGCGGCTCTGGCTGCGGGAGATCGGGATCGATGAAGACTTTTTCGCCCTTGGTGGTCATTCCATGCTGGGCGCGCAGCTGTCCATCCGGATCGGGGAAAGATTCGGCGTCGAGGTACCACTGCGGTCAATCTTCGAGAATCCGACGGTGGCCGACATGGCCGTCGAGGTTGAACGGCTCTTGATGGCCGACATCGAGGCCATGAGCGCAGACGAGTTGATCCAGGCCGGTGCGCCGACGGGAGTGGACGCAACACAGCGCGAAGGAGCCCTCGAACCGTGACGACACGCACCAGCGCCCCGCTGAGCCTGTTTCACCTGCTCGACCCGGATGTCCTCGCCGACCCGTACCCGTTGTACGCGCGGCTGCGTCAAGAATCCCCGGTGCTGTGGGATCGATTCCTGCACGCATGGGTGGTCACCCGCTACGACGACGTCGCTGAGGTGCTCGCACGCTTCCGCGCGGAGCGCACACCCACTCCCGAGCGGCTGACCGAGCTCGGCATGCAGCGACTGGCACCGGTGGCTCAGGTCATGGTCAGACAAATGCTGTTCATGGACCCGCCGCAGCACCGCCGGGTGCGCGGGCTGGCATCGACGGCGTTCACCGCCCGCCGGGTAGAGCGACTGCGCAGCCACATCCGCGATATTGTCAACGACCTGATCGACCGGGTCGTCACACAAGGCGAAATGGACCTGATGAGTGACTTCGCCAACCCGCTGCCCGCGATCGTCACCGCCGAAATGTTGGGCGTGTCAACGGAAGACCAGGAGCAACTCAAGGACTGGTCGCAGACGTTCGCGCAGATGCTCGGCAACTTTCAACACAACCCGGACGGCATCGACGGCGTGGTCAGTGCGGTATCGGATATGACCGCCTACTTCCGGCATGCGCTGGCACGGCACTCTGGTGCGTCTTCGGACGGCCTGATCGGCGCTCTGAGCCAGGCTCGGGTCGACGGGGATCGGCTCACCGAGGAAGAGGTGATCGCCAACACGATCGTGACGATGGTGGGCGGCCAGGAAACAACCACCAACCTGATCGGCAACGGCTTACTGACCCTGCTGCGCCATCCGGCAGCGCTTAAACAGCTTCGCGATGACCCGGCCATTCTGCCCGTCGCGGTCGAGGAGCTGCTGCGCTACGAAAGCCCCAGCCAGCACACCGCGCGGCTCGCACCCGAGGACACCGTGCTGGGTGGCCAGCCGATCGAGCAGGGTCAAGCGGTCATCGCCGTGATGGGCGCCGCCAACCGGGACCCCGAGCGCTTCGCGGATCCTGATCGGCTCGACCTGACCCGCCAGGACAATCGGCACCTGGCGTTCGCGTGGGGCCCGCATTTTTGCTTCGGCGCACCGCTGGCCCGTATCGAGGGCCAGCTCGCGTTCGAAGCCCTGCTAACCCGCCTGCCCGACCTCGAGCTGGTCGACGGTTCCGCGCAGTGGCGCGCGAACCTAGGACTCCGCGGGCTAGCGACCCTGCCGATCCGGTGGCGAGCATGACCACGACCACGGATGACGCCGCCCGGCTTGCGCAGATGCGCCGCGCGCTCTTCGAGCGACGAGTCCGGGCGGCCGGTTCGCGCCCAGCGGCCGAACCACACGCGGTCAATTCGAGGATCCCATCCGGCCCACTGCCTTTGTCGGTTTCGCAATATCAACTGTGGTACTTGAGTCAACTCGCAGCGGACTCGCCCGTGTACAACGAGCTCATTACGATCCATAAGGCGGGTGTGCTCGACGAGGAAGCGCTGCGTCGGGCGCTCACCGAGGTGGTGGCAAGGCACGAGGCGTGGCGAACGACCTTCGACTGTATCGACGGTGTGCCTCATCAGTTCGTGCACGAGCCGATGGAAGTCGACCTGCCGCTGGTGGACCTATCACGCCTGAACACCGAAGAGGCAAAACTTCGAGCCGTCGAGATCGCCGCCGCCGACACGCTGCGTCCCTACGACCTCACCCGCGGACCTCTGATTCGTCCGCGACTGATCCGCATCGCCGAGGACGATCATCGGCTCTGCATCGGCCTGCACCATCTGATTTTCGACGGGACAACCCTGAATCGTGTCGTATTCGCGGAGCTCGTGGCGCTGTACCGCAGCTACGCCATGGGTGCTTCTTCGTCATTGCCCGACCCGCAGGCACAATACGCCGATTACACGATGTGGGAGCTTGAGTGGGTTCGCCGACCTGAGATAGCCGCCCGAATTGCACGCTGGCGCAGCCGACTTGCCGACATCACACCGACTCAGCTGCCGTTCGATCACCCGCGACCGCCGCGACAGACGTTTGTCGGCGGGACGATCCCGCTGACGATTGAACACGCCACCGTTGACGGGCTGCGCCGCGCGGCTCGAAGTGCGGGCGGCACCCTTTTCCACGCGTTGGCTGCCGCCTACGCCTGGTGGCTGCAGCTCTACACCGAGTCCACAGATGTTGTCTTCGGGACGCCGCATGACCTGCGCCACCGTAGCGATCTGCTGGGGGTGGCCGGATACTGTGTCACCCCCGTGGTGGTGCGCTGTGAGGTGTCGGGCGAAGAGTGCTTCACCGCGCTGGTGGGCCGGATCCGCCGCGCAGTGATCGAGGCGCTCGGCGATGTGGTGCCGTTCGAGACCCTGGTGGCCGGCCTCGACGTACCACGAGATCCGCGCCACAATCCGCTTTTTCAAACGGCGTTGGCTTTTGAGCCGCCGCTGACGTCCGCGGCTGATGATTGGTCCCTGCACCTGATGGAATCCGATGTTTCAGACGCGGTGGGGTCGGCGAAGTTTGACATCAGTATCGAGTTGGACGAGCGACCCGAGGGACACATCGCAGGTAGGTTCTTCTTCAGCACGGATTTGTTCGACCGACAGACGGCAAGCGAGATGGCGTTACAGTTGCGCCGCTTGCTCGATGTCGTAGCGGTGGCGCCGGAATCACCGATGGCCGACCATGATCTGGTTACCCCAGATGCGCGCCAGCGGCAGCTAGGCTGGAAATCTGAAGCGCCACAAGATATTTCGTCGCACTGCGTGCACGAGGTGATCAGCTCGCAGGTCGACCGGACGCCCGGCGCGGTGGCGGTACAGGTCGGTGATGCGACACTGACCTATCGGCAACTGGACGATCGCGCGGCGGCCATCGCATCGCGGTTGGTGGCCGTGGGCGCCGGGCCCGGCGCGGTGGTGGCCGTGTTCTTGGACCGCACGCCTGACCTGGTGGCGGCGCTGCTTGGAATCCTCAAGTCCGGCGCGGCGTATCTGCCGCTGGATCCCCGCCAGCCGGCCGCCCGGAACACCTACTGCATCAGTGACGCCGGCGCGAGCTTCATTCTCGTCGATCGTCAGCTGCCGACTGACCTGGCGGTCGCTGGGGCGAGCGTGATCAGCCTCGGCGATTACTGGCCACCGGCAGCTTGCCATGTTGCCGTGTCGCCCAGCGACCTGGGCTACGTGATGTACACCTCGGGCTCGACCGGCCGCCCCAAGGGTGTGCTCGTCGAACATCGCAACGTCGTGAACTTGATGCACACCATGTTTCGCGCATTTGGGGTCACGGGATCCGATACGGTGCTGTCGGTAGCCGCCGTCACTTTTGATATGGCGGTCGGCGACATCTTCTGTGCGCTTGCGTGCGGAGCACGCCTGGTGCTCGCGACCGGCGAGCAGGCGATGAATCCGGCCGCACTCAGCCGCCTGATCGCGGATACCCGCGCAACCTACATGATGGCGACCCCGACGACATGGGCGGCGCTCATCGCCGCGGGCTGGAGCGGAAACCGGACCCTCACCGCGGTACCCGCCGGCGAAGCGCTCACCGATGCGCTTGCCGACGCACTCCTGCAAAAATGCCGGGCAGTCTGGAACGCGTGGGGTCCCACTGAAACGACCGTCGTCGCCGCGGCTGCTCGGCTGACCGACGGGGACACCGTCACGGTGGGAACTCCATTGCCGGGCGTGCGGGTATACGTTGTTGACTCGCGCGGGCGGGAACAGCCGGTAGGGGTCCCCGGGGAGATCGCGGTTGGCGGCGCCGGTGTGGCTCGCGGCTACCTCAATCAGCCTGACGCGCACGCGCGCCGGTTCGGAGATGATCCATTCCATGCCGGCGGCCGAATCTATCGCACCGGCGATCGTGGCAGGTTTCTGCCGGACGGCCGAATACAACACCTGGGCCGCTACGACGACCAGCTCAAGATCCGCGGCTACCGCATAGAGCCGGGCGAGATTGAGTCCACTCTGTGCGAGCACCCAGACGTGGGATCCTGCGCAGTGGTGGGTCGCGAGGCGTCCAACGGCGAACGGCAGTTGGTGGCGTATATCGTCGGCGAGGCGGAGCGCCCGAGCGGTGCCGAGGCGCGTGAGTGGCTACGTCGCCGTCTGCCCGAGTACATGGTTCCCAGCGCATTCGTGCATCTCAGAACGCTCCCGACGACCGCTAGTGGGAAGCTCGACAAAGCCGCACTTCCCGCACCGTCGCCGCAGACAACAGGCCGCATCGACGCCCAATCTCCGCGCAACGGCACGGAAAGGCGCGTCGCCGAGCTGTGGGCCGGCTTGCTGGGGGTGACCGTAACCGACGTCGACTGCGACTTCTTTGATATGGGTGGTCATTCGCTGCTGGCGGCCAGGCTGATTGTTGAGGTGGAGCGGGCATTTGGTGTTGCGCTGTCGCTTGCGGCGTTCCTCGACAACGGCCGAACCGTTGCAGGACTGGCCAAGTTGCTCGGTACCGAAAGGCACAGCGGGACAGACGAAGTCAAGTCCGTCCCGCCGCTGCACTTCATCTTCTCCGATCTTGCATCGGCGATGAGCCTGAGGCACTTTACGGCCCAGTGGGGTGCCGCGCAGCCGGTACACCCGCTGATCCTCGATCAGCCAGGCGGGCAGTTCGACCTATCCGTGACCATCGAACAGCGTGCCAGCCAAGCCCTTTCGATGATTCGCGACCGGCAGCCGGATGGTCCGCTTGCGCTAGTCGGCTACTCGATGGGAGGGCTGGTGGCCTACGAAGTTGCCCGTCAGGCTGTCGATGGCGGCCGGCAAGTCGACTGGCTGGGCATCCTCGATGCTCTGGCGCCGTCGTTGACGGAACGGCGGCGGGCGCAGCTGTCACAGCTGACGTTGCGAGGGCGGCATGGCCGGTTACGCCAGCTACCGGCGCGTGAGCGGTGGGCCAAGTACGCCGACGTTGCGATTCGGGTGCTTCGAAGTGGGCCCGGTGCGCTGCGGCCACCACCATCACTGAACGACTTCGACTTGCGCGGTGCTCTAGAGGTCGCATGCCTTTATCGGCAGCCTGGACATGAGGTGCCGATACACCTGTTCGTGAGCGAGGACAGCGCAGCCGATGTGCAGGCAGATCTGTTGGGGTGGGAGGAATTTCACAAAGGCGCCTTGACGGTTGAACGTCTCGCCGGTGACCACGCCACCGTCCTCGAACTACCCAAGGTAGAGCAGCTCGCGCGGTTGACGCTCGGGTCGCTTGATAGAGCACGAGCATTGACACGCATAGGACACCCCGAGGCGACACAGGGGGTATGCGCGGTCAGGTGAGTCCCGCAGTGGCTTGCACTCGAGGCCAAACCCAGCCCTGGGCAGCTGTGCACGTCACTGCCGCCATTCGCTCGTTATCGTCGGAAGGAGACGGACCGAGACTGTGATAGCCAGTACGCCACATCGCTGCTTTACCAGCGACAACACCGCCGGTGGCGCTCCCGAGATTCTCGCCGCTGTTACGGCGGCAGCCTGCGGTCAGGCGCCACCCTACGGCACCGACAGTTGGACTTCGAGGGCACGACGCCGCTTCAGCGAAATCTTTGATCGCGACGTCGATGTGTTCCCCGTGTCCACCGGCTCGGCAGCGAACGCGTTGAGCTTGGCCGCGCTGACTCCACCTTGGGGTGGCGTGTTATGTCACCGCGACAGCCATATCAACAACGACGAGTGCGGCGCACCGGAGTTCTTCACCGGAGGTGCCAAACTGATTGCTCTCGGCGGGCAAAACGCCAAGATCGATCCCGACGAGCTGCAGGCGGCGGTGCACCGCAAGGTCGGCGACGCGCACAGCGTGCAACCCTCCGTGTTGAGCATCACCCAGCCCACCGAGACCGGCACGGTGTACACCGCCGCCGAGATCGGACGCCTGGCCGGCATTGCGAAGCACGCGAGCCTGCGCGTTCACATGGACGGCGCCCGCCTCGCCAACGCCCTCGCCACATTGGGTTGCAACCTCGCCGAGGTAACCTGGCGCGCCGGCGTGGACATGCTGTCCTTTGGCGCCACCAAGAACGGGGCCATAACCGCCGATGCGATCGTCGTCTTCGACAATGCCCTAACCACCGAGCTCACCTTCCGAGCTAAGCGAGCAGGGCAACTCGCCGCCAAAACGCGTTTCGCCGCCGCCCAACTCGACGCCTACCTCGCCAACGATCTGTGGCTACACAATGCCCGGCACGCCAATGCCATGACCGCGCGGCTCGCAGTTGGGCTGAAGTCCGTTCCCGGCACGCACATTGCGAGCAAGCCGGAGGTGAACATCCTCTTCTGCCGCCTGCCCCAGCAGGTCATCGATGGACTTCGGCGCGAGGGTTACGGCTTCTACCACGGCCGTTGGCAGCCAGGTGTCGTCCGTTTCGTCACCTCATTTGCCACTACCACGCACGATGTCGACGAGCTGATACACGCGGTTCGCCGACTCACCGCTGCCACGATCGAGCAAAGCCTTTCTTAACGAGTTCGAACACATGGCTAGTGAGCCCGGCGACGGTGGATTTCGGCAACTGCGGCCCGCACGGCGAATATACTCAAAGTATAGAAATCCGGTGACATCATCTAAAAAGTATGTAAAGATGGCTGCATGTGGATGACCGGTATCTCTACAGGTCGTGTATCGGTGCCATCCCGACGAGAGCGCCGCGCAGCGGTTTCCTTCGAAAACCGTGTTTTGGAGGGAGAGGTAGATGAGGTATACACCGACTGCCATCACCGGCGTGACGATTGTTGACGTCGAACCGCATTACGACGATCGAGGCTTCTCGTCACGTGCGTTCTGCGTGAACGAATTCGCCGAATACGGGCTGATTTCCAACGTCGCGCAGACGAACATCTTCTACAACCACAAGCGAGGGACGGTGCGGGGTCTGCACCTGCAAGCGCCGCCGTACCCGGAGGCCAAGCTGGTGCGCTGCACCCGCGGGGCAATAGTCGACGTCGCCGTCGACGTGCGCCGCGAGTCATCCACCTATGGCAGGCACGTGATGACAGAGCTCAGCGCCGACAACCACCGGGCGCTGTTTTTGACGCCGTATGTCGCGCACGGCTTTCAGACTTTGGCCGACAACACTGAAGTCCTTTATCAAGTCAGCGGTCGTTATGCGCCAGCTGGGCAGCAGGGATTCCGTTGGGACGAACCAGCATTCAAGATCCCGTGGCCGTTAACGGTCACGGTTGTCTCCGAAGAAGACGCCAAATGGCCGCTTCTGGAACCGGTCGGGATCGCAGCGCGCGCCCAGGGATTGCTACCAATCGGCGCCGCGAAAGGTTGCACGCTCGTGCGTGACGTGCCCAGGGACGCGACGCCAACCTACGACGACGTCCAGGTGCCGCTCGGTCGGCTGGTGGAGCAACTGCTCGAGGCGCAGAGCCGGATGCCCGTCGGCGTCCAGCCGGACTTAGCGGCCACCACCTAAGTCGAACCGTCATGACCACATCGTCGCTTTCCCGTCAAACCGGCCTTGCGCCGGTCATCGGACACCCGGCCCCGTCCGGGCATAACACCGCTCGACGTTGGCAGCACCGGTATTCGGCACGTCTGCGCATCAGCGACTCGGTGATCGTCTTCGCATCGGTGATGCTGGCTCAGTTCGTGCGGTTCGGGGACAATCTGACCACATCCGGCTACCCAGGCGCGGTAATCACGTCCTTCTCGCTGCTCTTCGCGGTGCTCTGGATGTCGTTCCTCGCGGTGTTCCACACCAGATCGACGCGAATAATCGGCGCGGGCATCGAAGAGTACCGGCGCATCGCGAGCGCATCGTTCTGGACATTTGGAACCATCGCGATGATTACTTTGCTGGCTAAAATTTTCGTAGCTCGAGGCTATTTAGCGGTTGCGCTTCCGGTAGGCACCATTGCGCTATTGACCAGCCGGGTATTGTGGCGTCACCACATCGCCGGGAAGCGAGCGCACGGCGAATGTCAGACGAAGGTACTGGCGATTGGCGACCGCCGGGCCGTGTCACACCTTGCGCATGAACTGACCCGAAACCCCAGAGACGGCTATGTGGTGCTCGGAGTCTGTATTCCAGGATATGGGCCGTCGCGTGGCAAAAAGCTTATGGTGCATGGCCGCGAAATCCCGATTCTCGGTGACGAAACCCGTGCCCTGGCTGCCATCGGTCATTGCGGCGCGGACACCGTGGCGTTGACTGGGACCGAACGTTTCGGTGTGCAGGGGATCAGGCAACTGATGTGGCGGCTGGAGACGATGGACGTCGACCTCGTAGTCGCGCCGGGCGTGATGGACGTCGCGGAAGGACGGCTGGCTCTGCGGCCGGTCGCGGGGTTTCCCTTACTGCATGTCGAAAAAGCGCAATATCAAGGGGCTAAGCGCTTCCAGAAGCAGGCTTTTGACTTCTGCTTCGCGTTGGCAGCCCTTATCGGAACGTCGCCACTACTCATCGCATCAGCTGTTGCTATTAAATTGACAAGCAAAGGGCCGGTTTTTTACCCTTCCGAGCGTATCGGCCTCGATGGCACGCCGTTCACAATGCTCAAATTTCGGACAATGGTGGACGGCGCGGACAAGCAGATTGACCACCTGCTGCCCCTGAACGAATGCGTCGGCGGCATGCTGTTCAAGATACGTCAAGATCCGCGCGTCACACCCGTCGGCAGAATACTCCGACGATTCAGCATCGATGAATTGCCGCAATTCCTCAACGTGCTGAAGCACGATATGAGTGTGGTTGGCCCGCGGCCGCCGCTGATGCGCGAAGTGGCGAAGTACAACGGCGACGTGAAGCGACGAATGTTGGTGAAGCCGGGTGTTACGGGCTTATGGCAAGTAAGTGGCCGTTCTGATCTCTCGTGGGATGAGTCGGTACGGCTGGATCTGTCCTACGTCGACAACTGGTCGATGGCCAGCGACCTGCTCATCATCGCAAAGACAGTAAGGGCCGTCTTGGTGAGCGACGGAGCGTACTGAGTGGCGGTGGATTACGGCGGGCGGGTAGCCACGGAGCCGGTCACCGCAGCGGTGGCTCCTTCTACTACGCCGAAGCGCATGGCTTCTGCGTTCGCGATACAGGTGATCTGCCGGGTGTTTGGGATGCTGGCCTCGATGGTTTCGGTGGCTCTCACCGCTCGCTATTTAGGCCCCGACCGCTACGGTGAGCTTACCATCGCAGTCGTCTTCATCGGGACCTGGGCCAGCCTCGCCGACCTCGGTATCGGTACGGTCATCGTCCGGCGCGTGACTACCGGCAGAGGCGAACTCGAACGCCTGGTCCGGATGAACAGCGGCTTGTCGTTGGTGTACTGCGTTCCGCTGGCGGCGCTGGCGGTTGGGTCAGGATTGCTCGCGTACCACGATTCCGGTGTGCGAACGATGCTGGTGGTGCTGTCCGGGCAGCTGATGGTGCTGACGATGACGGCACGGTTTGAGCCGGTGTTTCTGGTCACCGTCCGATTCTTTGCTGTGGCCTTCTCCGACGTCGCCAGCCGATTGGCCACGCTGGCAGCGGTCGTCTGGCTGGTCACGACCCGGGCCGACATCGTCTGGTTCGCGGTCGCACAACTCATCGCGCCCATCGTGTGTCTGCTGATCCAGGGCACTGCGGCGTCGCGGCACATCTCGTTGCGCCCCATCTTTTCGTGGCGGCAGACCGCCGATTTGCTGCGGGAAGCTCTGCCGGTCATCGGTGTGGTAGTGCTCGCGACTGTGTACTGGCGCTGTGACGGCGTGATCTTGTCCCTGGTGAGCAGCCATTCCGAGGTAGGGGTGTACGCGTTGGCGTGCACGGTCGCGCTCAACACCGTGGTCGTGTCGCTGTTCTTTCAGAGGGCGACATTGTCGACGGCCACCGAGCTGTTCTCGTGTGATGTCGCCGCGTTCGCCCGGTTCATGCGCCGCAGCGTGGAGCTGATGTGGTTCCTGGCGGTCCCGGTTGCGGTTATCGGAGGTCTCCTGGCCGGACCCCTGATCGGGTTCTTCGGCGATCGGGCGTTCGTTGATCGCGGTACACCGGCGCTGACATTGCTGTGCACCGCTGCAGCACTACGAATGGTGGGCAGCACCCTGAGCCAGGGTTTGTTCGCTTGCCACCAACAGGGGTTCCTATTCCGGATGTCCATCGCGGAACTAGGGGTCATCGTCGGGCTCAACCTCGCTCTGGACGGACGGTTCGGAGCCATTGGCGCCGGCGTCGCGGTGACGTGTACGGAGCTGTCCCGCATGGTGATCGCGAGTTGGTGGCTGCGACGTCAGTGCGGTTATCGCACGCCGGCAATTTTTTTGCTGCGGCTGCTGGCTCCGACGGCGGCGAGTGCCGTGGTGGTGCTGCTGCTGTCCGACCAGCACGTGCTGCTTACTTTGGCTGCGGCATTTGCCGTCTATCTGGCGGCCAGCATGGTGGTCGGCCCAGTCACGTGGTCGAGCTTGGCCATGCTGCGCAGACAGCGGGTGGTGGCGTGAGTCGCGGAAGAGACCGGGCCTATCTCAAAGCCCCGTCCGATTGCGTCGCCCCGCTGCACTCCGGCCGGCAACTCGCGGTCCTCATCGTGACAGATAAGAACCACGACCTGCTCGAGCGGTGTCTCGCCAGCGTCACCGAGCACCTGCCCGGGCTGCCGGTCTACATTTTTGTGAACAGCGGCAATCGATATCCCGGGCGCGAAGAACTTGTCGCCCTTTACCCCGAGGCACATTGGGTCTTGGGGTCGGTAAACCGCGGCTTCGCGGCAGCCTTCAACGCGTTGGTGGAGTACACGCCGCCGGATGCCGATCTGCTGATGCTCAGCCCCGAGACGCGGCTTCGGGGATCGCTGACTCGCACTCGCGATTTGCTTCGCCAGCCGGGGACGGCGGCCGTTTCGCCGCTGTGGCGTGCCAGCGCGGTTCCGGGTGCAGCACCGTGGGATAACGCGACGCGTCGCATTACACTGACCCGTGCGTTGGTCGCCGCGACCGGCTACTCCGATACGCTACGCGGCACGCCGCTCTCCCATCTTTACGCCCACCAGCCGGGCGAATCACAGACCATCGAGGGCTACGCCGCCGGCGCCTGCCTGGCGATCAACCGGGCGGCGTGGAACGCCATCGGTGGTTTCGACGAGGAGTTCTTCCCCTACGGCGACGAAGCCGACTGGCAGGCCCGGGCCCGCGGCGCGGGCTGGCGCATCCTGTTGGCCGACGAACTGGCCGTCGAGCACGGCGCCCCGGCGATCGGCCCTGCAATCGACGCCCCCTCCGTGGACGTCGATGACTTCTCGGCCGGTGAATGCATCCGAAACCGCGACCTGTTTGACGCCAACGTCGCTTTGCTGCTCGAACACCAGCAGAGCGTTCACCACGCGGATGCGTACCTGGCCGGAAGAATGGTGCTGGACCGGGTGCAGCGCTGCCGGCGACGCGCGCGCCGGGCCGTGGGCACCGGCCGCCGCGGGGACCTGCCATCGATCGTGGTCACCACCAATCGCCTCGTATACGGCGGCGCCGAGCGTCAAAAGGTGTTGCTGGCAGGCGAGTTGAGCCGCCGCGGCTATCCGGTCACCGTCGTCTGCGCGCAGCGGTTCGGCCCGCTGATCAGGGAGATCCCGCACAGCGTGCGCGTGGTGCGTCAACCCTGGTGGGCACCGGTCATCGACATCCCCGACGGTCCCGCGGTCCTCATCAGCGGCGACACCAATACCGAGACCGGTTTAGCCACGCTGTGGCGCGCCGCCGGGGGCGGTCGGCGCTGGCTCGTCGCCCCGCACACCCCGCCGGAGGAGGACCGGCCGATCTACTCGCGGCCACTGGCCGCCGCGATGTGTCGCGCGGACGGGTTCATCGTGCTGGCGCAACGGCATTGGGAAATGCTCGGGATGCACCACCGGCTCGACGGACGGCGTTTCGTGGCCCCGAACGGCGTCGAACTGGAGGATGAACCGCGTCCCCGGCTGCGCGCGACCGACCATCCGCTGCACCTGGTGATGCTCTCGCGAATTGTCGAACACAAGAACCCGCTATTGCTGATCGAGGCGCTGAGCGGACTGACCGACCGGCCGTGGACGTTATCGATTTTCGGTGACGGCTCCGACCGGGAGCGGCTGCAGGCTTGCACCCCAACCGAGTTAAGCGATCGGGTGCACTGGCGCGGCTGGTCGGCCGGGCCGGAACCCGCTCTGGCCAAAGCCGATCTGCTCTGCGTACCTAGTCGCTCGGAAGCATTTCCGATGGTCATTCTCGAGGCAATGGCCCGGGCGGTGCCGGTGGCGGCGTCCGCGATCTGCGCGGTTCCGGAAATGCTGGATTTCGGACGGGCGGGATACGTCGTCGAGCCGGTCTCGGTGGCGGGCTGGCGCGATCAGTTGGCCCGCATCCTGGCCGACCCCGCCGCACTGCCGAGTGTCGGCCGGCGCGGCTTCGAGCGGATGCGAACGCACTACACGGTGGCGGCGATGACCGACGCCTACCTCGAGGCGATCGGTGCGGTGCTGTGAACGCCGCACGGGTGCTGTGGCTTACGCCGTGGATGCGCCCGCTGGCGCGGGTGCAGGCCGAGGCGCTACGGCGCCGCGGCGTCGACGTGCTGCTGGTGACCTCCGACCTGCACCCAGAGTCCGACGCCGCGCGCGACTACGAGCTGTTGCTCGACCCACGGTTCCGCACGGCGTCTTCCTGGCCGGCCACCCTCGCGGCCTGGCACCGGGTGCGGGCATATCGGCCCGACGTCGTGGTCGCCGAACTGGTGCGCGATCCGCGTTGGATCGCGCTGGCCGGCCGGGCGCCACGCATTCAGGTGATCCACGACGACCGCGCCCACGACTCCGCTGAACTTCGGCCGGCCTACGAGGCCGCTGTCTTCAACCGCTGGGGTGCCCGGTCGGCGGCCACTGTCACCTACAGCCA
>NZ_JBARMY010000112.1:0-3585 GCF_049802695.1 Mycobacterium sp.
ACGATGCCGGTGACCCGCTTGGCCGTCAACGGCACATACCGCAGCAGCACCCCGGCATGCACGGTCATGTAGTCCACGCCCTGCTCACACTGTTCGATCACCGTGTCGCGATAGATCTCCCAGGTCAGATTCGTCGGGTCCCCCTTCACCTTCTCCAGCGCCTGATAGATCGGCACCGTACCGACAGGCACCGGAGAGTTGCGCAGGATCCACTCGCGGGTCTCGTGAATGTCCTTGCCGGTGGACAAGTCCATGATGGTGTCCGCGCCCCAGCGAGTGGCCCACACCATCTTGTCGACCTCTTCGGCCACCGATGAGCTGACCGCCGAATTGCCGATGTTGGCATTGACTTTGACCGCGAAGGCCTTCCCGATGATCATCGGCTCGATCTCGGGATGGTTGTGGTTGGCCGGGATTACCGCCCGGCCGCGCGCGACCTCGTCGCGCACCAGTTCAGCGGGCAGGCCCTCGCGGACGGCGATGAAGGCCATTTCCGCGGTGATCTCGCCGGCGCGGGCCCGCTGCAGCTGAGTGCCGCGGTCGCGCACCACACCCGGACGGGCGGGCAGGCCATGCTGGACGTCGATCGCCGCGTCGGAGTCGGTGTAGGGCCCGGAGGTGTCGTACACGTCGAAGTGGTCACCGTTGGACAGGTTCACCCGCCGAAACGGCACTTTGGCGGCGGGTCCGCCGCCGAGCGACACGTCGAGGTCGCGGTACACCTTGGTGCTCCCGGCGATCGGGCCGGTGGTCACGGACGGCTCGATGGATACGGTCAAATCAGTCACTTGTCATCTCCCTACGACGGCATTACCCGGTCAGGTTCGTACGGTCGACGGCCCCAGCCGTCCTCTCAGCGCACTCGGCGCGCGCTCCCGCGTTGAATTCATCGTCAGAAAGCCGGCCGTACTGCTTTGCCCGGCGTCGTCCACGCTAGCGCAGCGACGGTGACTTTGTCCTACTCGTCGCCGCTGGACATTTCTTCAATGGGATGATTCACGGGTGCATACCGCGACCACGTTATGCTGCCAAGCACCTTGTACGGCGGAGCACTGCGGATTGGGCTCGCGGGATTTCGCCAGCCGGATATTGGAAGACGGTTCTCAGGCCGAGAGATGGAGTCGAGGCAAGGGCGATGGATTTGTTGACGGTGGAATGCGAGGATCGCGACGATTCCGTCATCGTTCGGGCAACCGGCGACATTGATTCCAGCACGGTCGCGCAGCTGGCTGGCAAGCTTTCCGCGGGGCTGCAGGTCGCTCGTGACCACCCCGCGCGACTGCTCGTCGTGGACTTGCAAGCCGTGACCTTCTTCGGCAGCGCCGGTCTCAACGCGGTGCTCGATTGTCACGAGGACGGGGTGGCGGACGGGACGCTGGTGCGTCTGGTGGCCAACAACGCCCAGGTGGTTCGCCCGATCGAAGTGACCGGCCTGGACCGCGTCCTCGAGGTCTACCCGACCATGCCCGAGGCGCTGCGGCGCTGTCGCGACTCGAAGCGGTGAGTAAACACTTTGCGGACCCGGCCGGCGGCGATCACGCGCCGCCGCACTAGACCGCTTGCTCATCGAATGCAACGTGGTGATTGTGATCGCGCCAGAAAGCCTGGTACACCGCGCGGCCGTGATCATGCAACTTCCCTTTGACCATGACACTGCCTCCGCACTGCAGGCAGCAGCCTCGGAAGGTTAGACCTCCTCCATCGCCTCGCCGAGTTCCGCAAGGACCTTGCTGCGGTGGTTGCTGGCCAGGACGTGTCCGGCCACGATGACCACGGCGACCGGCCAGTCGATGATCTCCAGTGCAGCCAGTGCCGCCAGACCGCCGTAATAGGCGATTTGTTCCGGCCGCGGGATGTCCACCTTGCCCACGATCGGCAAGTTCACCGCGAACGATTCGCCTGCGCGTATCCGGTCGACCGCCTCGCGCTGGGAGGTGCCCCGCCGAGCCTTCTTTTCGGCCATGGTTTGCCTTTCAGTAACTAAACATTTGCCGTCGCGCCGAGTACTGCCGTCACTGTCGGACGTATGTCGACGACTGATGCTCTGTCCGATCCGCTGGCTGCGGCGCTCGGTGCGGTGCTGACTGTGCCGGTTGTTGAGTTGTACGCGGTGCTGTGGCGGGTTGGCGTGGTGGAGATTCTGGCGAGTCGTCGCTCGCCGGGTCGGATGCCGGCGACGTCGGCGGCGGCAACGCTGCTGTCTGCCTAGCCGCCAGCACCCGGGTAGCGACGGCAACAGCGATAGTGGCTGCAGTGGCCGATCCCAGCGCCTGACTCCACCCGAGCGGGCCTAGCGGTGTGCAGCCGAGCAGATTGCTGATTCCGGGGATGCTGATCAGCGTTCCCATCGCGGCAAGGGAGCCGAAAGCGGTGAGCACCACCAGCGGGGCCCGCGAATCCAGCAGTGTCTGACCCAGCTGGGTGGACACCAGAGCGACCAGCGCCACGGTGGAAGCGCGTTGCGGACGTCCGGTGACAGCGCCCATCGCCCAGGCCGCCGTCGCCGCGGCCGCGGTGGTCGTCCCGCGAATGGCGACAGCACGCCACAGCGCAGCCTGATCCGGGCCGCGTCCGTCGCGGTTCCCACCAGCCGTGGTCGGGCTGACCGCAAGAGCGGCGGCCGGCAGTGCGTCGGTGAAGATGTTGACCAATAGCAGCTGGCGAGTGTTCAGCGGCGACTTCCCGGTGATCGCGCTGCCGATCACGGCGAACGCGACTTCACCGGCGTTGCCGCCGAGCAGCACCGACACCGCCGACTGCACTCGTCGCCACAGCTCACGGCCTTCCTCGATGGCCTCGAGCAGCGCCTCGATCCGGGCGTCGAGCAGCACTACGTCGGCTGCGACGCTGGCCGGATCGCTGCCGCGCGCAACGACACCGATACCGACGGTGGCGGCCCGGATGGCGGCAGCGTCGTTGGAGCCGTCACCGACCATCGCAGAGATCTGACCCGTGCGTTCCAGAGTCTGCACGATCTGGACCTTGTTCTCCGGCGTCATCCGCGCAAAGATGACCCGCTCGCCCACCGCGTGTTCCTGGTCTTTGCGGGACATCTCATCCCACTGCGATCCGCTGATGACCTCGTCGGCGGTCACCGGGATGCCCAACTCCCGCGCGATGGCCGTGGCGGTGACGGGGTGATCGCCGGTGATCAACCGCACGGCCACGCCACGCACGGCCAGAGCCGCCAGCAGCGCGGGCGCCTGGGCGCGTGCAGTGTCCGACAACCCGACGAATCCGGCCAGCGACAACCGGTCACGGCACAATTCGTCAATGGCGTCTTCGTCGTCCTGCACCGTTTGCGCCTGCTGCGGCGTCAGCTCGCGGCGGGCCACCGCGATCACCCGCAGCCCGCCGGCCGCCAGCTGATGCACGGTGTCTTCGGTTTCCGGCCCGACGTCTTGGCAGGCGGCGAGCACCACCTCGGGGGCGCCTTTGACCGTCAGCTCGGTGCCGGTGACCGACGCCGAGAACGACCGCCCGGACCGGAACGGCAGATGCGCGTCGACCGGGAGCGCGGCGGAGCCGGGCGAAGCGGGTCGGCGCCCATCAGTTGCGTCGACCGGGAGCGCGGCGGAGCCGGGC
>NZ_JBARMY010000113.1:0-1977 GCF_049802695.1 Mycobacterium sp.
GGTCAAAGCGGCGAACGCCTGCCCATGCTGCGCACCGGTGCGGCGCAGTGCGGTGTAGAAGTCCGCTGGCGACAGGGCAGTTCCGGCCACACCGGCAGATGGTGGCGCCGGCACATCGCCCTGCGCCACCTCGACGCGGGCGACCGCATGACGGCACCAGGTGCCGGCGGCTGAGCGCGAATGGATCTCGACCCGAATGCTGTCGTCGGCGCTTTGACTCAGCTGCGTTGTCAGTTGGGTACCGGCGTCCAGCGCAAGCATCTGCTCGACTTCAAGCCGATTCAGCTGCACGAACCGGACCGGCTGGCCGAGAGCCTCGCTGCCGGCTGCAAGCGCGATCTCGGCGAAAGCCGCCGCAGGCAGCACAGGCTGGCCATGCACCTTGTGATCGGCCAGCCAGGGAATGACGTCGGTTCCGACGTTCGCCTGCCAGACATGGTCGCGGCCGGACGGCATTTCCACATGCACCCCAAGCAAGGGGTGTGCACCGGCTGGCCCGCGGCCAACCGATCGATCCGCCATCCAGTACTTCGCGTGCAGCCACGGCGTCGGTGGAAGGTGCGCGAATTGACCTGCGCTGCCGGAACGTTGCGCCATCGCACCTAGCGGCGGGCGAACCGACGCCAGCTGCGTATGGAAGGTCAGTGTTTCGGGGTTGTCCCGGTTCAGCGTTGCCCCCACATGGACGTCACCTAGAGGCCGGGCGGACTGCAGGCTTTCGGAGATGGCATGACTGAGCAGCGGATGCGGACTGACTTCGATGAACATGGCGTGATCGGCGCCGGCAGCGGCCACGGCCTGGCCGAACCGCACCGGATTGCGCAGGTTGGCCACCCAGTAGCCGGCGTCGAACATCGGGTCGCCACCCGTGTGCCCGGTTGTGCTGATCAGCGGGATCTTCGGCGTGACCGGTACGAGATCGGAAAGCGCAGTGCGCAACTCGGGCAGAATCGGATCGATCGTCGGGTGGTGCGACGCCACGTCCACCTCGACGCGCCGCGCCAGCCGGCCTTGCGCGTCCACGACCGCGATCAGCGCTTCAACCTGCTCGGGCGGCCCGGCGATCACCGACTGTTGGGGCGACGCGTACACCGCCACCGTGATGTCAGGATAGTCAGCGACCAACTTCTCGACGGCCGCCGCGCTGAGCTCCAGCAGCGCCATCGCGCCGTGGCCGGATAGCCGCGACATCAACCGGGATCGGGTCGCAATCACCCGCAAGCCGTCAGCGGCGGTCAGCGCTCCGGCCACCACCGCAGCGGTAACCTCGCCCATTGAATGGCCGATCACCGCATCGGGTTCCACGCCGTAGGAGCGCCACAACTCGGTCAACGCCAGCTGCATCCCGACCAGCACCGGCTGAATGCGGTCAATACCGACCAGCGGCTCACCGGCGTCCAGCACCTGACGCAGCGAAAACCCGACCTGTTCGACAAAGACCGGTTCCAACTCGGCGACCGCGGCCGCGAACCCCGGCTCGTCGGCCAGCAACTCCCGGCCCATGCCGGGCCATTGCGAACCCTGGCCGGAATAGACGAATACCGTGCCTGACCCGCGCGGCCCCTGGTGCGGATTCACCACGCCCGGCGCCGGCTGCCCTGCGGCCAGCGCTCGTAACCCCGTCACCGCCTGCCGGCGGTCCCGCGCGCACACCGTAGCGACCTTGCCGTGACGGCTGCGGTGATGGCTGAGGGTGTAAGCGACATCAGCCAGCGGCACACCAACGCCGTCGCTTTCCAGCCAATCGGCCAAGCCCGACGCCCAGGCTGCTGCCCGCTGCTCGGTCTTGCCCGAGACAACCAACGTCGTCACCGCCGAAGCCCCATTCCCCGACGCCGACACCGGCGTCGGATCGGGCCCCTGCTCCAGCACCACATGCGCGTTCGTGCCGCCCAGCCCGAACGAGGACACCCCGGCGCGCCGCGGACCCTGGCAATCGGGCCACGCGGCCAGTTCGGTGGGAACGAACAACCGCGT
>NZ_JBARMY010000114.1:0-2556 GCF_049802695.1 Mycobacterium sp.
GGACAGAGCCGACCATGATGTGTTTAAGCGGGATGTAGAAACCGGCGGTGAACATGACGGACGCGGCGACCTGGGTGAGCGACTCCCCATTGCGCAACGTAGGCGTGATCAGACGAACAGTCAGTACCCACCACTGCTGAACCATTGATGTCGTGGGCCGGCCAGCCGTCTTAGCAGTCATGAGGGCGATTCGGCGTTAACGCGGTTCGCGGATCTGCCGCGGTTGCTGTGCGATGTCAGCGTGAGAAATACTTCGTCGAGCGAGGGTCGCCGCAACGCGATATCGAGCAACTCGATGTTTGCCGCCTTCAAGTGAAACAGGACCTCCACGAGGGTGTTCGGGCCGTTGGGAGCCGGCATCGAGATACGGTCGGATGCGGTTGTCAGCGACGGTCGATTCTGTTCGGGCAGCAGCGAACCGAGCGCCGCAGCCGCAGCGGGCAAATCCTTCACGTGGCGCGGGACGATTTCGCAGTAGGTGGCGCCCGTACGCGCTTTGAGTTCGTCAGCCGTTCCCTCGGCAATGATCGACCCCTGATCGATCACGATGATGCGGTCACTGAGCGCGTCGGCCTCCTCGAGGTACTGGGTGGTCAACAGCGTCGCGATGCCCGCCTCCTTGAAGTTGGACACCAGTTCCCAGATACTCTGCCGACTGCGTGGATCCAGTCCGGTCGTGGGTTCGTCCAGGAACACCACTTCAGGGCGCACCACTAATCCGCAAGCGATGTCGATCCGCCGGCGCATCCCACCGGAATACGTGCTGACACTGCGATCAGCCGCATCAACCAGATCGAACTGGTCGAGAAGATCCTTCGCCCGCAGTCGCGCCCGCGATTTCTTCAGCCCCTGCAGGCGACCGAACATCACCAGGTTCTCCCGGCCGGTCAGCATGTCGTCGAGAGCCACGTGCTGACCGGTGAGCATGATCGACCGCCGCACCCCGGCCGGATCCGACGCGACGTCATGCCCGGCGACCTCCGCGTAGCCACGATCCGGCCGCGTCAGCGTCGACAGGATGTCCACCGTCGTGGTTTTGCCGGCCCCGTTGGGGCCCAGTAAGCCGAGCACCTCGCCGCGGCCGACCTCGAAGCTGATGTCCCGGAGCGCGACAACGTCACCGAAGGTCTTCCTGATCCGGCTGACGACGACCGCCTTGTCGGTGCTGGGCATTAGCGTCTCCTAATCAACGTCGGCCGACGACAAGTCAACTAGGGCCAATTCTTCGCTAGCCGAATCCGTTTCATCCTCTGTGAGCGCTTCCCGAGTCAGTTCCATGAGCGTGGCCGGGAACTGCCGGGCAAGCGATTCCACGGCTGTGGGCCCGAGCCGGCGGGTGTCATACCACCAATCGAGATGCAAGACACCACCCGAGCGGTACACCCGAAGTTCGACGGCGTGACCAAGACCCGGTATCGCCTCACGCACCGGCATCGCCGTATCGGTGTCGAGCTGAACAGGAGCGTCACCGGACGGCGCAGCCGGCAGCTCGGGAATTGTGCCCAGATAGGAGAAGAAGATGTCGGCGGGACGGGCGGTGTCGAACAGCCGCGCGGTTGGCGCGTACATGTACCGCAGGAGCCCGTAGCCGATGCCGTAGTGCGGGATCGCCTGCACCGCGTTGTGCACGTCGTTCAACAGTTGGCTGGCGCTCGCGTTTTCGTCCTGCGAGCAGATAAGAGCGACCGGATAAACGGTGCTGAACCAGCCAACTGTCCGGCGCAGGTCGACATCGGGCTGAAGAACCGACCGACCCGGTCCGTCGAGATCGACAGCGACGACACCATCACCGACCGTGGCCGCGATAGTTCGGGCCAGTGCCGTCAGCAGAATTTCGTCAATCGGTGCCTTACGCCGGCGCCGCGCGTCGTCGATCTCCGTTGTCTCCAGAACGGTCAGCGTCGACGACAATCGCGCGAGGTCATCTACCACCGGTGGTTCTGAAACATCCGGACCCGCTACGCGCAGTGTCGCTGTAGTCGCGGTGTTCAGCCAAAATTCGCGACTCTCGAGGACCGCGGGATGGGTGGCGAGCGCGGCGCAGCGCTGCGACCACTCGCGCCACGATGTGGTGGCCGGTTGCAGGGCAATGTCCTGGCCAGCCAATCGTTGGCCGAAAGCGGTGAAGATGTCAGTGAGGAGGATGTCACGCGAGGCGTTGTCCCCCACAATCGCGTGCATACTGATCGCGAGGTAGCACGGGGCGCCCGGCAGGCCGCGGATATAGGTGGCGGTCAGCGGTGGACTCGACAGGTCCTGACCACGGATCTGCTCGTTGAGGATGTCAAGCACCGCTTGGCGTTCCTGTGGCGTTCTGGGCGGGATACCGTCGGGAAGCGATCGGGTGGCCAGTTCGGCGAAGTTCTGCGGTTCACCGATGCGCTGTTCCCACATCTGGGCGCGCTGCACGATCCGCAGTCGCAGCGCATCGTGATGATTCGTCACGGCGGTGAGCACCGATCGGATGTCCTCGACCTGTACCTCGGGGCTCAGTTGCAGGATGAAAGGGATGCGCCAGCGGCCGGCCTCTTGCAGCCCATGCTCGAGGAAGTAGGC
>NZ_JBARMY010000115.1:0-5491 GCF_049802695.1 Mycobacterium sp.
GCCGTGATCTGCCCGCGCTCAGTCTCGTCGGCGGTGTACTGATCCCAAAACCAGCTCATGGTGTCGCGGCGCAGAAAGTAGCCTTCGGCGAACAGTCGATACGACTCGGTCTCGAACGTGGCGTCGGTCACCGGATAAAACGCCACTAGCTGCACGAGGTGAAACTCTTTGCGCTGCAGCGCCAAAAAGGTCAACGCGATCGCCATGTTCCCGCCTACCGAGTCGCCTGCGACTGCGATGCGCGAGCCGTCAACGCGCTCGCTGGCACCACCGTGCGCCAGCCACGCCGCGGTCGCATAGATCTGCTCCAACGCCGTTGGATACTTCGCCTCCGGCGATAGGTCATACTCGGGAAAAACCACCGCGGCACCAGATTGCACAGCCAACTCGCGCACCAGCCGGTCATGCGTGTGTGCATTGCCGAACACCCAGCCCGCCCCGTGCACATACACCACCGCCGGCAACGGGGCCGCAGCGTCGGGCGGCATGACGACGCGCACCCGCACCGACCCAGTGGGACCACCCTCAATCGTCTCCCACATCTCCTGCACCGGGATGTGACAGAGATCCTTCTGGACGTCGTTGACCGCTTCGCGGCCCTTGACCGGACCGAGATCATGGAGATGCGCGGACGCATCAGCGGCCTCCACGAACGCCTGCGCCGCTGGGTTGAGAACCAAACTGTGCGGGTTGGCCACCATCTTCACTCCTCCCGCCTCGGCCGCCACGTGTCAATCACCCTCAGGCACAGTGGAGCCGACGTCATCAGTCACCTCACTGAGAAACAGCGCCGACGTCCAGAGGTACTGGCGGCCGAACAGTCGGTTGACTGATGACGGGACGATTCCGACGCCGGAAACTCATCGCGGAGGTGGAAGCCGACCAGTAGGAGGGCACGTGACGCACCCTTTCAGCCCGTTGGCGATGCGAGATGAGGTTCGCACATTGGGCGTGGACGCCGCCGATGACGCACCGGCATCCGCACCACCTGCGTTTCGCCCGGTGGCCCGTGCCGCGCTGGTCACGGCGCGGTTCGTGAAAAGGATTGTGACAGTTTGGCTCTAGTTCCTGAAGCTCAGAGGGGTGGTATTGCCCTCGTCGGGTGGGGCAACTGCGTCCAGTTCGCCAAGCAGAATCCACTGGCTGTTCAGATCGGAGGAGACGACGATGGCTGACTTGAAGGGCAAAGTTGCGATCGTGACAGGCGGCGGCTCGGGGATCGGCAGGGCGGCGGCACTGGCTATGGCAAGGGCCGGAGCCACCGTCGTTATCGGGAACCGGGATGCCGCCAAGGGAGAGGCCGTGGTTGAGGCCATCCGACAGGGCAGGGGTCGGGCTATCTTCCAACCAACTGATGTGAGCAAACCCGCCGAGGTGAAGGCGTTGGTCGAGCGGGCCGTCAGCGAATTCGGTCGTCTGGACGTTGCCCACAACAACGCCGGTGCAGACGGCGAGCAGGTCCCGCTGCACGAGCAGGATATCGACGGGGCGTCGTTCCTCTTCGACGTGAACATCAAGGGAGTGTTCTACTGCATGAAGTACGAGATCGAACAAATGCTCAAGACCGGTGGAGGTGCGATCGTGAACACATCATCGATCTTCGGACTGAACGGCTATCCTGGCTGGTCTTTGTACACCGCCACCAAGCACGC
This sequence comes from Mycobacterium sp., assembly GCF_049802695.1. Classification (GTDB taxonomy): domain Bacteria; phylum Actinomycetota; class Actinomycetes; order Mycobacteriales; family Mycobacteriaceae; genus Mycobacterium. The sequence goes on from NZ_JBARMY010000115.1 coordinate 1,653, forward strand.
CGTAACCGGCATGACCAAGGCGGCGGCTTTGGACTACGCCAAGCAGAACATTCGGGTGAATGCTGTCGGCCCCGGACCGGTCGATACAGCCCTACTCGCGAAAGGGACTGGCGGCGACCCGCACAGTTATGCCGCGTTCGTGCCGATGGGGCGAATCGGCCAGCCAGACGAAGTCGCCGACGCCGTGGTGTGGCTGCTTTCCGACGAGGCGCGATACGTCACCGGCCACACACTGCCCGTCGATGGCGGGGTGTGCTCGCAGTAACCAAAGGGCCAGTAACCGCTCATCCGGCGATAAGGGGCCACCGCGAAGTTAAAGGCGCTACCACCGAACGAACAAAGACTACTGGTAGGCAGGGGTCATGACAGCGAACACCGACAACGATGCCGGTATGCCGACGCGGCGTTTTGACGGACTACGAGCGCTGTTCATCAATGCAACCTTGAAGCGCTCCCCGGAAGTCAGCCACACCGACGGGTTGATACGCCTCAGTTCGCAGATCATGCGTCAGCACGGCGTCCAGGTCGATGAGCTGCGTGCCGTCGACCACGACATCGCCACTGGCGTGTGGCCGGACATGACCGAACACGGTTGGGCCACCGATGAATGGCCGCAACTGTTCACTCGGGTGCTCGATGCACACATCCTGGTGCTGTGCGGCCCGATTTGGTTGGGGGACAACAGCTCGGTGATGAAGCGGGTGATCGAACGCCTCTACGGTTGCTCGAGCCTGCTCAACGAGGATGGTCAGTACGCCTACTACGGCCGCGTCGGCGGATGTTTGATCACCGGAAACGAGGACGGAATCAAACACTGCGCGATGGACATCCTCTACAGCCTGCAGCACCTCGGCTACACCATCCCGCCGCAGGCTGACGCCGGCTGGATCGGCGAGGCTGGGCCGGGCCCGTCATACCTCGATCCGGATTCCGGCGGCCCGGAAAACGACTTCACCAACCGCAACACCACGTTCATGACATACAACTTGCTGCACCTGGCACAGATGTTGAACGCGGCCGCAGGTATCCCTGCCTACGGCAATCAGCGGAGCGCGTGGGATGCCGGATGTCGACCGGACTTCGCCAATCCCGAACACCGCTAACCGTCGAACCCCAGGAGTGATTACCGATGGCGCAAGACACCAACGCATGGCCAAGCTTGCGAGTCGATGACTGGACTGCGACCCGCGACACCTTGCACATGTGGACTCAGATCGTCGGCAAGATCCGGCTTGCTCACGCGCCCATGGTTAATCATTGGTGGCAGGTCACCTTGTACGTGACACCGCGCGGTCTGACGACCTCGGTCATCCCCCATGAGGCCGAAGCCTTCGACATCGAGTTCGATTTCATCGACCACAAGTTGCTGATAAACAGCAGCAGGGGCGCGACCCGTACCGTGGCACTGGAGCCCAAATCGGTGGCCCAGTTCTACTCCCAAATTATGCAAGCGTTAGACGAACTCGGATTCAATACCCGCATCCAGTCACACCCCAACGAGGTCGACCCAGCCCCCCGGTTCGCTGAGGATGTCGAACACGCGTCGTACGACCCCAACGCCGCGCATCTGTTCTGGCGCCAGCTACTCCAGGCCAGCCGGGTAATCGGCCGGTTCCGGTCTCGCTTCGTCGGAAAAGTAAGCCCTGTGCATTTCTTCTGGGGTGCAATGGATCTCGCATGCACCCGGTTCTCCGGCCGTGGCGCGCCGCGTCATTCCGGCGGCGCACCGAATGTCGGTGACTGGGTGATGGTCGAAGGGTACTCGCGCGAACTGAGCAGTTGCGGGTTCTTTCCAGGCGGCGGTGACGAGGGCGCTTTCTACGCCTACGCCTACCCCCAACCCGACGGCTTCGCCGACCACCCCGTCAGCCCCGCGGAGGCCTACTACAGCAAAGATCTCGGTGAATACCTCCTGCCGTATGAGGTCGTGCGGCAGTCCGCCGACCCCGATCAGGTGCTCCTTGAGTTCTTGCAAGACACCTACGAAGCGGCGGCCATCCACGCTGACTGGGACCGCGCGGCGCTTGAAGACAACCCGGATCGTTGGAAGGCATACCAAACCCGCGCATGACGAGCCGGCGCCCGCGTATCAGTCACAGGCGCGCAGCTTTACCTGTCATCCACCGCCCGTCGTCCACCGTCCGCCGACCGCTCGTGACGAATTTGCTCAAGAGCCCCGCGGTCTTGGGCGTCGAATTTGGCTGCCTCGTCGAGAACCCGGTCCAAGCTCCCGGGAGGGATTACCACCGCGCCGGCCGAATCGGCGTAGACGTAGTCTTCTGGCGCGATCAGCACCCCGCCGACCTCCACCGCAATGTTGGCCGCATACGGCATTACGGTGTCACCGCCCCAACGGGTGGCCTCACCGCGACACCAGAAGGCGAGGCCATAGCGGCGCAACTCGTCGAAGTCTCGTAGTCGCCCGTCGGTTAGTAGGCCGGCCAGCCGATTATTGTGCACCCGCGACAGTTTGGTGCCGCCACCATGAGATGCGTCGGGGTAGCCGCCGCTAGACAATACGAGTACCCGTCCGGTCGGGTCCTCCCCGATGGCCTCATAGAACAGCTCAGCGAATCCCAGTTGGTTCTGAGGCAGATCGTCGCGGTACGGCAGATAGGCGATGGTCACGGCCCGCCCGAAAAGTGACCGTGTCGGGTCAGGGCTGGCTAACGCGAGTATGTGGGCGCGATGGGCGTGAATCCGCCCCATCGCATCCACCAATGCGGCACAGCCCAACTCGGCCGCGCGTATCGCCGAAGTTCCGGCTGGCTGGCCGCCCATGTTCTCTCCGGTACGGGTGTTCAAGACGTACCTCCCGGATGGTCGAAGATGAACGAAGGGTAGCGGAAATGGTTCGACAGCTCGGGAATGATGTGTCGGTAGACAAATGACCACGTGGGGTTGCCGTGGAGTAGGAGCAGAACAGGACCGCGGCCTTCGTCGATGTAGTGCAGTCGGCGCGCCGAGTCCCGGCCACCCGTAGGGAGGCGATCAGTCTCGCTTGTAGACAAACGAGAATGATCAGATCCTGTCTTGCATCAGTGGGCCATCGAGTATGTGACCCGTGATCTGCCCGCCGCGACCGGTCCGCGCATCATGACAGGACCCCGTGAACTGGTTCGTGACGAGCGAGAGTCGTTTATCGGCGGGGATTTCGAGGCACTACGTTCCTCCGGTGGCAGACGCAGCGTCGGGCAACTGCTAGGGCTTCCCTGGGACGGCGACGCGACGAACCTAATGCCTGCCTTCACAGGTGTGCGTGCTTCCCGCCTTCACCAAATGACACGAGCTGAGATTTTCACCAAAAAATGACATACAGGTGACAACCCAAATGGGAATATGACATTTAGTTTGGGAATCGACACGCCGAGCGACCGGCTGCCGGGCCCACTGCCGCAAAAGCTGCCATTGACTAATGTCACCATTCAGTGTTGACTCGCTCGCATGACGGACGGTATGCCGCCACGCGGCTCGCTCCGATCCCGCAGCGCCGCGGCCCTGAGCACGGCGACCCTGCGGCAGATCAGTGCGGTGCTCCCGCCGGAACGGACCTGGGGGCTGTGGCTGTCGCGCCAGATTCTGGCCCGCATCATGGACACGTTCGGCCCGTCGTTGGCCGGCGCCCATGTCGAGCAAGTCGACGAGCCGCAGGCCGACGGCAGCCGCGTCGTCGGCGAATGGGTCTGCGGGACGGGCGTGTTGCGCTGTGACACCAGTGAGGTCATCTACTTCATTCACGGCAGCGGATACGCACTGTGCTCACCGCGCACCCATCGGCGGCTGACGGCATGGTTGTCCCGGCTGACCGGATTGCCCGTGTTCTGCATCGACTACCGACT
>NZ_JBARMY010000116.1:0-12251 GCF_049802695.1 Mycobacterium sp.
GGTGCCGAGCATCGCGCGGGCGCTGCGCTGGCGGTTCGACGGGACGGAGCGGGTCGGTCCGGATCTGGTGCTCAGCCTGGTGCCGCGCTGACCATCACACCCTCGGCTCGAGCGGCTGCAATTCCACTACCGTCGGCTCCTCAGCGTGCACATCGCGGCTGGACAACAGCAGGCCCAGAAACGCGCCCACCACGCAGACGATCGCGGTCGCTGTGAAAATTCCGCCGTACATTTCGGCGAAGGCGCGTCTGTACAGGTCGGCAACTGCGAGTGCCTTTTCCAGCGGACTGGAATTCGCGGGAACGCGCGCCGACAACTTCGCGGCGATCTGCGGCAGTTGATAGAACCCCCAGGCGCTCAGCGAGGCCACCCCGATCAGCATGCCGGTATTGCGGGCCACCACCACCGCCGCGGACGCGATGCCGTGCTGCGCGGACGGGACGACCCGAAGGCTGGCCGATGTCAGCGGCCCGATCACCAGACCCAGGCCCAGGCCGGCGATCGCCAGGTCGGTGTCCAGCACCGGCAGCGAGAACAGGCCGAAGATGTTGTGTTTCGCGCTCAGCAGGTCCAGCGACCACTTCGAGATCAACCAGTAGGCGAAAGCCGCGGTCAGCAGCCCGACGAAAGCCACCGCGCGGTCGCCGACCTTGGTGGCGATCCAACCACCCAGCAACGCGCCGATCGGCAGTGCGATCAGGAATCGCAGCAGCAGGATGGCCGCTTCGTCCTGCTCCTTGCCGAGCACGCCTTGGGCGAACAGCTCCACGTCGACCAGCGTCACCATCAGCGCCGAACCGGCACAGAGCGACGCGCCGAGTGCCGCCAGGAAGGGCCGGAAGTGCACACCGGCGGGCTCGATCAGCTTGGTGCGCGCGAAGCGTTCCCACAGTGCGAAGACCACCGCTGCCACGCCTGCTGCGACGAGCAGCGGCGGGCCGTAGCTGGGCAGCGCGTGCTGACCATCCGGGTTGGGGTTGTACAGCCCGATAACCGCCAGACCTAACGTCACCGCCAGCAGCAGACCGCCGACCAGGTCGATCTTCTCCGGATCGTCGCTGCGGTCTCGTCCCGGCAGGCTGAAGTGGATCATCACGATCGCGGCCAGCGCCAGTGGCACGTTGATCCAAAACACGTCCTGCCAGCGGCTGGTCAGCCACACCACCGCAATCCCGTAGAGCGGACCGAGCACACTGCCCAGCTCCTGCGCGGCACCGATGCCGCCGAGCACTCCGGCGCGGTTGCGCTGCGCCCACAGGTCCGCGCCCAGCGCCAGGGTGACGGGCAGCAATGCGCCGCTCGCTATGCCCTGGATGGTCCGGCCGACGACCAGCACGTTCAGGTCGGTGGACATCGCGGTGACCACAGATCCGACCAGGAAGGTGCCCAGGCTGACCTGTAACAGCAGCTTGCGGCCGAATCGGTCGGAGGCGCGGCCGAGCAGCGGCATCGCGGCGATGTAGCCGAGCAGGTACCAGGTGACGATCGGGGTGATGCGCTGCAACTGGTTGATCGGGATGCCGACGGTGGTGATGATGTCGCGCATGATCGTGACCACGACATAGGTGTCGAGGGCGCCGAGCAGCACGGCGAGGCTGCCCGCACTGATCGCGACTCCGCGGCCGGCGCGCCCCGCCGTCATTCGCTCACCGGGGGCTTGCTCACCTGGACCGGCGCGTTCCAGTTCGACAGCGTCATCAGGATGGAGTTGCCGGCGCTCTGGTCCAGCTTGGCCTGCACCAGCTGGTGGTCACCGGTCTCTTGGATCCAGACGGTGGCCGGCAGCGGCTGCGTCGCCTTCAACTGGTCGGCGAGCTTGTTGATCGCGTCGGCGGCCACTTTCCCGGAGATCCGAATGGTGTTCTGGCCGTTGATTGATTCGCGGCCCTCGGCCTTGGCGTCGGTGAAGTTCGCCAGGATGTTGGCCAGACCGGTGTCGGGGTTGAGAATCGACGAGGGGTCGTAGATGTCGGCGGCCGGACCAAAGTCGCTCCACTTGTTCGGGGTGAGCGCCGCGTAGAGGATCGTGTCGAACACCACAAAATCCGCGTCGATGTCCGAACCCGCGAATGTGATCTTGGCGCTGCCTTTGGCGGCGGTGCTCGGGGAGGTGGTCAGGTCACCGGTCAGGGTCTTGATCGGCAGCCCTTGAACCTTGCCGGTGGTCGACAGCACCAGGTGCACGCTCTTGACGGCCTTGGTGCTCTGGCTGGACTGCTTGAGCAGCGTGGCGGCATCAGGCAGCGGCGCGCTGCTCTGCTTCGAAGACGATGAGCAGGCACCGACCAGTGCGGTGGCGATGCTGAGGGCGGCGAGCACGGCGAATAGTCGGCACACTCTCTGGAGCGTCTGCATACCCCGCATCGTAAAGGGTGGCGCTAAGTGCAGCCTGTAGCGCGGACCCTCAAGCCGGCGCGCCGCTGTGTCGCGTGTGCCGCGGTGACTGGCCTAACCTGGGCCTATGTTCACCGGGATCGTCGAGGAATTGGGTCGAGTGGTCGGCAAGGACGACCTGGGCGAGTCCGCCCGCTTCACCATCCGGGGACCGGTCGTGACCGCTGACGCCGGTCACGGCGACTCGATCGCTGTCAACGGCGTGTGCCTGACGGTTGTCGACGTGCTGCCCGACGGCCGGTTCACCGCCGATGTGATGGGTGAAACGTTGAACCGGTCGAGCCTGCGGGCGCTGGAAGCGGGCAGCCAGGTGAACCTCGAGCGTGCCGCCGCGCTCAACAGCCGGCTTGGGGGGCACATCGTGCAGGGCCATGTGGACGGCACCGGGCAGGTGCTGGCCCGCACACCGTCGCAGCACTGGGAGGTGGTGCGGGTGTCCCTGCCGGCCGGTTTGGCCCGCTACGTCGTCGAGAAGGGGTCGATCACCGTAGACGGTGTTTCGTTGACCGTCTCTGGGCTGGGTGACGACTGGTTCGAGGTGTCGCTGATCCCGACCACCATGGACCTGACCACGCTCGGCCGGGCGCCGGCGGGCACACCGGTCAACCTTGAGGTCGACGTGATCGCGAAATATGTCGAACGGCTGCTGGGTCCAGCAGCGCAGGCTTAGTCAGCGGGTCAAACCGCCCCTTAGCCTGCTGCGCGATTGCCATCCGGTCCTTGCGCGGGCCCACGCGGCGCCGGCGCGGCGGGCGCGAAAGGCGGCGGTAGCGGTTGCGGGTTCTGGCAGTACATGTCTCTGGGAGTATTCGGCGGGCAGGGAAACCGCGGGAAGGGCCCGACGTGGGCGCCGACACCGGCCAGCCCTAAGCCGACGGTCAAGATGGCTGTCGCTGCGGCGCAGCGTGCGGAATTGCGCATGCTTCTGACTACCCCGAGGTGACGGACGCCGAGCGACCGGGTCAGTAGTTGTGATGCATGTCACAATACGGGGCGGCGCTGCAACGCAACCAACCGCAACGTCATCCGCCGCCACCGGTCGCTCCGCCGGTACCGGTCTCCCCGTCGAAATGCCATAGGCGAAAGGAAGTGGCAATAACGACGCCCAGCTCGTGGTTCATACTGGGTGCAACACCTGAGCGCTTCAGGTGGGATCTTCTGACAGGGTGGCGCCGATGACGAGTTTGGACTCGGTCGAACGCGCGATTGCCGACATCGCCGCCGGTAAGGCGGTGGTCGTCATCGACGATGAGGACCGGGAGAACGAAGGCGACCTGATCTTCGCCGCCGAGAAGGCGACCCCTGAGCTAGTGGCCTTCATGGTGCGCTACACCTCGGGTTACCTGTGCGTGCCGCTGGACGGCAGCTTCTGTGACCGGCTGGGCCTGCTGCCGATGTATGCGGTCAACCAGGACAAGCACGGCACCGCCTACACCGTCACGGTGGACGCCAAACACGGCATCGGAACCGGCATTTCGGCGTCAGACCGGGCAACCACCATGCGCCTGCTGTCTGACCCCACCGCGGTTGCCGAGGACTTCACCAGGCCCGGGCACGTCGTTCCGCTGCGCGCCAAGGACGGTGGTGTGCTGCGCCGGCCCGGGCACACCGAGGCCGCCGTTGACCTGGCGAAGTTGGCGGGTCTGCAGCCCGCCGGCGCGATCTGCGAGATCGTCAGCCAGAAGGACGAGGGCGCGATGGCCCAGACCGACGAGCTGCGGGTGTTCGCCGACGACCACAACCTGGCGCTCATCTCCATCGCCGACATGATCGACTACCGGCGCAAGCACGAGAAGCACATCAAACGGATCGCCGAAGCCCGCATCCCGACCCGGCACGGCCCCTTCCGGGCCGTCGGCTACAGCAGCATCTACGAAGATGTCGAGCATGTGGCGCTGGTGCGCGGCGAGATCGCCGGACCTGACAGCGAGGGCGACGACGTCCTGGTGCGCGTGCACTCGGAGTGCCTGACCGGGGATGTGTTCGGCTCCCGCCGTTGCGACTGCGGGCCGCAGTTGGACGCGGCGTTGGCGATGGTGGCGCGGGAAGGCCGCGGTGTGGTGCTGTACATGCGCGGGCACGAGGGCCGCGGCATCGGGCTGATGCACAAACTGCAGGCCTATCAGCTCCAGGACGCGGGTGCCGACACTGTCGACGCCAATCTGAGGCTTGGTTTGCCGGCCGATGCCCGGGACTACGGGATCGGCGCGCAGATCCTCGTCGACCTCGGGGTGCGTTCGATGCGCCTGCTGACCAACAACCCCGCCAAACGAGTAGGGCTCGACGGTTACGGGCTGCACATCCTCGAGCGGGTTCCGCTGCCGGTGCGGGCCAACGCCGAGAACATTCGTTATCTGATGACCAAACGTGACCGCATGGGCCATGACCTCATGGGGTTGGACGATTATCACGAATCCGTCCACCTGCCAGGCGAATTCGGCGGAGCGTTATGACCGTCGGCGGTGACGCGGAGCGGCGGAGATGAGTCCTGCTGCCGGTGTGCCGGAAGTGCCGGCGCTCGACGCGTCAGGGGTGAGTTTGGGAATAGTGGCCAGCACCTGGCACGCCGAAATCTGCGATGCACTGTTGAATTCCGCCGTCAAGACCGCCGCGGAGTGCGGCGTTGACGACCCGACCGTGGTGCGCGTGCTCGGCGCGATTGAGATACCGGTGGTGGCTCAAGCGCTGGCCCGGGACCACGACGCCGTCGTGACGCTGGGAGTGGTGATCCGCGGCGCGACGCCACATTTCGAGTATGTCTGTGATGCGGTGACGCAGGGTCTGACCCGGGTGTCGCTGGACGAGTCGACGCCGGTCGCCAATGGGGTGCTGACCACCAACACCGAGGAGCAGGCGCTGGAACGGGCCGGCTTGCCGACGTCGGCTGAGGACAAAGGCGCCCAAGCCACGGCGGCTGCGCTGAGCGCCGCGTTGACCCTGCGCGATCTGCGCGGAAAGCCGTGACCGCGAATCCCGACTGGGACTTGCGAGTGCGTCCGCACCTGACGCCGTACTTCGCCTACGGCGCGGCGTTCGTCATCGCAACGGCCCTTGTCGTGGTGGGGTTGCTGCTCAAAAACGAGACCAGCGGAGTGGTATTCCAAACTGCCGATCAGCTGGCGATGGCCGGACTGGGGTTTGTCATCGCGGGATGCGTGCTGCTGTTCGCGCGGCCGCGGCTGCGAGTCGGCGCCGCCGGGCTTTCGGTGCGCAACTTCCTGGGCTACCGGCTCATCCCGTGGTCGGATGTGGTGGACGTGTCGTTCCCGGTCGGCGCCCGCTGGGCGCGGATCGATCTGCCCGGCGACGAGTACGTCCCGGTGATGGCGATCCAGGCCGTTGACAAAGAGCGAGCCGTGGACGCCATGGAGGCACTGCGGACGTTGACGGCGCGTTACCGGCCTGACCTGTAGGCAGCGCTGAGCGGGCCCGAGTTCATCCGCCAACACCGACAGCCACCTGCAGCTTGCACGCACTTATTCAGCGACGTGATCCCGCTGTGGATAACTGGATCTTGCAGAACTTCGAGTCAGTGGAGTCGAGTATACTCGAATGTATGTTCGAGCAGTGGTATGCCTCGCGCCCGACTGGCGAGTCGGCGGCGCTATTAGAGCGAATACGCGACGCCGGTCGGGCGGAGGCACAGGCCGCCGCCCAGCGGTTGGTGGATATCGGCGAGTTGTTCGTGCTGCGCTGTCGCGACTCGGGGGAGCGGCAGGACTGGGCCGTGGATACCTGGGAGGCGGTCGCCGCACAGGTGGCGGCCGCGCTGCGGTGCAGTGTGGCAATGGGTTCCAGCTATCTGCGCTATGCGATGGCGATGCGCGACCGGTTGCCGCAGGTGGGAAAGGCGTTTCAAGCCGGTGACATCGACTACCGCGCATTCCAGACCGTCGTTTTCCGCACCGACCTGGTCAGCGACGCCGATGCGCTGGCGCGGGTGGATGCCCGACTGGCGGTCCTGCTGTCGCGTCACCCTTCGATCACCCGGGGCAGGCTGGCCGCCGCGGTCGACCAGGTAGTGGCGAGCCTCGATCGTGACGCCGTGCGTCGAGCCGCCGAGGCCGCCAGAGGTCGGTTCGTTGACATTCACGCCGACGAGTCAGGTATGGCCGAACTGACCGGAAGTGTTCTGGCCGCCGCCGGAAAGGCCCTCGACTGCAGGCTGGACGAGCTGGCCGCCACGGTGTGTGACGCGGACCCGCGTACTCGCGAACAGCGCCGTGCCGATGCGCTGGGCGCGTTGGCCGCCGGTGCTGACCAGCTCGCGTGCTGCTGTGGATCCGCCGACTGCAGTGCGGTCACGCCGCGGAAGAGCAACGTGGTGATTCATGTCGTCGCCGAGCAGGCGAGCGTCGAAGGCACCGGGACTACCCCGGCAGTGCTGCTCGGTGGCGAGGGACTCATCTCCGCCGAATTGGTCGCCGAATTGGCGAAAGCGGCTCGGCTGCAGCCGTTAGGTATAGCGGTTGATGGTCCCGAGCCGGGATACACTCCGTCGGCCAGACTTGCCGAATTCGTTCGGTGCCGGGATCTGACCTGCCGGGCGCCGGGTTGCGACCACCCGGCCGTTGGCTGCGACCTGGACCACACCGTGGCCTATAGCAAAGGCGGCCGTACCCACCCGTCGAACTTGAAGTGTTTATGCCGAAAGCATCACCTGCTCAAGACGTTCTGGGGCTGGCGCGACAAACAGCTGCCCGACGGGACAGTGATCTGGAATCTTCCTGACGGGCAGACGTATGTGACCACTCCTGGCAGCGCATTACTCTTCCTGGGCTTGTGCGCGCCCACTGGCGATTTGCCGCAACCTGTGAAGCCGCCCGACGGCAGCTGCCATGACCGGGCCGCCATGATGCCGACGAGACGGCGGACCCGCGCTGTGCGACGGACACAACGGATTACCGCTGAACGCAACCACAATCGCGACAATCGCCTGGGCCGGCAACGAGCGATTACTTACTCCAACGTCTCAATGCCGCGCGACTCCGAAGAGCTACCGCCGTTTTAAGGCGCTTTGCGGCGGGGTTTGGTTCTGGCTTGCGAGCCAAGACGGTTTTATTCGCCAGCCCGCTTGTCATTATTCTCGACCGCCAGACAGTCCCCAGCGACGGAGCGCAGACTGAGCTCCGTCAGCGCACACTCGAAGGCCTGCGCGCCGCTGCCCGGCGCGCATCGTCGCGGGCTGTGTTGAATGTCCGCTCCTTCTCGCGCCACTGCCCAGCGCTCATCGTCGCCGGCTGTGTTGAATGTCCGCTCCTTCTCGCGCCGCTGCCCGGCGCGCATCGTCGCCGGACTAGCCTGGAAACCGTGCCGGATCCTGCCACCTATCGCCCCGCGCCCGGATCCATCCCGGTCGAACCGGGTGTCTACCGGTTCAGAGATCAGCACGGACGAGTCATCTACGTCGGTAAGGCCAAAAGCCTGCGCAGCAGGCTGACCTCCTACTTCGCCGACATCGCCAGCCTGCACCCGCGCACCCGCCAGATGGTGACCACCGCGGCCAAGGTCGAGTGGACGGTGGTCAACACCGAGGTCGAAGCGCTGCAACTGGAATACAACTGGATAAAGGAGTTCGACCCGCGGTTCAATGTCCGCTACCGCGACGACAAGTCTTATCCGGTGCTGGCGGTCACCCTCAACGAGGAATTTCCGCGGCTGATGGTGTACCGGGGGCCGCGGCGCAAAGGTGTGCGATATTTCGGGCCCTACTCGCATGCCTGGGCGATCCGCGAAACCCTGGACCTGCTGACCCGGGTATTTCCCGCACGAACATGCTCGGCCGGGGTATTCAAGCGTCATAACCAGATCGACCGCCCCTGCCTGCTCGGCTACATCGACAAATGCTCGGCGCCTTGCGTCGGGCGGGTCAGCGCCGAACAGCACCGCCAGATCGTGCTGGACTTCTGTGATTTCCTGTCCGGCAAAACCGACCGCTTCGGCCGTGAACTCGAACACCAGATGAACGCGGCGGCCGAGAAGCTCGATTTCGAACGGGCCGCGCGGCTTCGTGACGACTTGGGCGCGCTGAAGCGGGCGATGGAGAAGCAGGCCGTGGTGCTCGGCGACGGCACCGACGCCGACGTGGTGGCCTTCGCCGACGACGAGCTGGAAGCGGCGGTGCAGGTGTTCCACGTGCGAGGTGGCCGGGTGCGCGGTCAGCGCGGCTGGATCGTCGAAAAGTCGGCCGAGGCGGGGGATTCCGGCGAGGAGCGGTTGGTCGAGCAGTTCCTGACGCAGTTTTACGGCGAGCAGGCAGAGCTCGGCGGAGCCGCCGACGAATCGGCCAATCCCGTGCCCCGGGAAGTGTTGCTTCCCTGTCTGCCGTCCAACGCCGACGAGGTCGCCAGCTGGCTTTCCGGCCTGCGCGGTTCCCGGGTCCGGCTGCGGGTGCCGCGCCGCGGTGACAAACGCGCGCTCGCCGAAACCGTGCAGCGGAACGCCAAACACGCTCTGCAGCAACATAAATTGAAGCGCGCCGGTGACTTCACCGCCAGAACTGCCGCGCTGCAGAGCATTCAGGACGCGTTAGGATTGGCGGACGCACCACTGCGGATCGAATGCGCGGACATCAGCCACGTTCAGGGCACCGATGTGGTCGGCTCGCTGGTGGTCTTCGAGGATGGGCTGCCGCGCAAGTCCGATTACCGTCACTTCGCGATTCGGGAAGCCGCCGGCGGCGGCCGGTCTGACGACGTCGCCTCCATCGCCGAGGTCACGAGACGCCGGTTCGCCCGGCATGTCCAGGACCGGCAGGATCCGAACATGCTTGCACCAGAAGGCCGGTCCCGCCGCTTCGCTTACCCGCCGAATCTTTATGTCGTCGACGGCGGAGCACCGCAGGTGAATGCGGCCAGCGCGGTACTCGAAGAGCTCGGCGTCAGCGACGTCGCGGTGATCGGTCTGGCCAAACGGCTCGAAGAGGTCTGGGTGCCGTCCGAACCGGATCCTGTGATCATGCCGCGCAACAGTGAGGGCCTGTATCTGCTGCAGCGAATCCGCGACGAGGCGCACCGGTTCGCCATCAGCTATCACCGCAGCAAGCGGTCCAGGCGAATGACGGCGTCAGCCTTGGATGCGGTGCCCGGGCTCGGCGAGCATCGGCGGAAGGCGCTGGTCACTCACTTCGGCTCGCTGGCCCGACTCAAAGAGGCGACCGTTGACGAGATCACTGCGGTGCCCGGTATCGGCGTCGCCACCGCCCGGGCGGTCCTTGAAGCGCTGCATAACGACACCAACGGCTCGAGCGTCGCCGATAATGATGACCGGTTGGCCGACCGGGCACTGGGATGATGGGCCGCAATATGGACGGGGAAAACCTGACCGGGCCGGGAGGCCACGCGGTGCAGGCCGACGTGACGGCCAACCACCCGGAGAACGGCGGCGGGTCGGCGGAGTCCGGCATCGACGTCGTGCTGGTGACCGGGCTTTCCGGCGCCGGCCGGGGCACCGCGGCCAAGGTGCTCGAAGACCTCGGGTGGTATGTGGCCGACAATCTGCCGCCTCAGTTGATCACCCGGATGGTCGATTTCGGGCTGGCGGCCGGTTCGCGCATCACGCAGTTGGCGGTCGTCATGGATGTCCGGTCGCGGGGCTTCACCGGAGACCTCGACTGGGTGCGCACCGACCTCGCCACCCGGAACATCACCCCGCGGGTGCTCTTCATGGAGGCGTCCGATGACATGTTGGTGCGCCGCTACGAACAGAACCGCCGCAGTCACCCGCTGCAGGGCGAGCAGACGTTGGCCGAAGGCATCGCCAGCGAACGTGAGATGTTAGCGGCGGTTCGCGCGACGGCCGACCTGATCATCGACACGTCGACGCTGTCGGTGCGGGCGCTGCGAGAAAGCATCGAGCGCGCATTCGGCGCCGAAACCGCCGCGCACACCAGCGTCACGGTGGAGTCGTTCGGCTTCAAGTACGGCCTGCCGATGGACGCTGACATGGTGATGGACGTGCGGTTCCTGCCGAATCCGCACTGGGTCGACGAACTGCGACCACACACCGGGCAGCATCCGGCGGTTCGTGACTACGTACTTGGCCAGACCGGTGCGGCGGAGTTTCTGCAGACATACCATCGATTGCTGTCCCTGGTCGTCGAGGGCTACCGCCGGGAGGGTAAGCGCTACATGACCGTCGCGGTCGGCTGTACCGGCGGCAAACATCGCAGCGTTGCGATCGCCGAGGCGCTGGCGCAGCTGATCGAGTCCGAAGGATCCGAGGCGCAACTTTCGGTGCGGGTGCTGCACCGGGACCTGGGCCGCGAATGAGTCACCGGATAGTGGCCCTCGGCGGCGGACACGGTCTCTACGCGACGCTGTCGGCAGCCCGCCGATTGACCCCGTACGTCACCGCCATCGTCACCGTCGCCGACGACGGCGGGTCGTCGGGCCGGCTGCGCAGCGAACTGGAGATCGTGCCGCCCGGCGATCTACGAATGGCCTTGGCGGCGTTGGCTTCCGACAGCCCGCACGGACGGCTCTGGGCGACTATTCTGCAGCATCGTTTCAACGGCAGCGGGGCACTCGCCGGACACCCGATAGGCAACCTGTTGCTCGCCGGGCTCAACGAGGTGCTCGCCGACCCCGTCGCCGCGCTCGACGAGCTGGCCCGCGTGCTGGGCGTGAAAGGCAGGGTGCTGCCGATGTGTCCGATCGCGCTGCAGATAGAAGCCGACGTCTCCGGCCTGGAGACCGATCCGCGGATGTTCCGGTTGATCCGCGGTCAGGTGGCGATCGCGACGACGCCGGGGAAGGTACGGCGGGTTCGGTTGTTGCCCGCCACCCCCCCGGCGACCCGGCAGGCGGTCGACGCGATCATGGCCGCCGACCTCGTGGTGCTGGGTCCAGGATCATGGTTCACCAGCGTCATCCCGCACGTGCTGGTGCCCGGCCTGGCCGCCGCGCTGCAGGCGACCACAGCTCGGCGCGCGCTGGTGCTCAACCTGGTTGCAGAGCCGGGGGAGACGGCCGGATTCTCGGTCGAACGTCACCTGCATGTGCTGGCACAGCATGCGCCGGGCTTCACCGTCCAGGACATCGTCATCGATGCCGAACGCGTCCCGAGCGATCAGGAACGCGAACAACTGCGGCGCACCGCCAAGCAGCTGAATGCCCAGGTTCGATTTGCCGACGTCTCCAGACCTGGTACACCTTTACATGACCCGGGGAAGCTGGCAGCGGCGCTCGAGAGGGTTGTGACGGGTGACAGTGAACCGGCGGCGTCTCCGGTGACGGCACCGATGGCGGTCGAGAGTGAACCGCAAGCAGCCGGCGCAGGGGGAGCGGGTCATGGCGGACCGAGAGGTGACGACGCGTGGCGATGACGGCCGAGGTCAAAGACGAGTTGAGTCGCCTGGTGGTGACTTCGGTGAGCGCGCGGCGTGCCGAGGTCACCTCCCTGTTGCGCTTCGCCGGCGGCCTGCAGATCGTGGCAGGCCGTGTGGTCGTCGAGGCCGAGGTGGACCTGGGCAGTATTGCTCGTCGGCTGCGCAAGGACATCTTCGAGCTTTACGGCTACAACGCCGTCGTGCATGTGTTGTCCGCCAGCGGTATCCGCAGGCAAACCCGCTATGTGCTGCGGGTGGCCAACGACGGTGAGGCGCTGGCCCGCCAGACCGGTCTGCTGGACTTGCGTGGTCGCCCGGTACGTGGCCTGCCCGCCCAAGTGGTGGGCGGCAGTGTCAATGACGCCGAAGCCGCGTGGCGAGGTGCGTTTCTGGCACACGGCTCGTTGACTGAGCCGGGGCGCTCGTCGGCCCTCGAGGTCAGCTGCCCGGGTCCGGAGGCGGCGCTGGCGCTGGTCGGTGCGGCGCGGCGGCTCGGGATCAGCGCGAAGGCGCGCGAAGTGCGCGGCGC
>NZ_JBARMY010000117.1:0-9340 GCF_049802695.1 Mycobacterium sp.
AGCTGTTGTTTGATCGACCGCATGAACCGGCGGCCCTCATCCCGCAACTGGCTGCGCACCGCCCAACGCTGGTATTCCAGCGCCGAGTGCACTGCCGACGGGATCTGCATCGCCTGACGCAGATGGCCGATGGTTTCGGAGAAGTCCTCGGAAGCAGCCCATTTCGCGGAGGCGCGGCTTCGCACCAGGCGCTCGACCTCGTCGGCGTTGGATCTCGTCAGCGTGCGTTCCGGCCATATCGGCACCTGGTAGCGCAGCAACGACGGCAACAGCGCACGGCTTTGGTCGCGACGGGTCAGCGCCGATGTGCGCAGGGCTGCCGGGTGCGGGGAGCTGACCAGCCCGATGGCCCGCACCAGCCGCGGGTGCAGCACCGAGGTGGCCCAGCAGACCAGTCCGCCGTCGGCGTGGCCGACCAGGGTGGCCGACGAGTGCCCAAGCGCGCGGATGAGCCCGGCGGTGTCCCCGGCCAGTGTCCAGCCGTCGTAGCCTCGGGGCGGCTTGTCGCTGCCGCCGTAGCCGCGCAGGTCGACCGCCACCACCCGGGCGCCGGTCAGCCCACGCAACTGGTGACGCCACGACCACCAGAACGACGCGAAGCCGTGCAACAAAACCACCAGTGGTCGCGCCGTCGGCGGCGTGCCGGCATCCGGATCGGTGGCCGATGCTTCGACGACGTGAAACCGGATGCCGTTGGCGTGGACGTTCAGATGCCGCCATGGCCCGTCGATGCGGGTCACCGACGGGTCGGGTGGGGCCATCTACCAGCCCGAGGGATCGGCGGGCACCCCACCGCGGGTGGCGGTGAGTGCCTGCTGGCCGGCCGGGCCGTGGCCGGGGGTCAACGCGGTTCGGGTCTCCCTGACCGATGCGATGGTCTGCCGCGGCCCGCGGATGCGGCGGACTTTCAGAAAACCGAACAGGGCGAGCACGGCGGTGACGACGACCATGATGCCGAAGACGATCAGGTAGGCCGCCCACCGCCATATCCACAAATGCAGCAGCTCGGCGAGGAAGAAGAAGAAAAAGAAGGTGGAATAGAACAGCACGACCAGCGCCGCGATGAAGAAGATGCTGCCGGTCAAGCCCTTCTTGACGTCGCGGGTGATCTCCGCGCGTGCCAACTCGACTTCGGCGCGGACCAGCGTTGACATCTGGGCTGTCGCATCCTTGACCAGATCACCCAGCGACGGTTCAGCAGGTAGGGCGTGCGGATCGGTCAGCGGGATGGAGGTCAGCGTGCTGGGCACCCCGTCTTGCCGGTCGCCGTTGCCGGCGGAGTTCTTACGATCACCCTTGCTCACAGACGGTCCTCCCAATTCGACTACCCGGCGGTTCGGTGTCGTCGGGTAAATGTTGCCACGTGCCGCATTGCCGCACGAGGCCAGCCGACACTGCGACGATGGACCGGGTACCCGCCCGGGTCACGTAAACTAACGCATCCTCGCCGGGCTCAGATGCCGGACACGTCGACAGGAGCGCTGATTTGCAGACCGTGTACCGGTGTGTGACGGCAATGCTGACTGCGCTGCTCGGCTGCGCCGGTCTGCAGTTGGCGGCCGCGTCCGCTGACGACAAGACTCCTATCGGCGGCGGTACCGGCATCGTCATCAACGGCGACACCTTCTGCACGCTGACCACCATCGGCACCGACAACACCGGCGCGCTGGTCGGCTTCACCTCCGCACACTGCGGCGGCCCGGGCGCTCCGGTCGCCGCTGAAGGGGTCGGCGGCGGACCGGTGGGCACCATGGTGGCCGGCAACGACGGCCTCGACTATGCGGTCATCCGGTTCGACCCCGCCAAGGTGACACCGGTGGCCAACGTCGGCGGCTTCGCTATCGACGGCATCGGTCCGGATCCGGCCGTCGGCGACGTCGCCTGCAAGCAAGGCCGCACCACCGGGAACTCCTGTGGCGTCACCTGGGGACCGGGCCAGGACCCGGGCACCATCGTGATGCAGGTCTGCGGACAACCCGGCGACTCCGGTGGGCCGGTCACCGTCAACAACATGCTGGTCGGGATGATTCACGGTGCTCTCAGCGAGAATCTGCCGGCCTGCGTCGTCAAATACATCCCACTGCACACGCCTGCGGTGGTGGTGTCGATGAACGCGGTGCTGGCCGACGTCGCGGCCAAGAATCGTCCCGGCGCCGGGTTCGTGCCGGTGCCGGCCTGACCGGATCACGGTCCTGGCTTATTTGCCGGCGCGGATCGCGTCAAAGACGCCGGGGTCGAGCAGCGTGGACGTGTCGCCTAATTCGCGGTTCTCGGCGACGTCGCGCAACAGCCTGCGCATGATCTTGCCGCTGCGCGTCTTGGGCAGTTCGGGCACCACATGCACCTCACGGGGCCGGGCGATCGGTGAGATCTCGCGGGCCACTTCGGCGCGCAGCTCGTCGAGGATCTCGTCGCCGACGGTGTCGGCATGGTCGGCCTGTAGCACCACGAACGCGCAGATGGCCTGACCGGTGGTGTCGTCGCTGGCGCCGACCACGGCCGCCTCGGCCACACCGGAATGGCCGACCAGTGCCGACTCCACCTCGGCGGTGGAGATCCGGTGCCCGGACACGTTCATCACGTCGTCGATGCGTCCTACCACCCAGATGGCGCCGTCTGCGTCGTAACGGGCGCCGTCGCCGGCGAAATACCAGCCTTGCTCGGCGAATCTGGACCAATAGGTGTCGCGGTAGCGGTCCGGGTCACCCCAGATCCCCCGCAGCATCGCCGGCCAGGGCTGGTCGATGACCAGGTAACCGGTCACATGCTCCCCCCCGTCCGGCCCGGGCTGCAGCTGGTTGCCGTCATCGTCGACGATTTTGGCTGAGATACCCGGCAGCGGCGTCATCGCCGAGCCCGGTTTGGTGGTGGTCACGCCCGGCAGCGGGGAGATCATCGCGGCACCGGTCTCGGTCTGCCACCAAGTGTCGACGATCGGGGTGCGCCCGGCGCCGATGGCGTTGCGATACCAGCGCCAGGCTTGCGGATTGATCGGTTCGCCCACCGAGCCCAGCAGCCGCAAGCTGGACAGGTCATGCGCGTCGGGAATCTCGCGCCCCCACTTCATGAACGTCCTGATCAAGGTCGGAGCGGAGTAATACGTTGTGACGCAATACTTCTCGATGATCTCGAAATGCCGGTGCTGACTGGGTGAGTCGGGGGTTCCCTCGTAGATCACCTGCGTGACGCCGTTGGCCAGGGGGCCGTAGACGCTGTAGGTGTGCCCGGTGACCCAGCCGATGTCGGCGGTGCACCAGAACACGTCGGTCTCCGGTTTGATGTCGAAGATCGTGCGGTGGGTGTAGGAAGCCTGGGTCAGGTAGCCGCCGCTGGTGTGCATGATGCCTTTGGGCTTGCCGGTAGTCCCCGAGGTGTAAAGCAAGAACAGCGGGTGCTCGGAGTCGAACGACTCCGCGGTGTGTTCTTCGGACGCCGAGTCGACGACGTCGTGCCACCACAGGTCGCGTCCCTCGGTCCAATTCACGTCGATCCCGGTGCGACGCACCACTAGGACGTGCTCGACAGGGCTGTCGCCGTCGGCGTCCGGCTGCACCGAGTCGTCCGCCGCGTCCTTCAGCGACACCGCCTTGCCGCGCCGGAACTGTCCGTCCGCGGTGATCAGCAGCTTGGCCCGGGCGTCGGCGATGCGCGCCCGCAGCGCGTTCGCGGTGAAGCCGGCGAACACCACGCTGTGCATGATGCCCAACCGGGCGCAGGCCAGCATCGCCACGACGGCCTCCGGGACCATCGGCAGGTAGATCGCGACGCGGTCGCCGGCGACCAGACCGAGGCTGGTCAGTGCGTTGGCGGCTTTGCAGACGTTTGACTCCAAGTCCGCATAGGTCAGCGTGCGCTGGTCGCCGACCGGCGCGCCCGCCCAATGGATCGCGACACGATCACCGTGGCCGGCTTGCACGTGACGATCCACGCAGTTGTGCGCGACGTTGAGGGTGCCGCCGGAAAACCACTTGGCGAACGGCGCCTGCGACCAGTCCAGCACCTCGGAAAACGGCGTAGCCCAGGACAGCCGGTTAGCTTGGCTGGCCCAGAACGCCAGCCTGTCCTGTTCGGCCTCGCGGTAGAGCTCAGTGGTCGCATTCGCCTGCTCGGCGAACTCGGCGGGCGGCGGGTACGACGAGGGCGCCGGCGTATGCGTTTCGGTCACGCCCCGACACTAGCCAGACGACGACGCGCACGGCACGGCCTTAACCGGGTGTTAAGGCGAGCGGGCTGTCGCGCCACCTAGTGTCGCTGTCATGCGCCGGTCAGCTATCGCGGTGGTCGCCGTGTTGGTCGTCGCGCTGCTGACCGGCTGCGGGGGTGCCGTGAGCACCGGCGCAGTCGTCGTCAACGGCGGTGAACCGCAGAACCCGCTGATTCCGACCGACACCAACGACAGCTACGGCGGTCGCATCGTCGACCGGTTGTTCGCCGGTCTGATGTCCTACGACGCCCACGGAACTCCGTCGCCGGAAGTCGCTCAGACCATCGACACCACCGACAACGTCACCTACCGGATCACCCTCAAACCCGGTTGGACGTTCAGCGACGGCTCGCCGGTGACCGCGCGCTCGTTCGTCGACGCATGGAATTACGGCGCGTTGGCCGGCAACGCCCAACTGCAGCAAAGCTTCTTCAGCCCGATCGCCGGCTTCGACGAGGTGTCCGCGGCCACACCTTCCGCCCGGGCCATGGCCGGTCTGCAGGTGATCAGCGAGCGTGAATTCACCGTGCGGCTCAAGGCGCCGACGATCGACTTCAAACTGAGACTGGCGTTTTCGCCGTTCTACCCGTTGCCGGAGGCGGCGTTCCGGGACATGACCGCCTTCGGCGCGCACCCGATCGGCAACGGCCCGTACAAACTCGCCGATGGAAACCCGTGGCAGCACAACGTCAAAATCGACTTGGTGGCCAACCCCGGTTATCACGGCAACCGGATCCCGCATAATAAGGCACTGCGGTTCGTCTTCTATGCCAATCTCGACACCGCTTACGCCGATCTGCTGTCGGCCAATCTTGATGTGCTGGACACAGTTCCGCCCAGCGTGCTGCCCGTCTACCGCGGCGACTTGGGGGAGCGGGCGATTTCCGCGCCGGTGGCGTTGAACCACACCCTCAACACCCCGCTGCGGCTGCCGCACTTCGGCGGTGAAGAAGGCAGGCTGCGCCGGCTCGCTTTGTCGGCGGCCATCGACCGTCCGCAGATCTGCCGGCAGATCTTCATCGGTGCCCGTGCCCCCGCCCGGGAATTCACCGCCAGCTCGCTGCCCGGCTTCGACCCGGACATCGACGGCAGCAGTGCGCTGAACTTCGACCCGGACCGCGCGCGCCGGTTGTGGCAGCAGGCCGACGCGATCTCGGAATGGACCGGCCGGTATGCCATCGCCTACAACGCCGACGGCGGAAATCAGGAGTGGGTGGACGCGGCGGCCAACAGCATCAAGAACATCTTGGGGATCGACGCGGTCGGCGCGCCGCAGCCGACCTTCGCCTGGTTCCACAGCCAGGTTAGCGATCACAGCATCCTGACGGCGTTCCGCGGCTCCTGGCAGGGTGACTACCCGTCGATGCTGGAGTTTTTGGACCCGCTGTTCACCACCGGCGCCGGGTCCAACAACGTCGGCTACGCCAATCCGGCATTCGACGCGGCGCTGGCCCGGGCCGCATCCGCACCGACGTTGCCGCAGTCCTACGCCCTGACCAACGATGCGCAGCGAATGCTGTTGCATGACATGCCCACCATTCCACTGTGGTACACCGTTTCCGTCGCTGGGCGGTCCCCGGCGGTGAGCAACGTCGTCATCACCTGGAACGGCTTGCCCGACTACGAGCGCATCGAGAAGGCCTGACATGGGCTGGTACATCGCACGTCGCATCGCCGTCCTGGTTCCGGTGTTCCTCGGCGCGACGCTGCTGATCTACGGCATGGTGTTCCTGCTACCCGACGACCCGGTGGCCGCTCTCGGCGGGGACCGGCCGGTGACTCCGGCGGTAGCCGCACAATTGCGCGCTCAGTACCACCTCGACGACCCGTTCCTGCTGCAGTACGTGCGCTACCTGGGTGGCATCCTGCGCGGTGACTTCGGTCGCGCATACTCCGGGCTATCAGTGAGAGAGGTTGTGGCACAAGCGTTTCCAGTGACCTTCCGGCTGACGCTGATCGCACTGACGGTCGAGGCTGTGCTGGGCATCGGGTTGGGCGTGGCCGCCGGGCTGCGACAGGGTGGGATTTTCGACGCGGGCGTGCTGGCCGCAAGCCTGACCATCATCGCGGTACCTATCTTCGTACTCGGCTTCCTGGCCCAGTTCGTCTTCGGAGTGCGGTTAGGCATCGCGCCGGTCACGGTGGGTGATCAGGCCACCTTCGCACGGCTGTTACTGCCCGGGATCGTGCTCGGCTCAGTGTCCTTCGCTTACGTGGTGCGGCTGACCCGATCGGCGGTCGCGGCCAACGCGCATGCCGACTATGTGCGCACTGCCACCGCGAAAGGCCTGTCACGGCCGCGCGTCGTGGCCGTGCACATCCTGCGTAACTCGCTGATTCCCGTGGTGACGTTCCTCGGCGCCGACTTCGGTGCGCTGATGGGCGGAGCGATCGTCACCGAGGGCATCTTCAATATCCACGGTGTCGGTGGTGTGCTGTATCAAGCGGTCACCCGGCAGGAGGCCCCGACGGTGGTGTCGGTGGTAACGGTGCTCGTGGTCGTCTACCTGCTCACCAACCTTGTGGTGGACCTGTTGTACGCGGCACTGGACCCTCGGATTCGTTATGGTTGACGGTGATCCGTTGAGCCGCAACGGTTTCTGGGGTGAATTGGTGCGCAGCCTGCGCCGGCAGCCGAAATTCCTGATCGCCACCACGCTGATCACGTTCATCGGTCTCGTCGCATTGTGCCCGGGTTTGTTCACCGCGGCAGATCCGACGTACGCCGACCCGAACCTGAGCTCGCTTGCGCCCAGCGCCGCGCACTGGTTCGGAACCGACCTGCAAGGCCACGACATCTATGCCCGCACGATTTACGGCGCCCGCGCGTCGATCACCGTAGGGGTGGGTGCCACCCTGGCCGTGTTCGTCGTAGGAGGTGCGCTGGGCGCCTTGGCCGGCTTCTATGGTGGCTGGTTCGACACGCTGGTCTCGCGTGTCGCCGACGTCTTCTTCGGGATACCCCTGCTGTTGGCGGCCATCGTGCTCATGCAGGTCATGCGTGAGCGCACAGTGTGGACGGTGATCGCGATCCTGGCGCTGTTCGGCTGGCCCCAGCTGGCCAGAATTGCCCGTGCCGCGGTGCTCGAAGTCCGGGGCAGTGACTACGTGCTGGCCGCGAAAGCTATGGGCATGAGCAGGTTTCAGACCCTGCTGCGGCACGTGCTGCCCAATGCCGCCGGCCCGGTGATCGCGGTGGCCACCGTCGCCTTGGGAATCTTCATCGTCACCGAAGCCACCCTGTCGTATCTGGGGGTGGGCTTGCCCCCCTCGGTTGTGTCATGGGGCGGCGACATCAACCTGGGCCAGACCCGGTTGCGGGCCGGCTCACCGATCCTGTTCTATCCGGCTGGTGCACTCGGCATCACGGTGCTGGCCTTCATGATGATGGGCGACGCGTTGCGCGACGCCCTGGACCCGGCATCGCAGGTTGTCGAGCGTGACGGAATCTGACGCGCCGCTGCTGGCGGTGCACGGGCTGCAGGTCACGTTCGGTGACGGCGCGGCTGTGCTTCGCGGCGTCGACCTCGCCGTGCACAGCGGCCAGACCGTGGCGCTGGTCGGCGAGTCCGGGTCGGGAAAGTCGACCACTGCCGCAGCGGTTCTCGGACTCCTGCCGCCGGGTGGGCGAATCACCGGTGGCCGAATCGTCTTCGACGGTGTCGACATCACCTCGGCCGACCCGCGCCGGATGAGCACCATCCGCGGTGACGGCATCGGTTACGTGCCGCAAGATCCGATGACCAACCTGAACCCGGTGTGGAAGGCAGGGTTTCAGCTCCGAGAGGCGTTGCGCACGAACGGATCCGGCGACGTGCGCCGACGATCTGTGCAGTTACTCTCCGAGGCGGGGGTGGCCGACCCCGCGACCTTGGCCAGGCGCTACCCGCATCAGCTGTCCGGCGGCATGTGCCAGCGCGTGCTCATCGCCATCGGACTGGCCGGACGACCCCGCCTGCTGATCGCCGACGAGCCGACCTCCGCACTCGACGTCACGGTCCAGCGGCAGGTGCTCGACCATTTGCAGCGCCTTGCCGGTGAACTGGGAACCGCGGTACTGCTGATCACGCACGACCTCGCCCTGGCCGCCGAACGGGCCGGGCGTGTGGTCGTCATGCGCAACGGCGTGGTCGTCGAATCGGGCGCAGCGCAGGCCATTCTGCACAATCCACGACATGACTACACGCGCGAGCTGGTGGCCGCCGTTCCGTCATTGGCGACATTCGGCGCACTGGCACGCGACCACGGCCGGGTAGGCACCGATGACGTGATCACCGCCACCGGCTTGACCAAGGTTTACCGGCAGTCTCGCGGGGCGCCGTGGCGGCGGCCGGAGTTCCGCGCGGTCGACGAGGTGTCCTTCCGGCTACGCCGGGGAACCACTCTGGCGATCGCCGGTGAGTCCGGATCGGGAAAGTCGACGCTGGCCCGGATGGTGCTCGGTCTCTTGCCGCCCACGTCGGGCACAGTACTTTTCGACGGCCAAGACATCGCGGCGCTCGACAGGCACCAGGCGTTCGCCTTTCGCCGTCGGGTTCAGCCGGTGTTTCAGAATCCCTACAGCAGCCTGGATCCCATGTACTCTGTGTTCCGCGCCATCGAGGAGCCGCTGCGCATCCACCGGGTCGGTGACCGCCGGGAGCGCCGGCGGGCGGTGAGTGAGCTGGCCGACCAGGTGGCATTGCCGTCGTCGGTGCTGGGCCGGCTGCCGCGCGAACTCTCCGGCGGGCAGCGCCAGCGCGTCGCGATAGCGCGGGCCCTGGCGCTGCGTCCCGAGGTGCTGGTCTGTGATGAGGCGGTCTCTGCGCTCGACGTCGTAGTGCAGACCCAGATCCTGGAGTTGCTGTCGCACCTGCAGGCGCGACTCGGGTTGAGCTACCTGTTCATCAGTCATGACCTGGCAGTGATACGCCGGATCGCCGATGAGGTTCTGGTGATGCGTGCCGGGCGGTTGGTTGAGCACGGCACCGTCGCGCAGGTATTCGCTGACCCCCGTCAGGACTACACCCGCCAACTGCTGGACGCTGTCCCTGGCGGGAGTCCCGGCTAGGTCCACTGCCCGGCTCCTCCTCGCGCCTGAGGGCGCGCATCGTCGCCGGGCTGGGTGGAATTGCCCGGCTCCTCCTCGCGCCGGAG
>NZ_JBARMY010000118.1:0-2824 GCF_049802695.1 Mycobacterium sp.
GGCTCCGGCTGTGTGCCCGGTGTGGGATGCGGCGGCGGCGGTCCCGGTGGTGGGGGTGGCTGCGCCGGCGGCGTTTGCGTCAACGTCCCCTGAGGCCGGTGATGGCGCAGTGAAGTGCACTGCGCCATCACAGCTCGCCGGTACGGCAAAGGCAGCAAGGGCAACCGTGCTCAGCTCAGCACCGCAGTGGTGCCGCTGAACACGGTTGCCTTTTATCTCGAAAAGCCTGACGAGCTCGCGTCAGGCCTCTTTGCGAATCAACTTTCGCAGCGCCTCGTGATCGGGTGCCAGAAGTTCCTCGATACGGGGACGATTCACCTCAGCGACAATGATCTCGCCGACCTCTTGGTGAACGTCGCTGAATATCCCGTGTGATTTCATCTTCTCGGTCTGATACAGGTTGTCTTCGGTGGGCGTCACGTAGTGCACCCAATCGGCTCTGAACCGGTGCACCAGCCACAGATGGATCAGCGTCATCAGGCGCTTCTGGCGCAACTGCTCGGCGTAGGTGTTCTGGTCCCGCACCGTGAGGATGCGGCTGCCGTGCCGATCTTGGAACGGAGCGAAGATGACGTTGGCGAGCTTCTCCTCTGCGTCGCTGCCTTCCCGGAAGATGACGAGTTCGAGCAGCTCGGAGCCGGCGCGCTGCGGTCGTAGCTGCACCCGCAGCTTCTCGCCGAGCTGGTAATGCTCGCTCCACATCGCCAGCCATTCCTGGAGCAGCTTTCGCGGCACCTCGGTCTGCACCAGGTGCTGGTGCTGGGTGGACCCTTCGCCCATCGATTTGGTGGTGGCCGTGCGCCCGGAGGATGCGAGCAGCGCGGCGTCACTGCGCGGCCCGCCGACCAGGGTCTGCGGCGTGCGGTAGGGCGACTCGACCAGGCGCAGCTGACGTTGCAAGCGGGCTAACGCGAGCATGCCGTCCTCTCGCAAGGCGGTGGCGAACTCCTCGGCGGCCAGGCCGTCGATCTGATGCCCGCCGTAGGTGATGAAGTTGAAGACGAAGCCCATCTTGCCCAGCTCCGTCGGGAAGGACCGCATCTCCTCGTCGGTCATGCCGGTGGTGTCCCAGTTGAACGAAGGGGAGAGGTTGTAGGCCAACATCTTGTCCGGGAATTGCGCGTGGATCGCCTCGGCGAACTGGCGGGCGTCAGCCAGGTCCGCGGTCTTCGTCTCCATCCACAGCAGATCTGCAAAAGGCGCTGCGGCAAGCGATTTGGCGATGGCATAGGGTATCCCGCCACGCACCTGGTAGTAACCTTCGGGAGTCTTGGCCAGCTCACAGTCCCAACTGACCTGGACGCCTAACTCCCTGGCTCTTGCCCGGGCGGAGTACAGCGAGGCGCGCTCGGCGAAGTGCCGCCATTCCGGGGCGCCCATGGCAACCGGTTCGTCCTCGCTCTCACCGAACTCGAGCGCTTCGCCAACCGCTTCGGCGAAGGTCGTCAGACCTGCGTCGTCCTCCCAGGCATCGACGAACTGCGACTCGACCTTGTCGTAAAGGGCGTCGATCGACTGTTCCCCGTTGTCGCGCCAGGACGCAGCCGCCTGGGCGACCAGGTCGGAGATGCCGTGTTGCTGAAGCCAGGCGTCCGCGGCGGCGTATTCGCCCCCAGGCAGCGAGTACAGCAGGTGACCGTTCAGCTCCTGCACGCCCAGATCGTAGAACCGCCGCATCATCGCCAGGAAACAGGACTTGTAGGACGGGATCTTCAAATTGGTCGCGCCGAGGAGGAACGGCTGGTCGCGTTCGTCGGCACGGCTGTCGATCAGGTTGCCGGCCTCGGCGTCCGTACGCGCGACGATGATGCCGGGGACGCGCATCACGTCGAGTTGGAAGCGGGCGGTGTTGAGCCGTTTGATCTGCTCGTCGGAAGGAACCAGCACCTTGCCGCCCTGATGGCCGCACTTCTTGGTGCCCGGCCGTTGGTCTTCGATGTGGTAGCCCGGTACCCCAGCCTCAACGAAACGGCGAATCAGGTTGCGCACGTGAGGGTCTCCACCGTGACCGGTATCGGCGTCGGCGATGATGAACGGCCGAAAGTCGGTCGCCGGGGTCGCCGCCCGCTCCGCTTCGCTCAAGCGCTGACGCAGGTACTCCTGGTTGCGGTCGGCGGTCAGCAGGGCGCGTACCAAGCCGGCGGCCTCCTCCGGCACTTGGCTCAGCGGGTAGCTGGCCAGATCGGGTCCCGGGTCCTCGGTCGTGGAACCTTTCGCGGAGGTCGCCCATCCGCCGAGGTAAATCCCTTCGATGCCCATCCGTTTCATGGTCACGCCTTGTCCCGGCGAGTAGGGACCGAAGGTGGTGATGCTCTTGCCTTCGGCGAAGAGCTCCCGCAGGCGTTGGTAGAAAGCCTTCGCCGCCTCTCGCGCCACGGTGTAGTCGGTGGGGATGGTGCCGCGCTGCTCGACGACTTGCCGGGCCGTGTACAGACGGATGATGCCCTCGAAGCGTGGGCTATCGAAATATTGCTGCGTGGCAACGACATCCTGCTCGAACGGTGTTCGGGCCTCTGCGTCAACTTCGATGGTGACGGCCATGAGATCTACACTCCTGTTCAGCGCGTTAACCCCGACTTCGAAAGTCTATCCCCAGCTGCGCGCGAATCCTTGTGCCGCTTTTCCCTGACGCGTCAGCCGCCCGATGCCGTGGTGTTGAACCTTTCGGCGCGGGGTAACACCTACTCGTGTCGCAAACCATGGAATTGACCGTGCAAGATCCGCGCACAGGTGATCCAGTTGCTCGTGTGCCCATCGCCGACGACGCAACTTGCCGGGCGGCCGTCGCGCGGGCTCGCGGCGCCGCCGCTGCCTGGTCCCGGAC
>NZ_JBARMY010000119.1:0-2609 GCF_049802695.1 Mycobacterium sp.
TACACCACCATCCAGAACTGGTCGGGCAACGTCTACAACCTGGTCACCAAGCGGGCCAGGGCCGAGGCGGGCGCCACCATGGAGTGGGTCGACGGCAACATCGGCTCCAAGGTCACGATGAAATACCCGGCCGTCTGGATGACCGGCGAGCACGCCAAGGGCGAGGTGCTGTCCGTCGCGTTCGCCGGCGAGGGCCAGCACCAGGACACCGGCGCCAAGATGCTGCACCTGGCGCCCAACACGTCGAGCAACATCGTGTCCAAGTCGGTGGCCCGCGGCGGCGGCCGCGCGTCCTACCGCGGCCTGGTTCAAATCAACAAAGGCTCGCACGGATCCCGGTCCAGCGTGAAGTGTGATGCGCTGCTTGTCGATTCAATCAGCCGCAGCGACACCTACCCGTACGTCGACATCCGCGAGGACGACGTCACGATGGGCCACGAGGCCACCGTGTCCTAGGTCAGCGACACCCCGCTGTTCTATCTGATGAGCCGTGGGCTGACCGAAGACGAAGCGATGGCGATGGTGGTGCGGGGCTTCGTCGAGCCGATCGCCAAAGAGCTGCCGATGGAGTACGCGCTGGAGCTCAACCGACTGATAGAGCTGCAGATGGAGGGCTCTGTCGGATGACGGCTCAGGACTTCACGTCCGCGATCGAGGGGTCCCCGAAAGGTTCGCAGCTCTCCGCCGTCAACAAAGGGGAACTGTTCGCGTCGTTCGACGTCGATGCGTTCGAGGTGCCCGGCGGTCGTGACGAGATCTGGCGGTTCACCCCGCTGCGGCGGCTGCGCGGCCTGCACGACGGTTCAGCCCCCGCGACCGGCAGCGCCGACATCACGGTCAGCGAGCAGCCCGGAGTTCGGGTCGAGATCACCCGGCGCGGCGACGAGCGGCTCGGTGAAGGCGGTGTTCCCACTGATCGCGTTGCGGCGCAGGCCTTTTCGGCGTTCAACTCGGCGACGCTGGTGACCGTCGCGCGCGACACCCAGGTCGGTGACCCGATCGAGGTCGTCGTCACAGGTCCCGGCGAGGGCGCGGTTGCGTACGGGCATCTGCAGATTCGGGCCGAGGAGTTGGCCGAGGCCGTCGTCGTGATCGACCAGCGGGGCAGCGGAACCTATGCCGACAACGTCGAATTCGTGGTCGGCGACGCCGCCCGGCTCACCGTCGTGTGGATCGCCGACTGGGCCGACGACGCCGTGCACGTCAGCGCCCAGCATGCCCGGTTGGGCAAGGACGCGGTGCTGCGCCACGTCGTGGTGACACTCGGTGGCGAGGTGGTACGGATGTCGGCCACCGTGCGGTTCACCGCGGCCGGCGGAGACGCCGAACTGCTCGGCCTGTATTTCGCCGACGACGGCCAGCACCTCGAGTCGCGGCTGCTGATCGACCACGCCCAGCCGGACTGCAGATCCAACGTGGTCTACAAGGGTGCGCTGCAAGGAGATCCGGAGTCGAGGAGGCCCGACGCCCACACCGTCTGGGTGGGCGATGTGCTGATCCGCCCGCAGGCCGCCGGTACCGACACTTTCGAGAGCAACCGCAATCTGGTGCTGACCGACGGCGCCCGCGCCGACTCGATACCCAACCTGGAAATCGAGACCGGTGAGATAGTGGGCGCCGGGCACGCCAGCGCCACCGGACGCTTCGACGACGAGCAGCTTTTCTATCTGCGTTCCCGCGGTATTCCCGAAGAACAGGCCCGCCGGTTGGTGGTGCGCGGATTCTTCGGCGAGATCATCTCCAAGATCGCGGTGCCGCAGATCCGGGAGCGGCTGACCGCGGCCATCGAACACGAATTAGCGATTACGGAGAAGACAACAGCCTCATGACGACTCTGGAGATCAAAGACCTACACGTCAGCGTCGAGGACCCCAACGCCGCCGAAGGCAGGCGTGAGATACCCATCCTCAACGGGGTCGACCTGACGGTGCGCTCCGGCGAGACGCACGCGGTGATGGGTCCCAACGGATCCGGCAAGTCCACGCTGTCCTACGCGATCGCGGGCCATCCGAAGTATCAGGTGACGTCCGGGTCGATCAGGCTGGACGGCCAGAACGTGTTGGACATGAGTGTTGACGAACGCGCCAGGGCGGGACTGTTTCTGGCGATGCAGTATCCGGTCGAGGTGCCGGGGGTGTCGATGTCGAACTTCCTGCGTTCGGCGGCCACCGCGGTGCGCGGCGAGGCGCCGAAACTGCGGCACTGGGTCAAAGAGGTCCGCTCGGCGCTGGAGGAACTCGACATCGACCAGGCGTTCGGCGAGCGCAGCGTCAATGAAGGCTTCTCCGGCGGCGAGAAGAAGCGCCACGAGATCCTGCAGTTGGGGTTGCTGAAGCCGAAGATTGCGATCCTCGATGAGACCGATTCCGGCCTGGACGTCGACGCACTGCGGGTCGTCAGCGAAGGGGTCAACCGCTACAAGGAATCCCAGCACGGCGGCATCCTGCTGATCACGCATTACACCCGGATCCTGCGCTACATCCGCCCGGAATTCGTGCACGTGTTCGTCGGTGGCCGCATCATCGAATCCGGCGGGCCCGAGTTGGCCGACGAGCTCGAAGAAAACGGTTACGTGCGCTTCACCCAAACGGCCGTCACCGGGGGCTGAC
>NZ_JBARMY010000120.1:0-6518 GCF_049802695.1 Mycobacterium sp.
CCGCCGACGTGGTGGCGCTGATCGACGCCTACCCGCAAGCCGCCGGCCCGGCGACCCACGCCACCGAGCGGACTGTGCGGGGTGCCGCGCAAGTGCTGCAGACCGCGCTGCGAAACGGGGATCGCGCCGGTGTCATCGCGCTGGGCGGCCGCCGTCCTCGCTGGCTCGGAGCCGACATCGGGCAGCGCCAGTTCTATCGCATACTCGATACCGTGCTCGCCGCCGGCGAGCGGTTCGAGACCACGACGGGAACATTGGCGCCGCGCGCGGCCGTCCCGCCGGGCGCCATCGTCATCGCGTTCTCCACGATGCTCGACACCGAATTCGCCTTGGCGCTGATCGATTTACGCAAGCGCGGCCACGTGGTGATCGCGGTCGACGTACTGCAAGGCTCGCCGTTCGAAGGCGATCAGGACCCGATGATCGCACGGATGTGGGCACTGCAGCGATCGACCATGTATCGCGACATGGCCACCACCGGCGTCGACGTGGTGGCCTGGCGACCGGATATGACGCTCGATCAATCGATGCGCGCGGTACCCGACCGACGCCGTCGACGTGCGCGAAGGCCAGGAAGGCGGTAGACATGATTTTTCGTTGGTTGGCAACGGCATTCGGCCTGCTGATGGTCGCGGCCACCGGTGTGCCGTCACACCACGGGCCCGCGTTCGTCGCCGCCTTGCTTGCGCTCGGCGCGGTGGCGGTCGGCGTGGTGTTTCGCGCGGCGGCGACGCTGGCAGTACTGCTGGCGTTAGCGGCCATCGCCTTCACTGATCCCACGCCAATACTCGCCGCGGTGTCGGGACTCGCCGCGACCCTGTACCTGGTGCTGCGGCATGCGACCGGCCACGTGGTGACAGCCAGTGCTCCGACATTGGGTGCCGCGTTCGGATTTACGATCGTCGGATTGGCCGCGACGTCGTTCCCGCTGCAGTTGCCGTGGCTGCCGCTGGTGGCGCCACTGGCGGTCCTGGGGATCTTTCTGCTGGCCACCCGGCCGTTCCTGCGCGATCACGAGTAGGTCGGCGTGTCCGATGACCAGTCCGGCGAACTACGGTCGTTTTAGGCAGCCGTTACCAACAGTGAAAGGAACCTCGATGCCGTTCATCCGGGTGAATTGCCCCGAGGGAGCACTGACCGCTGAGCAGAAGGCCAAGCTTGCGTCTCGACTGGTCGAAGCCCTGATTCGTCAGGAGATCGATCCGGTCACCGAAATCGGCACGGCCGCCACCGGATTTTACTTCAACGAACTTGACGTCGAAAACTGTTTCCCCGGCGGTGTTCCATTGTCTGAGCATCCTGACAAAGTGTTCTGGATCGTCGAGGCCTTTGTGGCTGCGTCCTACTTCAGTCAGCCGCGCCGCGACGAAATGCAGCGCGACATCGCGGCGGCATTCGTCGATGTGCTCGGTGATGACGGCTCCGTGCTCAAACGTGAAGACATCCGGATATCGCCCGCGTATCTCATGCGCCTGCATGTGATCGTCGTCGAAATTCCCGAAGGCAGCTGGGGAGCCGGCGGTCAAACGATCGATACCGAGAAGATCAGCAAGCTCATCGGAGCGACCGAGGGCCCGGCCCGGCTGGCGGAGGCGCTCGAATTGGGCGTAAAGATGAGAAGCGCGCGATTGTCGTAGCATGCGCCGCCTGCTCTGTATCTGCCATCGAAGGAGGGCTGCGTCTTGTCGCATCATTTCGACAGCCCAACTGGGCGCGAGGATCCCCGGCTGAATCTGTGTGACTTCTACTTGTTCGCCGGTGTGGGTGCTGGGACAACGGTGATGGCGATGACGACCAACCCCGCCGCGGATGCGCATACCCCGGCACCGTTTCGGGACGAGGCTGTCTACGCGTTCCGGTTCGACACCGATGGTGACCGATGCGAAGACGTGTCTTTCAAACTGCGGTTCGGCGATATCGTGAATGTCCCCTCGCGCAGCGCGGACGTCGATCATGCGCAAAGATTCGAAATGCGCCGCGCCGAATACGCCCCGAACGGCCTTGACGGTGACAAGCTGGCCTCGGGTCACACCAATGAGGTCGTCCACGGAGAGCGTGGCATCCGAGTCTTCGCCGGTGTCGTCAAAGACCCCTTCGCGGGTGACGCGGCCGCCCTGGAGGCTTTCAAGGCCGCGTTCGCGCGCGGCGTCTATCAGCCCGAGGCGTTTCGCAATCGGGTCAACTTCTTTCAAAACCGCACCGTCGCGTCAATCGTGCTCGAACTACCGAACGAGTTGATTGCCAACACGACTCGCGTGAGCGCTTGGACAACGGTGTCACTCTACGGCCACGCCCACGAGCAACAGGTCGCCCGCTGGGGTTTACCACTGCTCACCCACATCTATCTTGACCGCGACGACGTGCGTGAGCAGTTCAATCGCGCCTGCCCATCCGACGACAATTCCCTGTTCATTTCCAGCATTGCGTCGACCGTGGCCCATTACACGGCTTTGGCCGGCACTGCCGCCGATCCCGAGGCGTACGCGAGTCGCGTCGCAGGGCTGTTCGGATCGCTGACTCTGCCGTACGAGTTGGGCACTGCCGCGTCGTTCGATTACGCCGGCTTCAACGGCCGGTCGTTGCTTGACAACGTCATGGACAACATGTTGTCGCTGCTGACCAACTCACCGTTGGGTACGGGCATCGGCCCCGACCCCGCACAATTCACCGCGACGTTTCCTTACCTGCGACCGGTGGCGGCGGCAGGGTAGCCGGTCGCCATAACGCGACCGGTTGCCTGACCGGTCACCCGACGAATTTTGCGGCGTGGTCGACCAGATTAAGCAGCGGCTGCGGGAAGACCCCCAACCCGACCGTGACCGCCGCGCACACCGCGATCGCGGCTCTACTCCACATGCTGGGTATCACCACATGCGGCGGATCGGCGGCCGACTCGGTGAAGAACATCAGCACGATCACCCGCACGTAGAAGTAGGCGGCCGCACCGCTGGCGACCACACCGATGATCACCAGCGGCACCGCCCCACCTCGGGCAGCGGCGTTGAAGACTGCGAATTTACTGACGAACCCGCTGGTCAGCGGAATGCCGGCGAACGCCAGCAGGAACATCGAAAACAGCGCCCCGACAACCGGGTAGCGACGCCCCAGCCCGGCCCAGCGCACCATTTCGGCGTCTTCGTCGCCGTCGCTGTTGCGTACCAGACTCACCACCGCGAACGCGCCCACCGTGCTGAAGCTGTAAGCCACCAGGTAGAACAGCGTCGAGGAGATGCCCGCGGGGATGTCGGCGATCACACCGGTCAAGATGAAACCGACGTGCGCCACCGAAGAATACGCCAGCAGCCGTTTGACGTCGTTCTGATTGATCGCGGTGACGGTGCCCACCGCCATGGTGAGAATCGCGACGGCCCACAGCACTGGTCGCCACTGGTCATGCAGCGGGCTCAATGCGACGTAGACGACCCGGATCAGGGCGCCGAACGCCGCGACTTTGGTTGCCGCGGCCATGAACCCGGTGATCGGGGTGGGCGCGCCTTGGTAGACGTCGGGAATCCAGGAGTGGAACGGCACGGCGCCCACTTTGAACAGCAGGCCGACTGCCAGCAGCGCCACGCCGATCAGGCCAATGGAATCGTGCGGGCGCGCGGCCAGCGCATTGCCGATGTCGCCCAATGTGAGTGTGCCGGTCGCGCCGTACAGCAGGGCCACACCGTAGAGGAAGAACGCTGACGAGAAGGCGCCAAGCAGAAAATATTTCAGCGACGCTTCCTGGGAGAGCAGGCGGCGGTGACGGGCCAGCCCGCACAACAGATACAGCGGCAGCGACAAGACTTCCAGCGCCACGAACATTGTCAGCAGGTCGTTGGCGGCGGGGAAGACCAGCATTCCACCGACCGCGAGCAGCGTCAGCGGGAAAACCTCGGTCTGGGCGGCTCCGGCACCGGCCGCCTGCCGCTCGGCCACGCTGCCCGGCACTGCTGAGGCCTGCGGCGTGAACGAATCCAGCCCGGAGACAGTGGCGGTCGCAGCGCCGGGGCCGACCGCGACCGTTGTGTTGCGACTGCGTTCCGCGAAGAAGATCACGGCCAGGATCGCCACTAACAGCACGGTGCCTTGCAGCACCAGCGTCGGCCCGTCGACCGCCACCGCCCGTAGCACCGCGATCTGACCAGACGACGGGATCCGGTGTGAGACGTCGATCACCGCGGCGAAAGCGGCTATCAAGCCGCCCAAGGCCAATAGCACCTGGGCGCCGTAGCGGAACCGGCGCGGCAGGAAGGCCTCGACCAGGACTCCGGTCACCGCAACGCCGAAGACAATCAGCTCCGGGGAGATCAGCGAGTACTCGACGCTGGGGGTAGGCATACTCATCGACGAGGTCCTTCGGCTGTTCGCGGCGCCGCCGGCACGCTTGGCGCGGGATCGTGCTGGTGAATGGTGGTCATCGTGTGACCGACCGCGGGATTGATGATGTCCAGCAACGGCTTTGGATACACCCCGAACACGAGCAACAACACGAACAACGGCGCGACGACGGCGACCTCTCTTGGGACCAGGTCACGAATGCGGTCTTCCCCTTCCCAGCCCTCGGTGACCGGCCCGGTCATCAGCCGCTGGTAGAGCCACAACATGTAGATCGACGACAGGATCAGGGCGATCGAACCGATCGCCGCGGCCAGCCAATACCGGTTGAAAGTGCCCAGCAGCACCAGGAATTCACTGATGAACGGAGCCAGACCCGGCAGCGACAGCGTCGCGAGCGCCGCCACCAGAAACGTCCCGGCCAACACTGGCGCCACCTTCTGCACGCCGCCGTAGGCGTAGATCACCCGGTTGCCGTCGCGGCGGGCGATCAGGAATCCCGCGATGAGGAACACCGCGGCGGTGGACAGACCGTGGTTGAGCATGTACAGCGTCGACCCGCTCTGCCCTTGCGTTGTCATCACGAAGATGCCGGCGATGATGAAGCCGAAGTGCGAGATCGAGGTGTAGGCGATCAGGCGCATGATGTCGAATTGGCCGATGGCCAGGATCGCGCCGTAGATCACGCCGACGATGGCCAGACCCACGATCAGCGGGCGAAAATACGTTGAGGCGTCGGGAAACAACTGCAGGCAGTAGCGCAGCATCCCGAAGGTGCCGACCTTGTCCATCACCGCGGTGATCAGCACAGCGGTCGCGGGGGTGGACTCGACCGCGGCGTCGGGCAGCCACCGGTGGAACGGCCACAGCGGGGCCTTGATCGCGAACGCGAACATGAAGCCCAGGAACAACGCTTTGAGCACCGCCGACGAGGCGCCGAGGGAGCCCGACGAGACTTCCGCCACGATCTGGCGGAAGTCGAACGTGCCGGGACCACGCTGTTCGGTCACCACATAGAGCCCGATCACTGCGGCCAGCATGATCAGACCGCCGAACAGGTTGTACAGCAGGAACTTCACCGCGGCCTTGGACCGCTCCGTACCGTTGCCGAAACCGCCGATGAGGAAGTACATCGGGATGAGCATGGCTTCGAAGAAGACGTAGAACAGCAGGATGTCGAGCGAGACCAATGAGATCAGCACCATCGACTCGACGGTCAACGTCAACGCGACGTAGGCGTGCGGGCCGCGACTGCGCTCGCCGCCGTCATTCCAGCCGGCCACCAGCAGCAGCGGCACCACGATCGTGGTGAGCAGCACCAGCACGACCGCGATGCCGTCCACCCCGAGGATGTAGCCCGCACCGAAAGCCGGTATCCAGCGGTGCGATTCGATGAATTGGTACGGCGCGCCGCCGGGATGGAACTGGGCCGTCATAACGATCGATACCGCGAGTACCACCAACGCGACGATCAGGCCAACCCACTTGGCCAGCTGTCGTTGTTGGCCGGGCAGCGCGATGGTCACGACCGCGCCGGCCAGCGGGATCAGCCACAGTGCGCTCAAAAACGGCAACGTCACCGCCACAGTTGCACCACCAGAATCGCCACGGCCACCAGCGCCGCGCCCCCGAACATCGACGCTGCGTAGGAGCGGGCGAAGCCGGTCTGCAGTCCGCGCAGGCGATTCGAGGCTCGGCTGACCAGGTTCGCCAGCCCGTTGACCGAGCCGTCGACGCCCTTGTTGTCGAACTTGACCAGCGCGAAAGTCAGCACCGCGCCTGGCAGCATGAAACCCCTCTCGTTGAACGTGTCGCCGTAGAGGTCGCGGCGCCCGGCGACCGTCCACACCGAAACCCTCTCGGGCGCGGTGTCCGGCACGGGGCGACGGCCATAGAACAGGTAGGCCACGAAAATTCCGATCGCCACGACGGACAGCGTGATTGGCGTCAGCACCCAGGCGGAGAGTGCATGGGCGCTCTCCTCGCTGCGGACCACCGGTTCCAGCCAGCGCTTCAACGTGCCGCCGACGGCCAGCAGGCCACCGGAGAACACCGAGCCGACGGCGAGCAGGATCATCGGCCCGGTCATCGTCGCGGGCGCTTCATGCGGATGCGCGTCGTCCGCCCAACGCTTTTCACCGAAGAAGGTCATCAGCATGACGCGGGTCATGTAGAACGCGGTGATCCCGGCGCCG
>NZ_JBARMY010000121.1:0-2908 GCF_049802695.1 Mycobacterium sp.
GGGCAGCGGTCGGCAGGCCGGCGGCCGCTGCGGCGGTGAGGAGGCGTTCGTCGTACGTGACGAACGCGGTCAACTGGGCGCCAAACACCGCGTGCCCCGTCGCGAGATGGATCGCGTCTAGTGACCCTAGCCCGGTGTCCGGATACGCCGCGGCGGCGGCCCGGACCAGCTCGTCGACTTGGTATCGCGCTACTCTGGCCACGATCGCGGGAACATCGGCGAGCAGCGAGGGGTCTACCCGGCGCAGGGCGCGAGGGAGTTCCACCTCGATCAGCGTCGACGACACCCACGGAGCTGGCGTTTGTGCGTCCAGCCAGTCAGCGAGGGTATCGCTTTCAGGTTCACGCCGTATCAGTTTCATCAGGGCCGACGTGTCGAGGTAAAGCATCAATAGCGCTCGGTGTCTCGCATCTCGCGCAGCAGTCGGCCCGCCTCATGGTCTCTGTTGACCGGTCCGGATAGACGTGGCGCCGGTCCGTTGAGGGTGGCTGGATGAAGCTTTCCGGCGCTGATCATTTCGGCTAGCGGATTTTCCTGGGCCGGAACCAGGCGGGCCACGACGGCTCCGCGTTCGGTGATGTCGACGTGCTCGCCGCGTTTGACCCGTGCGAGCACTCCGGCAGTATTTTGGTTCAGCTCACGCACCGGCACTTCAGACATGCCGACCAGTGTACTACCAGTTCGTAGTACATAGCGTCAATGCGCTTACGGCAACAGCGCGAGCGACGGCAAGTAAGACACGACATGCCCGTTGCAGAGATCTGTGACTGGCGCGACCGGTGCAGGCTTTGATCTGCGCGGGATCCCGACTGACCCGTACCAGGCACGGCCGGTAATGGCCTTGGCGGACGACCCGGTGCATGCCATCGGGTGGGTCTCAACCTCGCTGCATTAGTGCACGAGTCCGCGCATCTGACCGCTGGTTCACCTGCTGTGTGCGTGAAGTGCGCCAGCGTCACGGTCACGTTCCCGACCAGCTCGGTTCAAACGGGATGGTCCGCGCCGACTGTGCCGGCCAATTCCCATACGTCGCCGCCGTGCCGGCGGTCGCTGTTGATCGACTGGATGTTGCTATCTCAAGGCGCACCCGGTTTTCTCCGGTCCTGCACAGTCTCGCGGTCTGTGGCGCTAGATTCTTGTGAGGGCATAGCGGATCGGCCATCTCCCATCGACTCAATGTCCGATTGCGTTCGCGGCGGTGATTGTTGAGACAAGGCAATCTCAGTTAATTGTCCGATCTCGCCACGAATGCCTTTCATTTGCCGCCGAAAATCGTCGCGTAGCGCTTCGATCTGCTCCGCCCTTTCTGTTTGATTTTCGCTGTCTTCCTGGGCGACGCGCTGCACGATCCAGGAAGCAATCGTTGCAGTCACTGTGCCGATCAAGCCGATTCCGCCAATCATCAGTAAGGCAGCGATCAGTCGGCCCTCGCCCGTCACCGGTGACTCATCGCCGTACCCGACTGTGGTGACGGTGCAGATCGACCACCAGAATGCGTCACCAAGTGTGTTGATCTTCGTTCCCAGGTGATGGCGCTCAGCTTCCAATGGCCAGCGAACCTGCATAGAGGAGCAGAACTGCGCTGAAGGCTGTGTACAGGATAACTCGGCCGCGAACCGCACCACCGATGACCTTTTCCAACGCCTCCACAAGAACCACTAGACGTAGAAGCCGCAGCGGCCGGAATATCGGAAGTACGGCGATCGCAAAGTCGAACAAGTGACGGACGAACCACGGCATACGGTCGGTGGCGAGCCACAATCTCGCAAAGTAGTCGACGACGAAGGCGCCCCATATAACCCATAAGATGACGTCAATCACGGTCCTCCAGAGCCCTGGCGGCTGGGCTAACACCTCCACTGAGTA
The DNA here is from genome assembly GCF_049802695.1 of Mycobacterium sp. Classification (GTDB taxonomy): domain Bacteria; phylum Actinomycetota; class Actinomycetes; order Mycobacteriales; family Mycobacteriaceae; genus Mycobacterium. The sequence goes on from NZ_JBARMY010000121.1 coordinate 1,867, forward strand.
GGCGACCAGAAATAGGACAGCCACGATAGCCAGTGGCCGCTCCGTGCGGTCCTCGAATCGCTTGAGCCTAGTAACACGATCCGTCGGCGGAGCGATGAAGCTTCCCAGTTCGCCCATCAGCAACCCCTTCATCCAATACTCGTCGCGCTATGACAAACCTCGAATCACTAGTGCGCCGAGAAGCGCGAGGACCGCCCCACGCACACATAGCACCATCAGTCCCACCAAAGGCTGGTCCGACAAGCAGCCTCTGGAGCCAGGTCCGGAACTCAATAACCCGATTTGTGCTGCCGCCGGGTCACCGGGGCAAGGACTCCGCCGCACACGCATAGTTGCTAACGACCTCCATGGCTCGGTCCCGCTGAGCCAAGCCTCGATGAGCCCAAGCGACATGCGTGGCTTAGCCTCGCTGCCGTAGACACTCGCTCAACTCCTGGTAACTGCTGTACTGATGTCCTGCACTTGCAATGGAAATGCCTCCGGTTCCCTTTTCTAACGAGTTCTCAAACGTCGCGGGCGTCGGGTGTTGCTGAGTGCCGACTCGTCGACGAATCGTGGTGCACTGACTTCGGTCGGCGATCGGTAGGCCCGGTTCACGCTCGCAGAATGGCGTTGGAAACTCGAACGACACGCGGAATCAGTTTGAGGACGGCCGTTTCACGAAGATGTCGTTGAGCGTGACCGACCGAAGTTTGCGATCGCGGATCATGTCGACAAGTTGGCCGTAGACACGGGTAACAGGCGCGTGGTTGAGATGGCCGATCACAATGGTCTGCGGGGTGAAGTACCGGTCGGCCATCTTGAGAATGTGGTCCTCGCTGACCCGCTTGGCATCCCCCAGGTCTCCCGACCACAGGGTCATCACCCCATAGCCGAGCCCTGCCGCGACCGCGTCGACCGTGGGGTTGTGACCGCCGTACGGCGGCCGCAGAAACGGCCGGGCATCTGCGCCGTAGGTCTTCCTCAAAAACGAGTCATTACGGCTGATCTCATCGATTATCCGAGGTACCGGCAGAGTGGTCAGATCAGGATGAGACCACGT
>NZ_JBARMY010000122.1:0-2560 GCF_049802695.1 Mycobacterium sp.
ACCGCAGGCCGTGCAGCCCAAGCCCTCCGCAGAGGAAACCAGGGCGATGCCGGCCGGCAACAACCGCCCAGGCAGCCACGAGCGGCCCGAGGATGGCGACACCACCGCCCTCCCGGCTCCGCCGCGAGACGACGACGACGCCGCTACGGCCACCGAGAAGCTGAACACCGGAGGCGCCGACGGCGCAGACAAGCCTCGCCAGCGGCGCGGCGGCGGGCTGAGCGCTCAAGACCTGTTGCGCCGAGAAGGCCGCTTCTAGTCCGGCCTGCCCGAGCGACGGTGCCGGTCAGCCGGAACGCTTTGCGGCAGGCTCTTCGACGCGTTCGTCGCCGCGTTCCTCGGCGTCGACGGAGTCAGGTTCAGCCTCGATGATCGCCGATGCGTCTTCGGTTTGTGCGGCCACTTGGGCCGACGGATCCCGAGCCAGCAGCACCTGGAACGCATTGTTGAGGAATGCGACCGTCGGCACCGCGAGCAGTGCGCCCACGATGCCGGCCAACACACCGCCGGAGGAGATCGCCAACACCACCGCCAGCGGGTGAATCGACACCGCTCGTCCCATCACCAACGGCTGCAGAATGTGCGCCTCGAGCTGATTGACGGCGATCAGCACACCGAGGGTGAGCAGTGCGTACACCCAGCCCTTCGCGAGCAAGGCCACGATGACGGCTAGAAAGCCGCTCAACACCGCCCCCACCAACGGGATGAATGCACCCAGGAACACCAGTGAGGCCAGCGGCAGCGCCAGGGGCACACTCATGATCGCCAGCCCGGTGCCCACCCCGGACGCATCGACCAACGCCACCAGGGAGGTGGCGCGCACATAGCCGATCAGCGACCCGTACCCGGCGATGCCCGCGGCGCGCACCCGTTCCCGTGCATTGACCGGAATGATCTTCGTGACGTAGTGCCAAATGTTGCGCCCGCCGTAGAGAAAGAAGATCAATGTGAACAGGGTCAGCAGCGCGGCGGTGACGATTTCGGTGATCGTCGCCGCTGTGGACAGCGCGCCACTGGTCAGCTTGTCCTGATTGTTGCGCAGCGCCTGGATGGCGGCGTTGCCCGCGTTGTCGATCTGCTGGCGGCTCAGATGCGCCGGTCCCTCGATCAGCCATCTGCGGGTGGAATCGATGCTGCGGGCCACTTGGTCGACCAGACTGGGCAGGCCGACCACGAACTGACTGACGACGAACGCCATGATTCCGCCGAGCATCCCGAAGCCGGTCAACAGCACCAGTGCCACCGCGCCGCCGCGCGGGCAGCCCCGCCGGTCCAGCCAGTCAACCGCGGGCACCAGCAACGCCGACAACATCAGAGCCAGCAGCACCGGAACGACGATGACTTCGAGTCGATTGACGGCCCACAGGAATGCGACCGCCGCGGCCAGGATGACCAGCAACCGCCAGGCCCACTCCGCGGTCTTACGGACTATTGGTTCGACCGAGCCGGCGTCTGCGGTCGCTGCCATGGGTTTCTCCTATGTCAAGCCGCTGCCGTTTGGCAGAGCTGGATTCGGTCGTGGTGGTCAGTGTGTAAGTAGCTGAAGACGACGCGGGATAAGCGGCGTTTGAGGCAGCGCAAGGCTTCGGTGCTGGAGTCGCCGGTGGCGAGCCGTTTGCGGTAGTAGGCCTGGCCGAGTCCGTCGAGGCGGATCTGGGTGACCGCGATGCGGTGCAAAGCGGCGTTGAGTTGACGGTTACCCGAACGGGTCATCCGAACCCGACCGGCAGTGTTGCCTGACCAGACCGGAACCGGGGCCACCCCGGCGTGGCGGGCAAAGGCGGCCGCACTTTTGAACCGAGTTACCCCGGCGGCCTCGCCGACCAGTTTGGCCGCGGTCAGCTCCCCGCAGCCCGGAAGAGAAAGCAGCACCGGGGCGACGTTGCGCACGCGCTCTCCGATGCGCTTGGCTAAGGCATTGATGGCCTCGGTGAGCCGGGTAACGTCGGCCAACTCCTCACGGGCCAGCTCGGCGACGAGTCCAGGTACGGTCTCTAGCCACATCCGTAACACAGCGCGATGCTTAGCCAAATCCAGCGACCCCGGCTTGGGAGCTCGCTCAGGATCAAGCTCATGAACGCGCCACCGCAGCCGATTGATCGTCGCCGTGCGTTGCGCCACAAGCACTTCGCGTCGATCCACCAATAACTTCAACTCACGCGACACCTCATCATGGGAGGCGACCGGCAAATCAGATTCGCGCAGCACCGCACGCGCCACCGCCAGTGCGTCGATCGGATCGGACTTGCCTCTCGTGCGCGCCGAGGCCCGGGTTTGAGCCATCAACTTCGGCGGCACCCGCACCACCTGCTGACCAGCGGTAAGCAGATCACGTTCTAGCCGCGCCGACAGATGCCGACAATCCTCGATGCCCCACACCACTTCGACGCCGAAGCGTTCCCGCGCCCACATCACCGCCTCGGCAGGCCCGCAACTGGTCGCAGCAACGACTTTCTCGCCGAGCTTGCGCCCGACCTCGTCGACCGCCACAAATGTATGCGTGCGCTTGTGTACATCGGCTCCAACAACAACCATGGTGGTTGCCTCCTTCACTGTGAGG
>NZ_JBARMY010000123.1:0-24955 GCF_049802695.1 Mycobacterium sp.
CCGCCGGCCAGTAGCCGGCGGCGCCGGGAGCCTCGGTCGCCGTCCAGCGCAGGAATTCTGCGGTCTCACCCACCGGCGGCAACAGGTCGTCGACCGCTGCAGTGACCCGGCCACGGCTGTCGCCGTACAGCAGTCCGGCGGTGATCGGCCGCCCCCCGGCATCGACGGCGGTCAACGACGGCACCATCGCCGACACCGCGAGCGCTGAAGCATCGGGTTGAGCCAACCGGTTCAGCGCTGTCAGCGGTCCTTGTCGCCACGCCTCGTCGGCGTCGTGCTCGAGCCGGTCGGGCGCCGGTACCCGCAACTGGTGCGGAATCCGTGCCCGCGCCACCACCCGGCCGTCTTCATCGGCGGCCACCGCTTTGACGGCCGTGCTGCCGATGTCGATGCCGATTGTGACGTCTTTGCGTGACACGGGCGTTACCGTACGCCAGCATTGGCAGTCGTGACGCGCGCTTTGGTGACGGCTCCGTTGCGCGGCGACGGGCTCGACAAGCTGCGACGACTCGCTGATGTGGTCTACGACCCGTGGATCGACCAGACGCCGCTGCGGATCTACACCGCCGGGCAACTTGCCGACCGGATATCCGCCGAGGGTGCCGACGTTGTTGTGGTGGAAAGTGATTCGGTAGCCGGTCCGGTGTTCGAGTTGGGATTGCGGGCGGTGGCATCGACGCGGGGGGACCCTAACAACGTCGACATCTCCGCCGCCACCGCCGCCGGTATTCCGGTGCTGCACACCCCGGCTCGCAACGCCGACGCGGTCGCCGAGATGACGATAGCGCTGCTGCTGGCCGCCACCCGGCACCTGTTGACCGCTGACGCGGATGTGCGGTCGGGCAACACGTTTCGCGACGGCACCATCCCCTACCAACGCTTCCGGGCCTGGGAGATCGCCGGGCGCACCGCCGGGCTGGTCGGCCTCGGGGCGGTCGGCCGGGCGGTCAAGTGGCGGCTTGCCGGTTTGGGCCTGCACGTCATCGCCTGCGACCCGTACAACGACGAGGCCCGCCACAGTCTCGACGAGCTGCTGGCGCAAGCCGACATCGTCTCGCTGCACGCCCCGGTCACCGAGGACACCGCCGGGCTGGTCGGCGCCGCACAGTTCGAGGCGATGCGCGACCGCGTCGTCTTCCTCAACACCGCACGCGCGCAGTTGCACGACACTGACGCGCTGGTCGAGGCGTTGCGGAGCGGGAAGGTGGCCGCCGCCGGCATAGACCATTTCGCCGGCGAGTGGCTGCCCACCGACCACCCGCTGATAGCCATGCCGAATGTGGTGCTCACGCCGCACATCGGTGGGGCGACGTGGGACACTGAGGCGCGGCAGGCGCAGATGGTGGCCGACGACCTGGAAGCGCTGCTGTGCGGCCGTCGCCCTACCCATATCGTCAACCCGGAGGTGTTGGCCTGATGAGATTTGTCGACCAACCGGAAGCCGCGGTGCTGGCGGCGGCCAAGGACATGCTGCGACGTGGGTTGGTCGAGGGTACAGCGGGCAACATCTCGGCTCGCCGCGAAGACGGCAACCTCGTCATCACGCCGTCGTCGGTCGACTACGCCGACATGACGCTCGACGACCTTGTCGTTATCGACCCCGACGGCGAGGTGCTGCAGGCCCGCGACGGCCGATTTCCTTCGACGGAGCTGAAGCTGCACTTGGCGTGCTTCAAGGCTTTTGACGACATCGGCAGCGTGATCCACAGTCATCCGGTGTGGGCGACCATGTTCGCCGTTGCCCGCCAACCCATTCCGGCGTGCATCGACGAGTTCGCCATTTACTGCGGCGGGGAAATCCGGTGCTCGGAGTATGCCGCGTCGGGCACGCCCGAGGTCGGCCACAACGCGGTCAAGGCATTGGAGGGCCGCGCCGCCGCGTTGATCGCCAACCACGGCCTGGTTGCCGTCGGTCCGCGACCCGACCGGGTGCTGCACGTCACCGCGCTGGTCGAGCGCACAGCTCAAATCGTCTGGGGTGCGAGAGCTTTGGACGGGCCGGTGCCCATTCCGGAGGACGTCAACGCCGGCTTCGCCGGCATCTACGGCTATCTGCGCGCCAACCCGATGTAGCCGTCGCTCAAACGAGGTAGTAGAGCTCCGGTTTCTCACTGTGTGTGGTGTTGGTCCCGACGGGGATCGCCTCCGAGTCTTCCGAATTCAATCTGGCGCGGGCGTAGCGCACCGCGCTGACGGTCGCTGAGTATTCCTGGTCTTCCTCGGGGAAGATCTGTTCGGCCGGAAACCAGCTGTCGATGCCCACGTTCTTCAGGACCGCGAGGGTGTCGCGCCGCACGCCGGCAAGCAAGATTGTCACGCCGTTGCCGTTGTGCTCGCGCAGAAAATGCTCGAGGCGTTCGATGGAAACCGCGTCGGGATGGCGGACCCGCTTGAGCCGCAGAATGACGAATTTGGTTTCGCCGGTTCGTATCCGCGCTCTCAGCGTATCGAGATAGCTGTCGAGTACCGGTGCCGCAGCGAAGAACAGCTCGCCTTCGAGGTCGTAAATCACCAACGACGGATCAGCACGATCGCCCGGTTTCCGTTCGCGTACCACACGCTCGGGCGTGACGGTCAGCTCAGCCGCGTTGAGTTTAGATGCCCGCCGCACGAACAGCAGGATCGACAGCGCGATGCCCAGCAGCACCGCTTTGTCCAGGTCGATCAGCACTCCGGTTAGTGCGGTGACCGCCACCAGCCCTGCGTCGTAACGCGACGCCTTCACGGTGGCGACCAGCCGCTTGCGGTCGACCAACCGCACCGCCGTGACGAGCAACAGGCCGGCCAGCGCCGCCTGCGGAATGTAGTGCACCAGCGGCGCGAACAGCAGCAGAGCCACCGCCACTATCACCGACGAGATGATTCCGGAGAACCGGGTTGCCGCACCGGCCTGGAAGTTGATCGCCGACCGCGACAGCGAACCCGAGCCCGGCAGACTCTGGAAGAAGCCGCCGGTGAGGTTGGCCAGGCCTTCGGCCAGGATCTGTCGGTTGTAGTCGATCTTCTGTTGCGATTGATAGGCGATGGCTTTGGCGATCGACAGAGCTTCGAGCAACCCGATGAACGCGATGGCCAGCGCTCCCTGGGACAGTTGGGCGAGCGAGCTCAGGTCGACTTCGGGGATGTGCGCGGTGGGCAGGCTCTGCGGAACTTTCGCGGCCAGCGACACCGCCGTCTTACCGCGACCGTTGGGCGCCGACCAGCCGGCCGTGTAAGCGATGACCGCCGCGACCACGAGCACGGTCAGCAGATCGATCTGCGGCCAGCCGTAGCGCTGGACCAGTCTGCGCACGACCACCGCCAGTACCAACGCGCTGACGCTGAGGAACAGCGCCCGGAAGTTGATCGCGTCGCCGTGGCACAACGTGAGCCACACGCGGTGCAGCACTTGTATCTTCCTGTTGCCGTTGTCCTTGACACCGAGCGCGTTGCCCAGTTGCCCGAGAGCCAGCAGGAAAGCCGCCGCCAGCATGAAGCCGACGATCACCGATTCGGAGATGTAACGGGTGAGATCACCCAACTTCAGGACGGCGATGATGATTTGGATGGCGCCGACCAGGACGCCGAGGACGAACAACGCCTCGAACAAAGCGGTGCGGTTCTCCGGGTCGATGAACGCCAGCGAGCTGAAGACGAGCAGGGAGATTGCGCTGGTGGGTCCGTTGATCAGGTGTGACGAGGAGCCGAAAATCGAGGCGACAGCGGTCACCACGATCGTCGAGTAGACACCGAACCTGGGGTCGACGCCGGCGATGAGGGCGTAGGCGATGCCCTGCGGCAGGGCGACCGCGGCGACGGTGAGACCGGCGATCAGATCGCGTCGCCCCGCGGCCAGGGGATACCGCACTGCGAAACTCATGACAAATGCGCTTTCTGCCGTCTTCGATTACGCGCGCGGCGCGGCCGAGGTCGATGAGATGACATCGATGATGCCGTTGTCAGCGAAGAACTTCAGCTGCGCGTCGTCCCAGTCCTTCGCGATTGCGGTGATTCCGAATAGCGCGATGTTCGGCAGCCGGTCGGCGTGCCGGGCCAGGATCGCCGGTTTCACCGGTCGATAACCGAATTGGGCGAACACTTCCTGCGCGGGATCGGTGAAGAGGTACTCGAGATAGGCCTTGGCGTAGGCCGTTGTCTTCTGGTTGCTGTCGTTCGCGTCGACCCAGGCGACGGCCTGCTCGGCGCGGATGCTCACCGGCGGGTAGACGATCTCCAGTTCGTCCTTGTTCTCCGCCACCTCGCGCAGCGCCTCGTTCTCCCACGTCAGATGCACGTCACCGACGTGGCGCAGCGCGAAGGTGGTGGCCGAGCCGCGTGCGCCCGGGTCGAACACCGCGACATGGTGGTAGAGCTCCTTGAGGTAACCAAGTGCCTGGGCCGCGGTGCCGCCGCGGGTGGTCACCGAACCCCATCCGGCCAGGAAGCTCAGCTGGCCGTTGCCGGAGGAACGCGGGTCGGGTGTGACGACGGAAACGCCGTCTCTGACCAGATCGGGCCAGTCGTGAATGGCTTTCGGATTTCCTTTGTGGACAACGAAGACGACGGTCGAGGTGTACGGCACTGAGTTGTTCGGCAGTCGTTTCTGCCAGTCCGCAGCGATCAAACCTTGTTTGCGCAGCGCGTCGACGTCGCTGAACAAGGCCAGCGACACTACGTTCGCCTTCTCCGCACCGTCGATGACGCTGCGCGCCTGCCGGCCGGAGCCGCCATGTGATTGCCGGACGAACAGGGCGGTTCCGGTCTGCTTGCGATACTGGTCGGTGAAGGCCTTATCGAGCTGGGCGTAGACCTCGCGCGTCGGGTCGTAGGACACGTTGAGCAGTTGGTTGGGGACGTTGTCCGGCAGATTCTTGACGGTAATCAGGACGGCGGCAACGACGATGGCCGTGACACCGACGAGGTTCAGCCAGGGAACGCGCGACAGGTCGAGGCGCCTGAGGGGTTGCTTCGACCGCCGCTCGCGCGCCGCTGCCACCGCGACTCCCTTCCCCGCCGGTTCACAAGACAAGTAGCTGACCTTAGCGATCAGCCGGACGGGAGACGAGTACCAGAATCGACCTGATTAATACGAGATCACCGGCCGGTATGTCACGTTGTGTGTGCTGGCTGCACAGTCGAGCCGGAGCTCGTTATGCTACCTAAGTAAAGGTAGCGAAGGGGCGAAGATGACGCATGTCGGCTCGGCACGATACGAGGGAGATACCTGGGACTTGGCGTCGAGCGTCGGGGTGACCGCGACGATGGTGGCGGCGGCCCGCGCAATGGCGACCCGTGCCGAGCGGCCACTGATCGATGACCCGTACGCCGAGCCACTGGTCCGCGCGGTCGGCGTGCAACTGTTGACCCTGCTGGCCAGCGGCGAGCTGAATCCGGCTGATGTCGACGGCGACGCCGAAGCGAGCCTGGCCCGGATGAGCGACAACATGGCGGCGCGGACCAAGTTCTTCGACGATTTCTTCCTCGAAGCCACCGGGTTGGGCATCACACAGGCGGTCATTCTGGCGTCGGGGCTCGACGCCCGCGCCTACCGGCTGGCGTGGCCGACCGGAACAGTGGTGTACGAAGTGGACCAGGCCCAGGTCATCGAGTTCAAATCCCGCACGCTGGCCGAGTTGGGCGTTCAACCCAGCACCGTGCGCCGTACGGTGGCGGTCGACCTGCGCGACGACTGGCCGGCGGCGCTGCGTGCGGCCGGATTCCGTTCGGACCGGCCGACAGCATGGAGCGCTGAGGGCCTGCTGGGCTACCTGCCGCCCGAGGCTCAGGACCGGCTGCTGGACACCATCACATCGCTCAGCGCGCCGGGTAGCCGTTTCGCCACCGAAAGTGCGCCCAACATCGAGCCTGCCGACGAGGCCCGGGTCAAAGAACGCATGCAGGCCGACGCCCAGCGGTGGCGCCGGCACGGCTTCGATCTCGACCTGAGCGAACTGGTCTACTTCGGCGACCGCAACGAGGCAGCGCCCTACCTCGCCGCACATGGCTGGCAGGTGACCACCAGGAACACACGTGATTTGCTTGCACTCAACGGCCTCCCGCCGCTCGACGACAACGACGGCTTGGCCTTCGCCGACATGGTCTACGTCAGCGCCACCTTGACCGGCGCCGACGACAACAGTTAGGAGCCGGAGACGATGACACGCAGCGCTGGACGACATGACGGCGACACCTGGGATCCGGCGTCGAGCGTGGGAGCGACCGCCACGATGGTCGCCGCCTCACGGGCGCTGGCATCGCAAGGGCCGAATCCGCTTCTGCATGACCCGCTGGCCGATCCACTGGTTCGCGCGGTCGGCCTGCAATCCCTGATCCGCATCATCGACGGTGAAGTCGACCTGGAAGACGATCCGCTACTGAACCGCAAAACCAGAACCGAGCAAATAGCCGTCCGGACACGGTTTTTCGACGACTTCTTCACCAGCGCTACCACAGATGGAATTCGGCAGGCGGTTATTCTGGCCGCCGGCCTGGACACCAGGGCCTACCGCTTGTCCTGGCCGTCGGACACGGTGGTTTATGAGGTTGACCAGCCGCAAGTCATCGACTTCAAGACCAACACACTGGCCGACTTCGGCGCCGCAGCCACTGTCGATCGCCGGGCGGTCGGCGTCGATCTGCGCGACGACTGGCCGGCAGAGTTGCGGCAGCACGGCTTCAACGTCGACCAACCGACCGCCTGGAGTGCTGAGGGGTTGTTGCCGTATCTGCCGCCGGACGCCCAGGACCGCTTGTTCGACAACATCACCGCGCTCAGCGCTCCGGGCAGCCGACTGGCCACCGAACATTTGCCGGACCCGGACGCTTTCTCAGGCGAACGCTTGGAGCGGATCAGCCAGCGGTGGCGGCGTCTCGGCTTCGAGTTCAACATGGCCGACCTTTTCTACCGCGGCGAGCGTAGCGTCGTCATCGACTACCTGACCAGCCACGGCTGGGACGTGACCGCGAATCCTGCCAGAGAACTTTGGCAGCGCAACGGTTTTGAATTCCCGGAAGACGAGATGATGGCCAACTTCGGCGAGATGAGCTACGTCTGCGCGACGCGCAGATAGGGCAGCAGTGACACGCACCGATGACGACAGCTGGGATCTGGCCTCAAGTGTCGGCGCGACGGCCACCATGGTCGCTGCAGGGCGCGCGATGGCGACCAGAGAACCCGGCGCGTTGATCAACGACCCGTTCGCCGAGCCGCTGGTACGCGCGGTCGGACTGGATTTCTTCGTCAAGATGATGGACGGCGAACTCGACCCCGCGCTGGTCGATTACTCCTCGCCGTCACGTACGAAGGCAATCGTCAACGGAATGGCGGTGCGTACCAAGTTCTTCGACGACTACTTCATCGACGCGACGAACCGCGGTGTGCGTCAAGCGGTGATCCTCGCTTCCGGCCTAGACGCGCGCGCCTACCGGCTGCCGTGGCCGGCTGACGCGGTCGTCTACGAGCTCGATCAACCGAAGGTGATCGACTTCAAGTCCACCGCACTGGCCGGGATCGGCGCCCAACCGACCGCGACTCGGCGTACCGTGCCCATCGACCTACGTTCGGACTGGCCGGCGGCATTGCGGCAAGCCGGCTTGGACACCACAGCACCGACCGCGTGGCTGGCCGAGGGCCTGCTGATCTATCTGCCGGCCGAGGCTCAAGACCGGTTGTTCGACAACATCACCGCATTGAGCGTGCCTGGAAGCATGATCGCCACCGAGTATGTCCCGGGCCTCAAAGATTTCGACGCAGAGCGCGCCAGGGAGCTCACCCGTCCTTTCCGTGAGCACGGCATCGACATCGATATGCCTTCGCTCGTGTACGCGGGCGAGCGCAGCCATGTCGTCGATTATCTGCGTGCCGCGCACTGGGACGCTCAGGGCGTCTCGCGCACTGAGCTGTTCGCACGCAACCGTCTCGATGCTCCAGCCCCGGAAGACGACGATCCGCTCGGCGAGATCATCTACGTGAGCGGCATGCTGACCTCGTGAGGCGTCCGCGTTACAGCCGCGACTCCCCCAGCCACAAAGCACTGGCACCGGTGAACGTCCGCTCGACTTGATCGAGCACTCCGAGCAAAGACCGGCCAAGTAACGCGCCCACCGCTTCGGGCAGCGACGCGGCTGCGGGCAGCGACGACGGACGCGGCCGCAGCAACTCCCACAGCGACGAGTTGGGATAGCTGACGATGCGAACTTCGGTGTCCTCATCAAGCCCGGCGAGTATCTTTGCGCGGCGCAACGCAGTACGCAGACCGCCTAATTCGTCGACCAGGCCTCGTTCGAGGGCGTCAGCACCCGTCCAGACCCGACCTTGGGCCACCGCATCCACGGCTTCATTGCTCATGTTGCGTCCCTCGGCGACTCGCTCGACGAAGTCGGAATAACACAGGTCCGCTTCCGCCTCAACCTGGGCCTGCTGTTCTGCGGTGAATGGCGCGTTGATTGACCAGGCGTCGGCGTTGGCGTTGGTGCGCACCGTGTCGAACCCGACACCGAGTTTGTCCTTGAGACCTTTGGCGACCAGCTTTCCGCTCAACACACCGATCGAACCGGTGATGGTGCCCGGGTTGGCCACGATCGCATCAGCAGCGGTCGACACGTAGTAGCCACCGGAGGCGGCCACCGCACCCATCGACGCCACCACGGGCTTGCCCTTCTTGCCCGCCTTCACCACCGCGCGCCAAATGGTTTCCGACGCGGTCACCGAACCGCCGGGGCTGTCGACGCGCAGCACGATGGCGGCCACCGAATCGTCGTTGGCCGCTTCCCGCAGCGCCGCCGCGATCGTGTCACCGCCGACACTCGACGGGCCGATCGGCAGCATTTGCGGCCCGCCACGTCCGCTGACGATCTGGCCTGCCACGGTGATCACCGCGACCGTGGGCTTGGGGCTCCGCCCAAGGATGGGCGGCAGCGCCGGTGCCTGCCTCGGGGCGCTCATGCGTGCGTAGCGGGCCAAATAGAGCCGCGGCGTCGTGTCGTCCCCGTCGGCGTCAGCGTTGTCTGCTGAATGTGGCTCGGCGCCAACCAATTCGGCCATCCGTGCGTAGGCTTCGTCGCGGAATCCGATGCGGTCGACAAGCCCGGAGGCCACGGCGTCGTGACGCAACAGCGGCGCCCGGTCGGCCAGCGCGTCGACAGCGCCGGGATCGATGTTGCGTGACTCAGCCACCGCCTGCCAGACCTGGCTGTGCAGGCTTTCCAGCAGTCGGCTGTCGGCCTCTCGATGCGCATCGGTGTATCCGTGCTGCGTGAAGAGATTTGCCGCAGACTTGTATTGGCCTTTGGCCACGAACTGCGCTTCGATGCCCGCTTTCTCGAGCGCGCCACGCAGGAACAGGGCGTTGGTGGCGAACCCAACCAGCCCGACGGTTCCGGACGGCTGCATCCACACCTCGCCGAAGGCAGAGGCCAGGTAGTAGGACAGCGTCCCCGGATACGTCTCAGCCCAAGCCAGTGACGGCTTCGCAGCGGTAAATGCCGTGATGGCGTCCCGCAGCTCCTGAAGGGGCCCGGCAGCCGCAGCCGGCAGCTGTACGCGGGCGATCAAACCGGCGACCCGCCGGTCCTTGGCCGCGCGATGTATCGCGGACACGGTCGAACGCAACGTCAGCGGTCGACCGCCCCCGCTGATCATCGACAACGGGTCAAAGCCACTGGTCTCAGCGGGCACCGAGTGCAGGCCGAGTTCGAGCAGGCAACCGTTGGGCACGCCGCGGTGGCGAGCGGTGTCGACACGGCGAGCCAGTGCGAGCACATCATCGGTGCCCGGCAGAAACGCAAACATGTATCGCAGCCTACCGGCGCCCGCAGCTCTCTCCTCCGCCGTCGCCCGTACGGTGGTGAGGTGAGATTCTCGATCTCAATCCCCCAACTCGACAGCGACGGCTTCGACGCCGAGGGCGTACGTCGCTACCTCGCCCGCGCCGAGGAATTGGGATACGTCGCCGGCTGGACGCTCGAACAGACCGTCGGGGCGGCACCGCTGCTTGCGCCACTGGAATTGCTGGCCTATGCGGCCGCCTGCACCGAGCGGCTACGGCTCGGGGTGGCTGTACTGGTGTCGTCGTTACACGATCCGCTTCAGCTGGCCGCGGCGGTGACCGCGGTCGATCGGCTCAGCCACGGCCGGCTCGACCTGGGCGTGGCACCCGGCGGCGGCTTCCGCCAGTTCTCCGCGTTCGGAGTCGAAAAAGACACCTTCGTCCGGCGTTTCACCGAAGGCCTGGAGTTGATGAAGGCAGCGTGGTCCGACGCACCCAGGGTGACGTTCAACGGTCGGTTCCGCCAAGTCGACGACTTGCCGATTCAGCCGAAGCCGGCGCAGCGACCGCATCCGCCGATCTGGTTCGGCGGCCAGGCGCCCAAGGCTCTGGCCCGGGCGGTTCGCCACGGCGACGCCTTCCTGGGCGCCGGCTCGTCGACCACCGCGAATTTCGCCGAGGCGGTGAAAACGGTGCGCCGAGAGCTTGCCGAACAGGGCAAGGACGCCACCGGCTTTCCCATCGGCAAGCGGGTGTATTTGATGGTCGGCGACGATGCCGACCGAGCCCACGACCGTGTGCTCGCGGGCCTCGACCGCATCTACGGCCAACTACGCGGTATCGATGAGGTGCCGGTTTTCGGCACCGTCGACGACGTCGTGCGGGGGCTGCGTGAGGTGATCGACGCCGGCGCCGAAATGGTTCTGCTGAACCCGGTCGGCGACCACGTCGCCGAGGACCATGAGCAGATGGAACGCCTTGCAGCAGAAGTGATTCCCGAGCTGCATTGAGGGTTGTCGCGGTAACGGATGTCACTTTCAGCACATCCGCACCGAGAGATGGCTGGCGCCTCCCGTCGACGTGCTCGGTGTGAGTCAGCTGTGCAGGTGCAGCCGTTCGCCGTGCGGGCCGAACATCATGATCGCCTCCACCGGACCGTCGACCACGCCGAACCAGTGCGGCGTCCATGTCGAAAACTCGACGGCTTCACCGGGATTGATGGTGAAATCGCGCTGGCCGAGGACAAGCCGCAACCGACCCGACAGCACGTAGATCCACTCCTGACCTTCATGCACGGGGAGCTCGGTGGGCGCCTTCCGACGACGGACACTGACCCGGATCTTGAAGGTGTGCAGCCCGCCAGCGGGGCCCTGCCGGGTGAGCGGCCAGTAGGTCACGCCGTGGCGGGTATGCGAGCTGCCGCGCACGCGCGGGTCTTCGGCCGCAGGTTCCCGCACCAGCTCGTCGGTGCTGACGGACAGTGCCGCCGCCAGTTTCGGCAGGTGGTCCAGCGCAAGCCGGCGTTTCCCCGATTCGAGACGGCTCAGGGTGGACACGTCGATCCGCGCTTCGTGCGCGACATCCTCGAGGGTCAGGCCGCGCTGCATACGAAGCTCGCGCAGTCGCCGACGCACCAGCACGTCGACGCTGTCTTTTGCCTCCACGGCAAGAAACCTTGCCACCTGTTCAAGCTGCGGGCAAGGTGACGGCATGGCAATGTCGGAGGCACAGCACGCTTGGGAAAAGCACTACGGCGAACGCGATCGGGTGTGGAGTGGAAAGGTGAACGTCCGGCTGGCAGAGCTGGTCGAGGCGATGACGCCGGGCCGCGCGCTCGATCTCGGCTGTGGTGAGGGCGCCGACGCGATGTGGCTCGCCGAACATGGCTGGCACGTGACGGCGGTCGACATCTCGCAGACCGCACTAGAGCGGGCGACGGCCGACGCGGTGGCCCGCAATCTCGCTGACAGCATCGACTTTCAGCGTCGAAATCTGAACGAGAGTTTTCCGGGCGGCGTATTCGAGCTGGTGTCGGCGCAGTTTCTGCATTCGACGGTCTCGCTGGATCGCGCGCAGCTGCTGCGACGCGCAGCTAACGCGGTCGCCCCGGGCGGCACGATGGTGGTGGTGGATCATGGCGCGGCACCGCCGTGCGCGTCGGAGGTGAATCCCCATCACCATGAGTTCCCGACCGGAGACGAGGTGGTCTCGTCGTTGAATCTCGATGACTCTCAATGGGACCGGGTAAAAGTCGCGGCGGTCGAGCGCGAAGCGCGGGGACCGGCGGGGCAGCAGACGGTCCTCACCGACAACGTGATGGTCTTTCGGCGGCGCTGACTACCCGGGCCTCGAAGCGGCCACGAGGCTGCTTGTACTGTTGAGCGCGTCAGCACGTAAGGAGATGGTGACTGTGCAGACTGAAGCGCTTGGACGCCTTTTGATGCGCGCCGCGCCTCTTTTCAATGCACCGGTGGCCGCGCTGGCCAATTCCAGACGATTCAGCCCGCTGGTGAACCGCAACATCGCGATGCTGACCTACAGCGGACGGCGTTCCGGTCGACAGTTCACTATCCCGGTGGGTTACCGCCGCACCGGGACGCAGGTCGAGATCGGCGTCAACATGCCCGAGGCCAAGAACTGGTGGCGGAATTTTCTCGGCGAAGGTCAGCCTCTGACGTTGCGGCTCGGCGGCACTGAGCACGCCGGGCATGCGGTTGCCAGACGCGACCAGAAGGGGCGCGTCACCGTCACGGTACAGCTAGACCGTTGACGTCGAGCAGTCCCGCGGCGTGCCGCCGACTAGAGCTCGGTAACCGAACCACCCGCGGCGGCGATCTTCTCCCGCGCGCTTCCGCTGAATTTATGCGCGGTCACGTCGACGTTGACGGTCAGCTTGCCGTCACCGAGCACCTTCACCAGCGTGTTCTTGCGCACCGCGCCGTTGGCCACCAGTTCATCAATCCCGATCGAACCGCCCTGCGGGAACAGCCGATTGATATCGCCGACGTTGACGACGGCGTACTCGGTGCGGAACCGGTTACGAAAGCCCTTGAGTTTGGGCAGCCGCATGTGAATCGGCATCTGGCCACCTTCGAAAGTGGCCGGCACGTTCTTGCGTGCCTTGGTGCCCTTGGTGCCCCGACCGGCGCTCTTGCCTTTGGAGCCCGCCCCGCGGCCGACGCGGGTGCGCTTGGTTTTCGACCCCGGGGCGGGTCGCAGGTCGTGAAGTTTGATGGTCACTTGGTGTCACCTCCGGCAGGCGAATCCGCGGGCTGCACCTCGACGAGATGGCGCACCACCGCGATAAGTCCACGGGTCTGAGGATTGTCCTCGCGGACCACCGAATGGCGGATCCGCCGTAAACCCAATGTGCGCAAGCTTTCCCGCTGCTTCCAGCGTGCACCGATCGTGCCGCGCACCTGAGTGATCTTCAGCTCTGCCATTAGTGGGCCGTTCCCTCGCGCGCGGCGCTAGCGGCCAGCGCTTCGCTTTCCCGCCTGGCTTTGAGCATCCCGGCCGGTGCGACGTCTTCGATCGGCAGCCCCCGGCGGGCGGCCACCTCCTCCGGACGCTGCAGCAGCTTGAGCGCCGCGACGGTGGCATGCACCACGTTGATCGCGTTGTCGCTGCCCAGCGATTTGCTCAGAATGTCGCGGACACCGGCGCATTCCAGCACCGCTCGGGCGGCGCCACCGGCGATCACACCGGTACCCGGACTGGCCGGCCGCAACAGCACCACGCCGGCAGCCGCCTCGCCCTGCACCGGATGGGTGACGGTCCCGCCGATCAGCGGCACCCGGAAGAACCCCTTGCGCGCCTCCTCGACGCCCTTGGCGATCGCTGCAGGCACCTCCTTGGCCTTGCCGTATCCGACGCCAACCATGCCGTTGCCGTCGCCGACGATCACCAGCGCGGTGAAACTGAACCGACGGCCACCCTTGACGACTTTGGAGACACGGTTGATCGCAACAACACGTTCCAGATAGTTGCTTTTGTCGCCTTCACGCTCGCGGCCACGGCCGCCGCTGTCACGGCGGCCACGGCTGTCCCGCCCGTCCCGCGATTCGCCGCGGGTGTCGCTGCGATTGTCGGCGGTGCCCGGGCCTCGCGCCGGTGCGCCGGTAGGCTGTCCGCCTGCTCCAGCCGACTGCTCCGCCATTATGCGGTCCTTCCCTTGTCAGTCACGAAGTTCGTCATCAGAAGTTCAATCCACTCTCGCGCGCGGCATCTGCCAGCGCCGCGATCCGCCCGCCGTAGGTGTAGCCACCGCGGTCGAACACCACGGTGTCGATACCGGCAGCCTTGGCCCGTTCGGCAATCAATTGGCCGACCCGTACGCTGTGAGCTTTCTTGTCACCCTCCACGCCGCGGACGTCCGCTTCGATCGACGACGCGGCCGCCAGGGTGGTGCCGTCAAGGTCGTTGACCAGCTGCACGTGAATGTGCCGCGCGGACCGATGGACGACCAGCCGGGGACGCTCCCGCGTGCCCGAAACCTTCTTGCGCAGCCGTGCGTGCCGACGCAGCCGGGCGGTGCGCCGTGCGGCGGATACGCTCTTGCCCAATGTCTTCGACGACGCAGTGGCGGATTGTGTTGCAGCCATGATCACTTACCTGTCTTTCCTACCTTGCGGCGGATCTGCTCGCCCTCGTAGCGCACGCCCTTGCCCTTGTACGGGTCCGGGCGGCGCAACCGGCGGATGTTCGCCGAGACCTGGCCGACCTTCTGCTTGTCGATCCCGGAGACCGAAAACCTCGTCGGCGACTCGACGGCGAACGTGATGCCTTCCGGTGCCTCGATGACCACGGGGTGGCTGTATCCCAGAGCGAACTCGAGGTTGCTGCCCTTGAGCTGCACGCGGTAGCCAACGCCGAAGATCTCCATCTTTGTGGTGTAGCCCTGGGTCACACCGGTGACGAGATTGGACACCAGCGTGCGCGACAGCCCGTGCAGCGAACGGTTACGCCGCTCGTCGTTGGGACGGCTGATGACGATCGCACCGTCGTCGTTGCGCGACACCGTGATCGGTTCGGCGATCGCCAGTTTCAGCGATCCCTTGGGACCCTTCACCGACACCTTCTGGCCGTCAATGGATACGTCGACTCCGGTGGGAACCGGAACCGGCTGCTTACCAATACGCGACATATCTTTTCGTTACCTCTCCGGCCTTACCACACGTACGCGAGGACTTCGCCGCCCACGCCCTGCCTGGCCGCCTGGCGGTCGGTGAGCAGACCCGAGGAGGTCGAGATGATCGCCACACCGAGGCCGCCGAGCACTCGCGGCAGACTGGTGGACTTCGCATAGACCCGCAAACCCGGCTTGGACACCCGGCGCAGACCCGCAATGCTGCGTTCCCGGCTGGGGCTGTACTTGAGCTGGACGATCAACGCTTTGCCGACTCGGGCGTCCTCAGTCCGGTAATCGCTGATGTAACCCTCTTTCTTGAGGATCTCGGCGATGTTGGCTTTGAGCTTCGAGTGCGGCAGGGCCACCTCGTCGTGGTACGCCGAATTGGCATTGCGCAGACGTGTCAACAAGTCTGCGATCGGGTCCGTCATCGTCATGAGCGCTGCTCTTCCTCATCGCGGCGCTCTGCATCATCGACAGCGCGTGTCATGACAGCCGTATCACCTTCCTCGCAATGGTTCCCGATGAGGATTCACCGGGCCTACTGCGCACCTGTTCTGGGTTTGTTACCAACTGCTCTTCTGCACGCCCGGCAGTTCGCCGGCATGCGCCATCTCGCGCAGGCAGATCCGGCACAAGCCGAATTTCCGGTAGACCGCATGCGGCCGACCGCACTTGCTGCAACGGGTGTAGGCGCGCACCGCGAACTTCGGTTTGCGCAAAGACTTATTGATCAGTGCCTTCTTCGCCATCTGTTCATTTCTCCTTGAACGGAAATCCCAGGGCGCGCAACAGCGCTCGTCCTTCGTCGTCGGTCGTCGCCGAAGTGACGACGGTGATGTCCATGCCGCGGTTCCGGTCGATGCTGTCCACGTCGATCTCGTGGAACACCGACTGCTCGGCCAGCCCGAAGGTGTAGTTGCCCGAACCGTCGAACTGCGCCGGCGACAGTCCCCGGAAGTCGCGGATACGTGGCAACGCAATGGAAGTCAGCCGGTCGAGAAACTCCCACATCCGGTCGCCGCGCAGCGTCACCCGCGCACCGATGGGCATGCCCTCGCGCAACTTGAACTGTGCAATGGATTTGCGGGCACGTCGGATCTCTGGCCGCTGCCCGGTGATCAGCCCCAAGTCGTTGACAGCGCCGTTGATCAATTTGGCGTCGCGGGCGGCTTCTCCGATGCCCATGTTCACGACGACCTTCACCACGTTCGGGATCAACATGACGTTGGCGTAGTTGAACTGTTCGTTGAGCGCGCTGCGAATCTCCTCGCGGTAGCGCAACTTCAGCCGCGGCTGAAGCTTCGCCGGGCTTTCGGTAGTGGTCATGTCTAAACGTCCTTGCCGTTGCGCTTGGAGATGCGAACCCGCTTACCGGTCTCCTCATCAACTCGGTAGCCGATGCGGGTGGGCTTGCCGTCGGAGTCGACCACCATCACGTTGGAGACGTGAATCGGGGCTTCCTGGGTGACGATGCCTCCGGATTTCGCGCCGCGCTGGTTGGTCGAGACGGCCGTGTGCTTCTTGATCCGGTTGACGCCCTCGACGAGCACCTTGTTCCGCGTAGGGAACGCCTGCAGCACCTTGCCCTTGGCGCCTTTGTCCTTACCCGCGATCACCAGGACGGTGTCGCCCTTGTGGACCTTCATCTACAACACCTCCGGAGCCAGCGAGATGATCTTCATGAAGCGCTTCTCGCGCAGTTCGCGACCGACCGGGCCGAAGATACGAGTGCCGCGCGGGTCGTTGTCGGGCTTGATGATCACAGCGGCGTTCTCGTCGAACTTGATATAGCTGCCGTCGGGACGCCGGCGCTCTTTGGCGGTGCGCACCACCACGGCCTTGACCACGTCACCCCGCTTGACGTTGCCGCCGGGAATGGCGTCTTTGACCGTCGCGACGATGACATCGCCGATCCCGGCGTAGCGCCGGGAGGACCCGCCGAGCACGCGGATACACAAGATCTCCTTGGCGCCGGTGTTGTCGGCGACCTTGAGCCGCGATTCCTGCTGAATCACTAGATCTCCTGACCTGGGTCGACGTGGGCACGCCCATGCCGCGCCTCCCGTGGACATTGCTGGCGCTGGGTAGCCCGGCAGCACCCACCAGAGACCTGGTGTACGTGGTCTTTCAATGTTTCTAGTCACCGAAGGGCACGCAGGGCCGCCAACCGCGACGGCCGAGGTCTGCCCAAGGCAACCCCCAGAGTCTAGGCGACGAGCAGCTCAGAGCCAAATTCTGGCTGGAGAGCGGTCATATCGGCGGCTCCGGGTCGTACTGGATTGCGCGGCGCACCTGACGCGCGCGTTCGGCGCCCGCCAGCCGAGCGACCAGGTGCAATGCCATGTCGATTCCGGCCGACACCCCCGCTGAGGTGATCACCTCGCCGGAGTCGACGAACCGCGCCTCGGGCTGTACGTCAATGCTGGGATCAATCTGGGCGAGCAGGTCCAGCGAAGCCCAGTGCGTGGTCGCCGGCCGGCCTGCGAGGATGCCGGCGGCGGCGTAGACCAGTGACCCGGTGCACACGCTGGTCATCAATGTGCCGTGGTCGCGGCGACGGCGCACCCAGTCCAGCCGGTCGCTGTCGTGAAGGTGCGCCCGGGTGCCCCGGCCACCGGGGTAGATCAACACATCGAGGTCCGGGCGTTGCCCGTCGGAGTAGTCGGCCCGAACCGAAAGCCCCTTGGCGCAATGTATCTCGCCCCCGCCTTCACCGAAGGTAAAGACTCGCCAGCCGTCGTCGGGCCAGCTGCCCGTCCAAGACGACAGCACCTCCCACGGACCGATCGCGTCGAGCTCCTCGACGTCGGGGAACAGCAGGATTCCGATGTGCTTCACGGCGTCAGCCATCGGCGCCGCTCCTCCTCATCGCTGCGCTCTGCATCGTCACGCCACGCCCCTCACGACGACTCGGCCACACAACGAAACCCGATGTGGCTGGTGGCGGTGTCCTGCGACTGCGGCGAGCGGGCAGCCGGGCGGTAACGGTGGCAGTACTCCGGCGCACACAGGTGCGACCCGCCTTTGAGGGTCTGACTGATCGCCGGATCGGCAGACGCTGACGGTGTGCAGCACGACTTGGGCGGTTGATCGAGCCGGTGATGGGCGCTGAACTCGGTGGCCGTCCATTCCCAGACGTTGCCGATCATGTCGACCAGTCCGAACTCGTTGGGCGGGAAAGTGCCCACCGGCGAGGTGCCGACCCAGCCGAGGGCACTGTCGTTGCGGTAGGGAAACCTGCCCTGCCAGGTGTTGGCCATCAACCCGCCGCCGGGCTTCTCGTCATCACCCCAGGCGTACACCGTCGTGGTCCCGCCGCGGGCCGCGTATTCCCACTCCGGCTCGCTCGGCAACCGGCGGCCGGCCCACCGCGCGTAGGCCGCCGCATCGGGATACGCCACCTGCACAACCGGATGGTCGCCCTTCTCTGCGACGTCACTGTCCGGTCCGGACGGGTGCCGCCAACTGGCTCCCGGCACCCAGGTCCACCACTGCCGCCAGTCGCGCAGATTCACCGCACCCGACGCCGGCCGGAACACCATCGCACCCGGAACCAGATCGGCCGGATTGGCGCCGCGATAGAGCACCGGGTCGATCGGTTGCTCCGCGACGGTCAAATACCCGGTGTCGCGAACGAATGCGGCGAACTGCGCATTGGTCACCGGATGCTGCTCGACCGCGAAGGCACCCACCGTCGCGGTATGGATCGGCGCCTCTTCGGGATAGAAGCTGGTCGAGCCCATGCGGAACGCCCCGCCAGGTACGTCGACGAGCTTTGTCAGCATGGCTTCAGGGTAGGACCACCGGGAAGGCGGACGAGATCAGTCTCCTTGCCGGACCCAGGAGAAGATGTAGAGGCTCATCGCGGTTGCCAGTGCGATCAGCACCCACTGCACGATCGCCTGGTCGATCCACGCACCGGGCGGTGGAGCGCCGGGAAGGATATTGCGCAGCGGGACGATGGCGAACAGGTTCGCGGCGTACCACGTTGCGAACGGCGGCAGGAACTTTCGCCTGCCCAACGCCATCGGAATGGCCACCAGCAGTGCCAAGGTCGGCAGACTGATGAGGACCAGGCAGATGCCCAGGTCGAACAACAGCGGGCCCTTGGACCGATGCAACGTGAGGAGCACGCTTGACTTGTCCGTTGTGCGGGCGCCGCCGGCTTCACTGCGGTCGCTGACGTGGTTGACCGAGGCGTCCCAACCGTTCATTGATCCGGTCACCACCACCTGGGCGGGTATTCGTCTGCGATTGTCGCCGGCTCCGACGAACACATCGGCTGACAGCGCCTCCGTCCGGTACGAGTCGAACGGCCAGTTACCCGGATCACCGTGCGCCTCGATGGTGGTGCTGGCCTGCGCCGGCGTCTTCCCTTTCGGGAAGACGATGTCACCCAAATCGTTCGGTGGATAGAGGCGCACGGCAATGTCGGTGGTGAGCACGTCGAAGCGTTTGTCGAGCAGCGATTCGCCCGGATACACGAGCACGTTGACCGTAAGGCGATTGTTGACCGGCTTCAGTTCGTCGAGGCGCACCTGCACGACCGTGTCGTCCGGCCCGGCGGAGCTCAGGTCCAACGGCGGAAGCGGACCCTCCGATCTCGACAGCAGGTGCACGCCGACCAGCGACAGGGCGTAGGCCGTGACAACAACCACCAGGATTCCCAGGCCGACGATGATGCGGGGCTTGCGCCGCTTCTCGGTGACCGGTGGCGCAGGTGTCGGCGGGGCTTCAGTGACCATTGGTCATCGCCATCGGGCTCAGTGCAGATCTACGGCCCGGCCCGTTCACAGCACAGCGCCGGGACCGGGACAACGTTTGCTGAACACGCCCAGCTCGTCGGGACGACACGTGGTGTGATGCTAGTGTCGCGGTGCCCGGGTAACAGGGCTACGTCGCCAAATCTTCAGCTAGCCCGGTAATTTCGTAATCTTCGAGCAACCTGACGTTCATATGACGTTCAGCTCGGTTGCGGGGGCCCGGATTTCGGTTTTCCGGGAAGCGAACCGGACGTGCCGCTTCTCGTGCCCTTCGAACCGCAGCATCTCGCCGGTGAGCCGGCCCAACGCCCCGACCAGTTCATCTGATGTTTGTTTGCAGGCACATTCAGTGGCTGAAAACGCCGTCGTGTGTCAGAATCCCGGTGACGAGATCGCACTGCTCATTCGCCCTGATCCGGGCCTGCGTCGTGTTTCTGCTCGAGGAGGCAATCAACGTGAAGCCCAGCCGATTAGCCGCCGTCATCAGCTTGCTGGCTGCGGGTGCGGTAGTGCTGTCGGGATGCAGCGTCCGCCACACGACCCTGGCCTATGCCAGCGAGGCCACGGTGGAATGCGGCGGCGAGAAGATCTTGACGGGTAGCGGCTCGAGCGCACAGGCCAACGCCGTGAAGCGGTTCAACGAGGCTTACCAGAACGCATGCCCCGGGCGGACAGTCGACTACACCGTTAACGGGTCCGGCGCCGGAATCAGCGATTTCATCGCCGGCAGAAGTGATTTTGCCGGCTCGGACTCGCCGCTGGCCGCTGACCAGTACGCCGCTGCCAAGCAACGCTGCGGCGGCGCCGACGCTTGGAACCTGCCCGTGGTCTTCGGCCCGCTGGCAGTCACCTACAACCTGCACGACGTCGACTTCCTGGTCCTCGACGCGCCGACGTTGGCCAACATCTTCAACGGCACCATCAAACGTTGGGACGACCCGGCCATCAGCGCGCTCAACGCGTCAATGCCGTCCGAGGACATTCACGTCGTGTACCGCAGCGACGCATCCGGCACCACCGACAACTTCCAGCATTACCTGCAGGCCGCATCCGGCGGTGCCTGGAACAAAGGCGCGGGCAAGGTCTTCAACGGCGGCACCGGCACCGGCGCCAAAGGCAACCAGGGCACTGCGGCGATGGTCAAGAACACCGAAGGCTCGATCACCTACAACGAGTTGTCGTTCGCGCTTGACCAGGGGCTCTTCGCCGCGGAGATCAAGACTGCGGCAAGCCGAAAGTCGCTGCGCCCGGTGCGGATCGGCACCGACACCGTCGGCAAGACCATCACCGGCGCGAAGATTGTCGGCAAAGGCAACGACCTCGTACTCGACATCTCGTCGTTCTACAACCCGACGCAGGGCGACGTCTACCCGATCGTGATGGCCACCTATGAGATCGTCTGCGCCAAGTACCCCCACCCCGATGTCGCTCAAGCGGTGAAGGGTTTCCTGATGGCGACACTTGGTCCGGGCCAGAACGACCTCGACAAGCACGGCTACATCCCGCTGCCGCCCGACTTCCGGTCCCGCGTCGCCAGCGCGGTTGACGCCATCGCCTGACTTAGGCTGTCGCGGTTGTCCGTGACGTCTCAGTCCCGCGAGAAGGCAAGCGCGAGTCGCTTTTCCAGATCCTCGTAGGGTGCGCCCGACGTGTCGACGGTGACCTGCGCGATCGCTCCGCCGGTGAAGGTGAAGGGGGCTTTGTAGCGACCTGACACCGCTGAACCGGTGTTACGCCCGACGCTGATCGTGGCACCGGCGAGCCCGAACGTTCCCGGCTGGGTGATCATCTCGGGCAGCGCGGCGACGGCGGCGGCGTCGATGTACAACACGGCTTCGCCCAGCGGCGTGTGGCTGTTGGCCACCGTTCCAGCCCGCGTGTAACGCACCCCGAAAAGGTGGCGGCCGAGAGGTATTGCATCCGGTGCGGAGATAAGCTGCTCACGTTCGCCCAGGAAGTTGTACACGTAGTGCAGCCGTCCGTCCTGGATGAACAGCACATGCCCGCCGTGCGCGCCGCCCTGCTTGAACAGCACACCTTCGGCCCCGGTGGTATCCACCGTCACGTCGGCGACCACGATGAACGATTTGCTTCCCACCTCGGCGGCGGCACCCATCCCTACCTCGGCGGCGTTCGGATAGTAGGTGAACGTCGACCGCCCACCCGACAGGTAGGGCCGCCAGCGCATCATCGTTTCGACGATATTGAGGTCGGCCAGCGGCAGGCCGTTGTATTTGGCCGCCTCGGAAAACCACAGCGCTTTGAGCTCCTCGAGTTTGTCGGGATGCTCAGCCGCCAGGTCGCGGCACTGGCTGCGATCAGCCTCCAGGTGATACAACTCCCAGCGGTCGGCGTCGAAATGCGACCAGCCCGCCGGTGTCGCGGCGTGGACGGTGTTGGCGAACCAGCCCCGATGCCAGATCCCGCGGGTGCCCAGCATGGTGTAGAACTGCGTCTCCTTGCCGGTATCGGCGGTCCGATCATGCAGCGCCGCTGCGAAACTCACACCGTCCAGCGGTCGCTGCGGGATTCCCCTGATGGTGTCCGGTGCGCTGATGCCCAGCAGGTCGTAAACAGTGGGAGTGATGTCGCAGACGTTGACGTAGGTGTCGCTGACCTGCCCGTGGGCAGCGATCCCCGCAGGCCAGGAGACGATCGCCGCGTCGGCGATGCCGCCCTCGTGGGAGGCATAGCGTTTGAACAACTTGTATGGGGTGTTGAACGCCATCGCCCACCCGATCGGGTAATGGTTGTAAGTCTGCGGTCCGCCCAGCCGGTCCAGGTACTTCAGGCTCTCCTCGACGGTGTCAATGTAACCGTTGAAGAATTTCGACTCGTTGACCGAGCCGTTCGGCCCGCCCTCACCGCTGGCACCGTTGTCGCAGATGACCACGATCAGGGTGTTGTCCAGCTGCCCGGATTCCGCCAAATAGTCCAGGATTCGGCCGATCTGGGCGTCGGTGTAGCTCAGGAATCCGGCGAAGACCTCGGCCATCCGCGCGAACAGCGTCTTCTCGTCGTCGCCCAACGAATCCCATGGCCGCACCGTGTCCTGCAGCGGCCACGGTTGACCCTGCGGGCCCGTGACATCGAGGTAGGGGTTGATCGGCGACAATTCGGTGTCGCGCGGCACGATACCCATCGTCTTCTGCCGCTCCAAGACGATCTCCCGGTAGTTTTCGTACCCCATGTCGAAGCGGCCGGCGTACTTGTCGGCCCACTCGGTGAACACATGGTGGGGCGCATGCCCGGCCCCGGGGCACATGTAGGTGAACCACGGCTTGTCCGGTGCGATCACCTTGGCGTCACGAATGAACTCGATCGTTTTGTCCGCGATATCCTTTGACAGGTGATAACCCTCCTCCGGCGTACCGGGAGGCGTCACCGGGTGGTTGTCGTACACCAGGTCGGGATACCACTGATCGGTCTCACCGCCCATGAAGCCGTAGAACCGTTCGAACCCACGCGACAGCGGCCAATGCCGCCTCGTCGACGCCAGATTCGACTCCTCCAACGGCGTGAGATGCCATTTGCCGGAGGCATAGGTGTTGTAGCCGCGTTCGGCCAGCACCTCCGATAGCAACGCCGTTTCAAACGGTATGCGGCCGTTGCAGTTCGGAAACCCATCGGTGAACTCTTCGATGGTCGCCATGCCCACCGTGGTGGCGTTGCGACCGGTCAGCAGCGAGGCCCGCGTCGGCGAACACAACGCGGTGGTGTGAAACTGCGACAACCGCACGCCATGCTCGGCGATCCGAGTCATCGCCGGCATATCGACCAACCCACCGAAACAGTCCCAGGTCGCGATGCCGATATCGTCCCACACGAGATACAGGACGTTCGGCGCGTTGTCCGGCGCCTTCGGCGCGGCATACGGACCCCAATCCGGCTCCGAATCCCGAATATCCAACTCGATTCTGCCGCCGAATTCGGTCGCCATCACCGACCCCGCTTTCTTTGCATGTGGCGAGGAGACTACACCGGTCAGCTGAACATCGAACCCCGGAACGAGAAGTTGCCCATAATGTGTCGACGTCTCGAACCAGGGTCAAGCTTCTTCTATCTCACTCCCGTTGCCGCGCAGCGTCATTCGTGGTCGCAGTGAAGGGACTACTTCGCCTTTTCCAAAATCTCGACGAGCCGCCAGCGCTTGGTCGCCGACAGCGGACGTGTCTCCATCAGCGACACCCGGTCACCGATGCCGGCGACGCTGTTCTCGTCGTGCGCCTTCACCTTCTTGGTGGTGCGGATGATCTTTCCGTAAAGCGGATGCCGCACGCGATCCTCGAGTTCGACGACGATGGTCTTCTGCATCTTGTCGCTGACCACGTAACCGATGCGGGTCTTGCGCCGACCCCGCGGCTTCGGGGTGCGCGGTGTGTGCTTGGCGCACTTAGCAGTACCGCCGGTGCTCCCGCCGCCGACTTTCGGCGCGGCGGCTTTCGACGCCGTGGTCTTGGTAGCGGCTTTCGTGCCGGTCTTCGCCTCTGCCATCAGGATTCCTCATTCTCAGCACCATCGGGGCCCGCTGCCAGACCCAGTTCACGTTCTCGCAGCACGGTGTAGATGCGTGCAATCTCTTGACGTACCGTGCGCAGCCGACGGTTGTTGCTGAGCTGCCCCGTCGCCATCTGGAAACGCAGGTTGAACAGCTCCTCCTTGGATCCGCGCAGACGCTCGGTCAGCTCATCCTCGGTCAGTTCACGCAGTTCGCCGGCGGACACTCCCACGGCCATCAGAACTGCTCCTCTCGGGTGACGATGCGCGCCTTGATCGGCAACTTGTGGATGGCCCGGGTCAACGCGGCCCGCGCGATCGCCTCGTTCGGGTAGCTGAGCTCGAAGAGCACCCGGCCCGGTTTGACGTTGGCCACCCACCACTCCGGCGAGCCCTTGCCCGAGCCCATTCGGGTCTCGGCGGGCTTCTTGGTCAGCGGCCGGTCCGGGAAGATATTGATCCACACCTTGCCGCCGCGCTTGATGTGGCGGTTGATGGCGATACGTGCCGACTCGATCTGCCGGTTGGTGACATAGGCGTGCTCGAGCGCCTGGATGCCGTAGTCACCGAAGCTCACCGTGGTACCCCCACTGGCGATGCCGCGCTGGCGTGGGTGGTGTTGCTTGCGGTGCTTGACTCTGCGGGGAATCAACATGATTCAGCTCTCCGTGCTCGACGTCTCGACGGCGGCTTCGGGGGCCGGGGCGGCAGTGGGAGCGGCGACGGACTCCTCCGCGCTCGACGCCGCCCGGCCGGCTTCGGTACTGGTACTCGTGGTGCCGGAGGCGCCGCTACGGCGGGGACGGGTGCCCGAC
>NZ_JBARMY010000124.1:0-13884 GCF_049802695.1 Mycobacterium sp.
GGACACGGCGCTGCAGTCCGGTCTGCGGCCCGAGCACATCCGCGAGCTGGCGGTGACGGGATATCGACTGGCTGAGCGGCTGGGGGTGCAGCTGCCGCCGCGACGGGCGTGGGGCCGGCGCGCGGGCTAGCTCGGGCCGTTTCGGCCGCATCGTCGCCGGGCTGAGTCAGACCTTCTCGACCTTGACCGCGTGCGCCATCTCGTGCGGCAACGTCACGTTCTCGTGGCCCGGGATCACGATCGTCACGCCACCGCTGGGATTGCTCTGTACGGTCACCCGTGCGTTCGGGACGACGCCCGCGTCCTTGAATCGGGTGATCAGGTCGATGTCGCCTTGGACGTGTTCGGTGATCTGACGAACGACCACTGCGACTGGAGACCCGGCGGGTAATTCGGTCAACCGCACCAGAACAGCGTCCTCGGCGCCGAAGCCGGGGCCCACGCCCAAGTCCAACAGACCGGGGATGGGGTTGCCGAACGGGGATGTCGTGGGGTTGTTGAGCACATGGACCAGTCGCCGCTCGACGTCCTCGCTCATCACGTGCTCCCACCGGCACGCCTCAGCGTGCACTTCTTCCCAGGGAACTCCGATGACGTCGACGAGCAGACGTTCGGCCAGACGGTGCTTGCGCATCACTGCTACGGCCAGCGCCCGGCCCTTGTCGGTCAGCTCCAGGTGGCGGTCACCGGCCACATGCAGCAGACCGTCCCGCTCCATCCGCGAGACGGTCTGGCTGACAGTCGGCCCGCTCTGGTCGAGCCGTTCGGCGATACGTGCACGCAGCGGCGTTACGCCCTCTTCTTCGAGGTCGTAAATGGTCCGCAGGTACATCTCGGTGGTATCGACCAAGTCGTTCATTCCGCACCCTCCATTGCCGCCGAGTCTACTTCGTCAGCAGCGCAGATGATCTCCTAACACTCCACCGCAGCACGATGCCCGCCGCGGCAGGCGGCGGGCATCGGTGTGCAGGGTCTAGCTGGCGTAGGAGCGCAACCGGTCGGCCCGTTCGCCGTTGCGCAGTTTGGCCATCACCTCGCGCTCGATCTGCCGGACACGCTCCCGGGAAAGGCCGAAGAGCTTGCCGATCTGGTCGAGTGTGCGCGGCTGCCCGTCGTCCAGGCCGAACCGCAGCCGGATCACTTGATGCTCCCGCTCGTCGAGCGTGGCGAGCACGCTGCGAATGTCGGTGTGCAGCAGCTCGGCGATCACAGCGTTCTCCGCCGACATTGCCTCGGCGTCCTCGATGAAGTCGCCCAGCGGGGCTTCCTCCTCGGACCCCACCGGCATGTCGAGGCTCACCGGGTCGCGGCTGTGCTCCAGCAGGTCGTTGATCTTCTCGACCGGGATGCCGGATTCGGCGGCCAGTTCCTCGTCGGTGGCCTCACGGCCAAGATTCTGGTGCATTTCCCGCTTGATTCGGGCCAACTTGTTGACCTGTTCGACCAGGTGAACCGGCAGCCGGATGGTGCGGCTCTGATCCGCCATACCTCGAGTGATGGCCTGGCGAATCCACCAGGTGGCATACGTGGAGAATTTGAATCCCTTTGTGTAGTCGAACTTCTCCATCGCCCGAATCAGGCCCAGGTTGCCTTCCTGGATGAGATCCAGCAGCGGCATTCCGCGGCCGGTGTACCGCTTTGCCAGCGACACTACCAGCCGGAGGTTTGCTTCTAGCAGATGGCGGCGCGCCGCTTCGCCGTCGCGAACCACGAGCGCCAGCTCGCGTTTGCGGTTGTCACCGAGACGCTTGCGGGTGTCAAGCACGTGCTGCGCGTAGAGGCCTGCCTCGATACGCTTAGCGAGTTCGACTTCGTCGGCAGCGGTCAGCAACGCCGTTTTGCCGATGCCGTTCAAATACACCCGTACCAAGTCCGCGGCTGGGCTTTGAGCGTCCAGATCGCTGTCAACTCGGCTTGTGGTGGCGTTTGCCATGGCCCCTCCCGATCGGCTTGAACTGTCATGTGGTCCAACGACCAAACCGATCCATGAGTTCCCGCCGCATGGCCGTCTCACACCCGTTGACGTGCGAAAATGTGCCGGTGACGCTGAGAATGTGCTGAGAGTCAGACGGTCAACCGCTATGGGGAAGCGCTGTCGGGCCAGCCCTGAGAATCAGGTTCAGGCATGGGAGATCTGCGCGGCTCGAGGGCAGGACGCTCAGCCGTCGGGAACAGCGGCGTGCGGCGACGAGGGGTGTCGAATCGCCGCGGTTCGTCGGGGCGCAACGGCGGCCGGTCGTTGGCGATCAGCACCGCCATCCACGGCAGCGGCACCGAGGCGGCCACGATCGCCAAAGAGATCAGTCCGTTGTGCCACTGGCCGTAAGCCACCGCGGCCAGCACGAGTGCAGGAATGCGGAACGCCATCAGCGTGAAGTACTTGCGTACGCGTTGGCGATGCTGATCTTCATAGGAGGGCGCGGCGGCGGTGATCAATACCGGTCGACCGTCGTCGTCGAAACCCAGCTCTGGGCCGCGCTTCATTCCTCCACTGTTGCACAAATGGACGATTCCGGCTGAGGCCCATTTCACGGGCGGTGAGCACCGCGTTTCCGGCACAATATGAGGCATGCAGACCGAGACGATCGAGCGCACCGACACCGACGAACGCGTCGATGACGGGACCGACAGCGACACCCCGAAGTACTTCCATTACGTCAAGAAAGACAAGATCGCTGAGAGCGCCGTGATGGGCACCCACGTCGTCGCGCTGTGCGGCGAGGTGTTTCCGGTGACACGGTCGGCCAAGCCAGGTTCTCCGGTGTGCCCGGACTGCAAGCGGATCTACGAGCAGCTCAAAAGAGGCTGACCAAGTCAGCCTCTTTCAGCGCTCCGGCGAAGTCCTAAGACTCCTGCGCGGCGGCCTCCAGCACAGCAGCGGACTCGATCAATTTCGCCTCGTGCTCGTTGGCGTGGTGCTGGCAGAAGAGGAGCTCGGCGCCAGACGGCAGCGTCGCACGCACACGCGCGGCAGCACCGCACCTGTCGCAGCGATCAGCCCGAGTCAGCGAAGGACTGGTCGTCACAGTTGCGTTCATTGGCGTCTCCGTTCTGGCTATTTCCACTGTCTCAGACGCCGCGGCTCTAGGCGTTGTTCCCTGGGGGTTCCCAGCTGTGTCGTTTCTCACGCCGGGTCAGGCAGGCTGGCCGTGTGAACATCGCCACGCCCACATTGGTCCATCTCTGCCCTGCCGCGGACTGGTCGGCCGCGCAGATCCGCGGCCGGGTGCACCCTGAGTCGCTGGACCTCGCGGGGTTCGTTCACCTTTCGACACCCGCCCAGGTTCACCTGCCGGCCAACCGGCTTTTTCACGGCCGCGACGACCTGGTGCTGCTGCACATCGATCCCGCCCGGCTGGACTCGCCGCTGCGTTGGGAGCCCGGGGTCGCGACCGACCCGGAGTCGATGCTCTTCCCACACGTGTACGGGCCGCTGCCGGTTCAGGCCGTTTTCGACGTCGTGGCCTACCGGCCCGGACCGGACGGTTCGTTCCCGCCGCTGCCTGTCTCGCAGTCGCCGTCGTAAATGTAGGCGTCGGCCTCGATCTCAACCAGGAGCTCCGGTGCGATCAGCGCGCAAACCTGCACCATGGTCGCCACCGGGCGGATGGCACCGAAGACGTCGGAATGCACCGCGCCCACTTCGCGCCAATGCGTGATGTCGGTCAGGTATATCCGGGTGCGAACGACATCGTGTAGTGATGCCCCGGACTTCGTCAGAGCTGACTCGATGCGGCGCAGCGCATCTCGGGTCTGGGCGATGACGTCGTGGCCGGTTCCGGTCGTTCCCGCCACCGCGACGTAGGGGCCGACGCGCACAGCGCGTGAATAACCCACGGCGGATTCAAAATTCGATCCCGATGAAATGCGGACGCGGCCAGCCGACATGCGGTCACGGTATGCCACCCGTATTACCGGCGCGGCTGAACAGCTGTGCTGTCCGCGAACGGGTGCTGACCTCAATCCAGGTAGTCGCGCACTACGGCGCGGTGTGCGCTGTGCAAAGCCGCATTTGGCGCAGGCGGTCGATGTGCGGTGTGGTGCCAGATATCTTGGAGTAATTCTCGCCCGTTGCGGCGCAACGTTACTGCCGAAGAATGTCGGACTGATGCACCCTTATTGCACTCTCACAACCGAACGCAGCTCACTGGGCCGCGCTGGCGGCTTTGCTTGCAATTCGTCGCACCCCAACCAGACGGCTAGGAAAGCGTCTCGGGTTTGAGGATAACGATGACGCCGCTATCGGCGACAGTGCGTGGTTTGCGCTTGAGCATCTGGATGAGCGCAAACACGAATCTCGATAGCCGTGTCTCGATAGGGTATTTCGCGGTTACCAAGCGCATGATGCGTGCGTGATCTGCGCCGCGGTCGATTCGGGCTTTTCCTTCGGGGCGCGAAGTCGTTGCCGCGCGAAGCGCTCTGCCAGCAGCGGCAGGAAGTCGTGAACGGTCGCGCGGGCCGCGAACTGCTCGTAGGACGAGTACACGACCTGATCAAACGGTCTCGACACTGGAGGTGTCGGCGAATTCGCTGCGCAACCAGTGCTGCCGATTTCAACGCCCGACGCTGGTCGATGGACAGCTCGTGTTAATGAGCGGTTCGCTGGCAGGTCTATCGCTCATTCGCTGGGGCTTCTCGATGTCCGTCTTCCGTCGGCACGGAAGTGGGGGTGGCTTACACCCGCTTACTTTTTGAAGGCGTCTTTGACGTTCTCACCGGCGTCTTTGACGTTGGACTTCGCCTGATCGCCCTGGCCCTCATTCCGAGTGCTCTCATCGCCGGTCGCCTTGCCAACCGCTTCCTTGGCCTTCCCACCGAGCTCTTGGGCCTTATTCTTCGCCTTATCCGTACCACTCACGGTTACTTGCTCCTCAGTTAGCCGGGAATCGGCCACCGTGGCCGACGTCTGGACACTCATGAGTACCTCGCGAGCCGAGCGTCAAACGCGCGTGAGTCCCGCTGCCGTCACCGCACCGCTGCGGCAGCGGGCAGAACGTGGCACTTGTCGGCGATCGGCGCCGCAGACAGTACGCACCGCACTGGCGACACATCGAGCTTCTATGGCCGCCCCGGCACAAACCCGGCTGGTGACCTACAAGCACCCGATTCGCGCCGAGCCGGTGACCGCGCGCGCAGCGGCTGTGGCGGCCGAGCCATCCACGACCCACCGGTGCAGCGGACCAGCTCGCCGACTGCGGGGCATAGCGCAATACACCAGACACCGACTCACCGGCTGACAGCGAACTCGTCGTCATCGACTTGACCAGCTGAGGTTCGCGCGCCGATGCGTACCCCTCGCCACCGTGTTCAGAATCGCCACCTCAGCTGCCATGAACAGGACGATCGATACGAGGATGAACATGAATTGACCAAGCATGTCGTTCCCCCTGATATGCCCGTAATCGATCGTCCTCGTGTTTTCCAGCCACGAAGTAAATGGTCGGTAGCCTTTGAAAGAACGGCGGGCTGGTAGACGGTTGCGAGGGCTGCGGCGCTGGGCAGCGCAGCGAGTTCGTCAGCTCGATTGCTCGGGCCGTCAGGCATGAGCCCGGGGTGGAATTGAGACGAGTTGAGCCGTCGGTGCCGCGCATGTTCGACGAGTGGCAGCCGACTCGACTCCGTTAGCCATCGAGTTAGGGGCGTTTTGATACCCCCGGCATGGTTCCAGGCGGCGCATCGTCGCAAACAAGAGCGTTGCGCGAGCGCTGATGGTCAGGAGGGTAGAGGGCAGCGGGTAGCTCCGATTGCCCGGCATGTACTAACGAGTTTGCTGGAGCGCTTACTGTTGCGGGACACCAGGCGCGGCCGGGACACCAGGCGCGGCCGGGACGCCAGGCGCGGGCGGCACCGGTGGCGGAGAGGGCGGGTCTGCATATGCCGCGCCCATACCAAGTCCGACGGCGGTCAAGCCTAAGCCACCGGCGAATATTGCTTTCGCGATGAATTGTTTCAGCTTCATAGCCACATCTCCTTCGTCCCGTTGGCGTAAACGTGATTGCCTCGTCAACTCCAATCGAGCAGAAGTAAGCCTAAGTCCGGTCAGGGCATGCGCGCAGCGATTTGCGCCTATAGGACGCTGCTCGAATTTCAGCCACTCCAGACTGTCCATGCAAAGGAATTTCTCGAAGGCAGTGTGTGACGCCGGGCACGCCGAGGGGCTCATTTAATGGCGTGCTCGACGAATCCTGAGCGTTGCCAATGCTGCGCTACTTCGTCGGGCACGGTTAGCTCAGCGCCGTTGGAATACGGTTCGCCCTGGTGCACCATGCGAAACGGTGCGTTGACTTTAACCTTCACGGTTTTCCCTGTCACTTGTTCATCTCCGTAGATCATCGAGATCAGGTGGTGGGCAGGCCGGTGACGGTGTTGATCTCCGCGGGACGTGGCACTGAGAGGCTGATACGTTACTCAGCGCGCCATGAGTAGGTGGTGATTGTCCACTCGGTGTCGCCCCACGGGTTGGACTCGACCATCAGTCCCATACGCACCCAACCGACCGCTGCGCCGGCCTGAACCGACATCACGACTGCGGTGCCGTCAGGGCACTGCGTGGTCTGAACCGTCCGAACGCCCTACAGGTCGTGCCTGGTATGGCATTGTCGCCACAGGTCGGTCTCCCATCCGAACATGCCGACAGGTTCCACTTGGCTCACAGCTCACCCAACCCCAGTCCACGCGCCTCGGCTGCCGTGGCTCGGACGCGGTGGCCCTCGTGTATCTGTCCGATCATGTCGCGGGTCGACCACCCGGCGACGGCCATTAGACCGCCCCCAGAGCCGCCCGCGGCCAGCTACCGCGACGCGGCGGTGCCGCGCGTAATAGGTGCGGGTGAAGTTCGGCAGGCCGGCCAACTGGCGGCGATATTTTCAGCGCGCTATGCAGCCCGTAGTACTCCAGCGACTTGCCGCGGTCACCGAGCCACAGCGGCGGCGTCTCAGCGAGCCGATGAGTGCGCCGTGCGCGCAGGTAGCGATCGATAGCCCTTGTGGTCTGATCGCCGAACGGCGCCAGCCCACCCTTGCCGCCCTCACCGCGCCGCACTGTCACCAGTCCGCGGTTCAGGTCAACGTCGCCGACTGACTGGCCGTGACCTCTCCGGCGCGCATCCGCGTCTCGGCCATCAGCCGCACGATGGCCTCGTCGCGCCGGTCGCGGAACTCTCTCCCGACGCACGCCTTGATCAACTTGGGCAGCTCGGTGTCGGTCAGTGACTCGGTGGCCTTGGAGTCGAGCTTGGCCGTTCTGAGTCCGAGCAGCGAGTCGTCATCGAGTTCGCCTTCTTCGCTCAGCCATGCGGAGAAGCGGCGCACGCCGAGCTGGCGGTACCGCGCCGTGGACGGTTCAGCACCGGCGTCGAGCAGATCGGCCACGAAGCCCTTGACCAATTCGCGGTCTATTCCTGTACTGACCGGCAAACTGCTGGTCAGGCAATTGATACGGGGTGTCGCTCAATCCAGGTAGTCGCGCAGGACCTGCGAACGGCTGGGGTGGCGCAACTTTGACATGGTCTTGGACTCGATCTGGCGGATCCGTTCCCGGGTGACGCCGTAGACCTGCCCGATCTCGTCCAGGGTTCGGGGCTGGCCGTCGGTGAGCCCGAAGCGCAACCGGACCACGCCGGCCTCGCGCTCGGACAGCGTCTCCAGCACCGACTGCAGCTGGTCTTGCAGCAGTGTGAACGACACCGCGTCGACGGCCACCACCGCTTCGCTGTCCTCGATGAAGTCGCCGAGCTGGCTGTCACCCTCGTCGCCGATGGTCTGGTCCAGCGAGATCGGCTCACGGGCGTACTGCTGGATTTCGAGGACCTTCTCCGGGGTGATGTCCATCTCTTTGGCCAGCTCTTCAGGAGTGGGCTCGCGGCCAAGGTCCTGCAGCAGCTCACGTTGGATGCGGCCCAGCTTGTTGATCACCTCGACCATGTGCACCGGAATCCGGATGGTGCGCGCCTGGTCGGCCATGGCCCGCGTGATGGCCTGGCGGATCCACCACGTCGCGTAGGTGGAAAACTTGTAGCCCTTGGTGTAATCGAATTTCTCCACCGCGCGGATCAAGCCCAGGTTGCCTTCCTGGATCAGGTCCAGGAACGCCATGCCGCGACCGGTGTACCGCTTGGCCAGCGATACCACCAGACGCAGGTTCGCTTCCAACAGATGGTTTTTCGCGCGGTCGCCGTCGCGGCAGATCCATGCCATGTCGCGTCGCTGGGCGGCCGGCAGCTTCTCGCCGCGTTCCGTCAGCTCGGTCATCAGCTGAGTCGCGTAAAGACCCGCCTCGATCCGCTTGGCCAGCTCAACCTCTTCTTCAGCGTTGAGCAGTGCCACCTTGCCGATCTGCTTGAGGTAGGCGCGCACCGAGTCCGCTGAAGCGGTGAGTTCAGCGTCCTTGCGGGCCTGCCGCAGCGCCTCGGACTCGTCTTCGTCCCAGACGAAATCGCCGGAGGCCTTATCCTTTTCACTGGGTTCGGCTATCTCTTCGTCGTCTTCGGCGGCGCGTGCGGGGGCCGTGCCGACCACTTCGACGACGGCATCTTCGCTCCCGGCGGACGCTGCGACGGCGGCCGGCCCGTCCTCTTCAAGATCGTCGTCGAGGGTGAGGTCCGCGGCATCGATGTCGATGTCGATGTCCTCACCCGGCTCGATCTCGGGATCGGCGTCCAGCTCCTCGTCGGCGCCCTCGGCTACGACGGCATCGGCGTCGCCAACCACTTCGGCATCTTGAGGCGTCGCCGTTTTTTTGCCGCGGCTACCGGCGGCGGCCTGCGCCACCGGGCTCTTCTTGGCGGCGGATTTTGTCCCCGGGGCGGTTTTGGTGTCCGCTTCCTTGGCAGCGCGGGGGGTTGCTTTGGTGGACCGTTTGGCGGCGGCCGAGCCGTTGGCGGATTTGGCCGTAGCACGCTTGGCGGTGGCCTTCGCGGGCGACTTGGGGGCGGTGCGCTTCACCGGCTCATCGGTGGACGGGCTTGCCTTCGTCGCTGCCACGAACTTCCCTTCGATCGGACTCACCTCCGGCGCCTGGGGCGTGCGCGACCGAAAGTGTCGGCTATATCGATTGTCGGCATCATCTCGCCGCTATCGGTTCAGGCGGCCGCCGATAACCATTGTAACGACAGCAAGCGCCGTTACCCCGTCGAGCGGGCATAATCAATGTGTTACGTCGCTGGTGGCCGCCATCGCCGCGCCGACGATTCCGGCCGTGTTGAGCAGCGCGGCGGCTACCACGGGGGTGCGATTCTCCAGCAGTGGAAGCCACTTGTCGGCCTTGCGGCTGATGCCGCCGCCGGCGACGAACAGGTCAGGCCAAAAGGCGTTTTCGTAGGCGATCAGCACCTTCGTCACCTGCTTCGCCCACTTCTTGTAGCTCCACCCTTTTCTGTCCCGCACCGATGAAGCGGCCCGGTGCTCGGCCTCCTTGCCGTCGACATCGAGGTGTCCGAATTCGGTGTTGGGCAGCAAAATGCCGTTGTGAATCAGGGCCGAGCCGATTCCGGTTCCGAAAGTCAGCAACACCACAACGCCGTCTTTATCCTTGCCCGCGCCGTAGTGCTGTTCCGCAAGTCCGGCCGCGTCGGCGTCGTTGAGGACGACCAGTTCCTGGCCGTCGAGTTCAGCGCTGATCATGTCGTGCGCGTTCGTTCCGATCCACGATTTGTCGACGTTCGCCGCGGTTCGAACGACGCCCCCGGTCACGACACCGGGATAAGTCACACCTAGCGGACCCGTCCAGCTGAACTCATTGACGACCTCGGCGATGGTTTTGGCGACCGCCAACGGCGTGGCCGGTTGGGGGGTCGGCAGCTTGAACCGGTCGCCGACCAGCTTTCCGCTGCTTAGGTCG
Organism: Mycobacterium sp.; assembly: GCF_049802695.1. GTDB lineage: Bacteria > Actinomycetota > Actinomycetes > Mycobacteriales > Mycobacteriaceae > Mycobacterium. The sequence continues at coordinate 9,838 of NZ_JBARMY010000124.1, forward strand.
ACGATTCCGCCTTTGACGCCGCTGCCCCCGACATCGACGCCGAACGCGCGCCCGTTCTGCTTGCTTTTCTTCGCGTCAGATGCCGAGCCGCTGGTCGAGCGAGTTCTGCTCATCGAATCTCCTCGGCGAGACGTTGATAGTGCTCAGTACCTTAGCCTGACGACGATGCGGGTGCCCCGCCGCTGAGGAGTCGGGCGATTGAATGAACTTGAGCCTGACGACACTGGGGCAGACCCTGTGATGCGATGGACCCGTGACGACACCTGGCATCGAGCCTGCCCACCTTCGTTCGATCGCCGAAACCGTGGCTACCGAGGCGGCGGCTTTCGTGCGGCGGAGGCGAGCAGAGGTATTCGGTGACGGCGCCGCCGTCGGCAGCGCGGCGGTGCGCACGAAGAGCACACCGACCGATCCGGTAACTGTGGTGGACACCGAAACCGAACGGCTGCTGCGTGATCGGCTCAAACAACTACGAGCCGGTGACCCGGTGCTCGGGGAAGAAGGAGGCGGGCCGCACAGTGCGACGGCGGCGCCGGGGACCGTGACGTGGGTGCTCGACCCCATCGACGGCACGGTGAACTTCGTCTACGGCATCCCGGCCTACGCGGTGTCGGTCGCCGCTCAGGTCGACGGCGTGTCGGTGGCCGGTGCGGTGGCTGACGTCGCCGCCGGCCGGGTGTATTCGGCGGCCCGGGGCTTAGGCGCTCAGCTGACCGGCGAGGACGGGACCCGGGCATTGCGGTGCAGTGCCATCGACGAGTTGTCGATGGCACTGTTGGGCACCGGCTTCGCCTACTCCCGGCGGCGCCGTACCACTCAGGCGGCGTTGCTGGCGCGCATGCTGCCGGAGGTGCGTGACGTGCGCCGCATCGGGTCTGCGGCGCTCGATTTGTGCATGGTCGCGGCCGGCCGGCTGGATGCCTATTTCGAGCACGGTCTGCACGTGTGGGACTGCGCGGCGGGGACACTGATCGCCGCCGAGGCCGGAGCTCTTGTGGTACTGCCCGCCCGGGAGGAGCAGGATGCCGGCGGCCTGGTAGTCGCGGCGGCGCCGGGGATTGCCGATGAACTGGTGGCTGCCTTGGCGCGATTCGGCGGATCCGAGCCGATTCCGGGCTGAGAGCGCGCCGGTCAGCAGGTGCTGTTGTGAATTTTCGCCAGCAGGGCCGGATCTGACTGCTCGGTGGATTCTGGCCGCAAACCGGCGAGCACGGCGTCGATGTCGTCGCTGTGCGTCAGCGCGCTGAAGTCGGTACCGAGGGCGAGATCGACGGAGTCGTCGGCGCGGTCGTCTTTGAACAGCTCCGTGCACGGTGCCACCAGCCAGACCGCAGCCGCGGCTGCCTGGCCCGCCTCGCCGAACCGGATCTGGCCCTGACAGGTCAGCCGGGTGTTGGCATATACCGGGTCGTTGGCGGCGGTTGGCGGGGCGAAGCCCAAATCCCGCAGGGCGTCGGCGACGTCGGCGGCCTGGCCACCCCGGCCGCTGGCGTTGAGGACGCGAACCTTAGTGTCGATCAGTTTCGCGGGGCCGACGTGCACCATGGTGCTGTGACTCACCGGCTCGCCGAGTTTGGCTGGCTCGGCGCCGGGCTCCAGCGGCGGCGGCGGATTGCACGCCACAACCTCGCGCACGTCGGCCGGCCGTGTCAGCGCCATCGTCCACACCACTCCGGCGAATACCACCAGAAGGATCAGGACCACAATCGCCGGCCGGGGATTGCGCCGGCGAAAGGTATGACCATGCTTGTCGAAAGCAGTGCCCTCTGTGATTTGTGCGACCACGTATTGCACTCTAAGCGCAGGGTTTGCGCGCCCTTCGCCGCGTCGGGCCATCGTTGTGACGTAAATCACACTTGATTGAACATATATACGGGCACGAATCGTTTGGTGGATGCGTTCGACGCTGGTACAACAAAGCGTTGCTTGGCAGGTTAACGAGGGGATGAGGGACAAACACCATGCCTACCGACTATGACGCCCCGCGGCGCACCGAGACGGATGACGTTTCTGAAGACTCGCTCGAGGAATTGAAGGCTAGGCGAAACGAAGCTGCGTCGGCGGTGGTCGACGTTGACGAGTCCGAGACTGCTGAATCCTTCGAGCTACCCGGTGCCGACCTGTCCGGTGAAGAGCTGTCCGTTCGTGTCATTCCAAAGCAAGCCGACGAATTCACCTGCTCGAGTTGCTTCCTGGTGCAGCACCGCAGCAGGCTCGCCAGTGAGAAGAACGGCTTGATGATCTGCACCGACTGCGCCGCCTGATCGTCTCCAGGCGAACTGACCGGTCAGCTTCGCAGTGCTGACAACATTCGATCCGGGTGCCGGCAACTCACCAACCAGTAAGGCGTCGGATCGTCGGTGTCGTCCAGAACCACCAGCACCATCGGTCCCACCCACCCCCGATGCAATACGAAGGCGGCCGGGTCGAGTTGGCGGCCGAGAGTCGCCGATTTGGCAGAGCGCGGTACCTCGGCGGACCGCGCGATGACAGTGACGGGCAGATGCGCTTCCCCGGCCCAGAGTTCGACTTGCCCGTCGCCGTCCGCCACCTGGATCTCGATTCTTCCGAGCCACAGCAGCGCCGCGGCGGCCACCGGGAACAGCACCGCGAACGACAGCCAATCGGGGAGCGCGGGCACGGCGTGGTTGATCTCAACGGCGACGACCGTCGGCAGCGCGAAGCCGACCGGCCACCACCACCACGGCACCCACAGCCGCTCGCGATACCGCACTTTGCGTGGAGCAACGCGGGAACCGGACACCCGGTCAAGGGTAATCTGTGGCCCCGTGTCGACCAGTCTCGCGGTTGTCCGCCTGGACACCGGCCTACCGCTGCCCAGTCGCGCCCACGACGGTGACGCCGGCATCGACCTCTACAGCGCCGAGGACGTCCAGCTTGCGCCGGGTCAGCGTGCCCTGGTTGCCACCGGCATTGCGGTCGCCATCCCGTACGGCATGGTGGGCCTGGTGCACCCGCGTTCCGGTTTGGCTGCGCGCTTGGGTCTTTCGATCGTCAACAGCCCGGGCACGATTGACGCCGGATATCGCGGCGAGATCAAGGTCGCGCTGATTAATCTCGATCTGGTCACCCCGATCGTCGTGCACCGCGGCGACCGCATCGCTCAACTGCTCGTTCAGCGAATTGAACTGGTCGACGTGGTCGAGGTTTCGTCTTTCGACGAGGCGGGGCTGGCCGAAACATCCCGTGGCCACGGCGGTCACGGTTCCTCCGGCGGACATGCGAGTCTCTGACCGCTGGCGACGATGCAGAGCGAAGCGATGAGGAGGAGCGGCGTGGATTATGGCATTCGGTAAGCACAGGGCCAAAGGCGGCCCGGAGCCCACTTCTGGCGAGCCCACTTCTGGCGAGCACGCACCGGTTGAGCCCCCGCAGAAGGAGTTGCCGGCTGAGCCGGAACCCGTCGAGGACCTCGACGGCCCGTTCGATATCGAAGAGTTCGACGACCCGACGGCGGCGGAGGGTGGCCGGCTGGACCTCGGTTCGGTGCTGATTCCGATGCCCACCGAAGGTCAATTGCAAGTCGAGCTCACCCAGACCGGCGTTCCCAGCGCCATATGGGTGGTGACAGTCAACGGTCGGTTCACCATCGCCGCCTATGCGGCACCCAAGACCGGGAGTCTGTGGCGTGAGGTGGCTGGCGAGCTGGCCGACTCGCTTCGGCAGGATTCCGCCAAGGTCTCGATCCAGGACGGCCCATGGGGCCGCGAAGTCGTCGGCAGCGCGACCGGTGTGGTGCGCTTCATCGGAGTCGACGGTTACCGGTGGATGATTCGTTGCGTCGTCAACGGGGCGCACGAAACCATCGACGCACTGACCGAAGAGGCCCGGCAAGCGTTGGCCGACACGGTGGTTCGCCGTGGTGACACGCCACTGCCGGTGCGGACGCCGTTACCGGTGCAGTTGCCCGAACCGATGGCGGCGCAACTGCGAAGCGCCGCCGCGCAACAGGCCGCCGCCCAACAGTCGGACAGCTCCGAGCCGGCGGCGCGCCGCAGCGCCGAGGGTTCGGCGATGCAACAGTTG